>JBFFZG010000278.1:0-6347 GCA_041568735.1 Promineifilaceae bacterium (SeqCode)
ATGGGGGAGTCCCAGGTGACGACGGTCAGGCCGGCGTCGAGGGCGGCCTGGGCGGCCGGGGCGATCTGGTCGCCGGCGTTGTTGGAGAGCATGACGGCGTTCACCCCCTGGGTGACGGCGTTGGTCATGATCTCGATCTGGCCGGCGACGGAGTTCTCGGGGGTGGGGCCGAGGAACTGGAGGCCGTCGGCCGTACCCAGCTCGGTGGCCGCTTCAAGCGCCCCATCGTGGGCCTGGTCAAAGACCAGGATGCCCAGGAATTTGGGGAGCAGGATCGCCTTGAAATCTTTCGGATCCATGGCGGTTTCGGGCTGCGTCTCCGGTGCGGCTGTCGGGGGTGGTTCGGTGGCCGGGGCCGGCTGCTCGCCGCCGCCGGTCGTACAGGCGACGGCCGCCAGCAGCAGCAGGGTCATCAGGAAAAAAACAAATTTCTTCTTCATGGCTTCTCCTTGCAGATTGTTCTAAAGGCCGGGAAAAAAGGGTCCGGATCCCGCCGGTGACTTCCGCCCACCGCGCCGGACCCATCGCTCAAGGGACATCCAGGGATTGGTTCAATGTTTCCTCCTCCTATTTCTTTCGCATTTCTTCTCCAATCAGAATTCGGCCGCTTCCGGGGAGGGGACTTTACTCCGGGCAAAGCCCACCCGCCAGCGCGCCTGCAGCCGCTGGGCCAGGCCGGGCACGAAAACGGAGAGGATCAGGAGCAGGCCGATGACACCCGTCTGGGTGTTGCCGGTGATGCTGGCCAGGGACATGCCGTTGCGCAGGTTGAGGATGACCAGGATGGCCAGGCCAACGCCGGTGAGGGTGCCGGATCCGCCGAAGATGCTCACGCCACCCAGGAGGACCATCGTGATGATGTCCAGTTCAAACCCTTCCGCCGTGTTGCCGCGCACCGCTCCCAGGCGGGCGGCCAGCAGCAGGCCGGCCAGCGCGGCGACAAAGCCAGAGACGATAAACAGGGTCATCTTCACCCGCCGGACCTGCACCCCGGAGTAGCGGGCGACATCGGCGTTGTTGCCGATGACATAGATGTAGCGGCCGAAAGCTGACCGCTGCAGGACGATGACCATGAGGATCAGCCCCAGGAAGAAAATGAGGAGGGCCAGGTGGACCGGGCCGATCAGCGGCTGCTGGCCGAGGGCATCGAACCAGTCGGGGAAATTCCCGATGGAGCGGTCTTCGATCAGGATTCGGGCAACCCCCCGGTAGCCAATCAAACCGGCCAGGGTAACCGCCAGGGACGGGAGGCCGGCGAAGGCGACCCAGAAGCCGTTAAAGGCGCCGCACAGCGCGCCGACGAAGAGGCTGGTCAGGACGGCGACCTGCATCGAATATCCCGCCTCCCACATGGCGGCCGCGGTGGCGGCCGCCAGCCCCATGACCGAGGCCACCGACAGGTCGATTTCGGCATTGATGATGATCAGGGTCATGACCAGGGCGACGATGATCTTTTCGATTGAAAGCTGGAAGAGATTGATCTGGTTGTTGAGGCGCAGGTAAAAGGGAGCCAGGTAGATATTGACCCCGATCACCCCCAGGAGGATGACCAGGAGCAGACCTTCCCAGCTGCGCCAGCGAACCTGTTTAAGCGACATCGATCCCTTCCGGTGCGGTTGGATTTTCCTGGTGGGTGGTGCGGGCCCACAGCTGGCGCAGACGGCCGAGGATGACGGTGTCGGCCGCCACGGCCAGGAGGATCAGAGCGCCCAGGATGGCGTCCCGCCAGAACTCGCTGACGATCTGCCAGCGCAGGAGACTCTGCTCCAGCGTCGCGATCAGCACGGTGCCCAGGAGGGCGCCGATCATCGTCCCGGACCCGCCAAAGATATTGACCCCGCCGACGACGACGGCCGCCACCACCTGCAGCTCCATACCCTGGGCGGCCACGACGGTGATCGTGCCGAAGCGGGAAAGAAAGAGAAAGCCCGCCAGGCCGCAGAGGGCGCCGCACAGAATGTAGGCGGTCACGATGCTGCGCTCGATCGGCAGGCCGGCGGTGCGGGCCGCGTCCGGGTTGGAACCGATGGCGTAGAGGCGGCGTCCCCAGGGGAGGAAGGAGAGGACCAGCTGAAACAGGAGGACGACCACGACGGCGATGACGACGACCAGCCGGACATCCAGGCTGCCGATTGAAAAGGCGTTGATCTGCGGGAGATTGACCAGCCACTCCGGGAGCGAGCTGGTGATGACGGTCTGGGCGTTCGAATAACGCACGAGGATGGAGCGATAGATGGCCAGGGTGCCCAGGGTGGTGATGATGGCCGGGACCCGGCCGTAGGCGATGACGATGCCGTTGAAGGCCCCCATCATGGCGCCGACGCCGATGGCCATCAGGACGACTGTGAGGGCCGGGGTATCGTTGTTGGCCGCCAGCCGCGTGCCGACAAAGTAGGCGGTGAAGCCGACAATCGAGCCGACCGACAGGTCGATATTGCGCATGATCACAACGAGGGTCTGGCCGACGGCCACGACCGCCAGGATTGAAGCACTCGTGGCGATTCGATTAAAGGTGCGCGGAGCGTAGTAGCCCTGGATCTGCGAGCCGAAAAACAGCACGGCCAGAATGATGATCAGAAGCAGCAGCAGTTCTCGTATTTGTTCCGGCCTGATTCGTCGGCGCAGTTCATTCATGGCAGGTTCTCTGAGGCGGTCAGCCGCTCTCTTCGTGCTGACCCATGGCGGCCGTCATCACTTTTTCCTGGGTCGCCTCGGCCCGGTCGTAGATCGCCATCTGCCGCCCCTCGCGCATGACCAGGATGCGGTCGCTCATGGCCAGCACTTCGGGCAGATCAGACGAAATCATGATAATCCCGATCCCTTCGGCCGCCAGGTCGCTGATGAAGTGGTGGACCTCCGCCTTGGCGCCGACGTCGATGCCGCGGGTTGGCTCGTCGAGGATCAGGAGGCGAGGGCGGGTGTTGAGCCATTTGCTCAGCATGACTTTCTGCTGGTTGCCGCCGGAAAGCTTGCCGACTTCGGTGTCGACCGAGGGGGTGCGAATGGCGAGACGCTGGCGGAACTGCTCGGCCGTGCGCCGCTCGCTCTGCCGGCGGATCAGGCCGAACCGGCCGGTGAACTGGCGCAGGACGGGCAGAGAGATGTTGGCCACGATCGACATCGGCAAGGAGAGGCCGAGCTGGCGGCGATCTTCGGTGACGTAGGCGATTCCCAGACCGACCGCCTGCTGGGGGGAGCGGATCTGGACCGTCCGGCCGTCTAGCCGGATCTCACCCTGGTCGGCCGGGTTGATGCCGAACAGGGCCAGGCCGACATCGGTGCGGCGCGAGCCGACGAGACCGGCAAAGCCGAGCACTTCCCCGGCGTGCAGATCGAAATTGACCCCTTCGAAGACGTGGGTTTTGCCCAGACCCCGGGCCTGCAGCAGGACTTCTCCCTGCCTGACCTCGCTTTTGGCGAAGAATTCGTCCAGCTCCCGGCCGACCATATCCTGGATGACCGACTCGGTCGTCACCTCACCGATCAGGGTGGAAGAGATAAAGCGGCCGTCTCGCAGCACGGTCACCCGATCCGACAGGGCGAAGACTTCTTCAATCCGGTGGCTGATGTAGACAATGCTGACCCCCTGGTCCCGCAGGGCCCGGGTCAGCTTGAAGAGCTGGTCGACTTCGTGGGCCGAAAGGGAGGCCGTCGGCTCGTCCATGATCAGGACGCGGACTTTGAGAGACATCGCCTTGGCGATTTCGACCGCCTGCTGCTGGGCCAGGGTCAGCCCCCGGGCGGGGCTGCGGACGTCGAGGTTGATCCCCAGCCGGCCGAGAACCTCCGCCGCCTCCCGGTACATCTCCCGCCAGTTGACGATCGCCCCGCGCTGCCGGTGGCTGATGAAAATATTTTCGGCCACATTGAGATCGGGGAAGATCATCGGCTCCTGGTGAATGGCGGCGAGGCCGTACGCCTGGGCGTCTCGCGCGTTGTGAATGGTCAGCGGCTGGCCGTCGAGCCAGATCTCCCCCTGATCCGGCCGGTAGATGCCGGTCATGATTTTGATCAGGGTTGATTTGCCGGCTCCGTTTTCCCCCAGCAGAGCGTGGATTTCACCCGGATAGAGCGTCAGGGAAACATCGTCGAGCGCCTGGGTTTCCCCAAAACGCTTGGAGATGTGCTTGATTTCCAGGAGAGGGGATGTCATCGATAGCCTCAAAACCGGACGGGCGTGGTGGGAGGATCACGCACCGGGAATATGCCGCTGCCGCGAGTTCGCGAAACATTTTGTAAATTATCGAATTTTGTCGAAATCTTAACATGGGGCGCCCCTTTGTGTCAATAAACGGCCGATTTTGCCGGGAAATTCCCCCCTCTGGCTGCCGAACGATTGACATTTTTGTTGAAATTTGTCAAAATACGAAAAAGTTCAACAAAACAACCAGCGAGAGAACTGCCCATGCCGACCACTTTTGAGCGCCGCCAGACCGTCATCCGTCTTCTGGGAGAAAAACCGGGCATCAAAGTCACGGAGCTGGCGGCCGTTCTGGATGTCTCAGAGGGGACGATTCGGAACGATCTGAACGCCCTGGAGGCGGAGAAACAGATCCGGCGGGTGCGAGGCGGGGCGATCCTGATCGACCAGCTGGACTTCCCCGCCCAGCAGCCACCGATCGCCAATCTCGAGGCGAAGCGGCGAATCGGCCACTGGGCGGCCGAAATGGTCGATGATGGGGACGCGATCTGGTTGGATGCGGGGACGACGGCCCAGATGATCATCCCCCATTTAAAGGAACGCGGTCATCTGACCATCGTGACCAACGGCCTGCATGTGGCGCTGCGGGTGGCCGAGAGCACCGATCACACCGTGCTGCTGATCGGAGGCAAGGTCGAATCCGGCGGGCTGTACACCGCGGGGTCGACAAATCAGAATCTCCTGGACTATCTGCGGCTGCGCACGGCTTTTATTTCCGGGGTGGGGTTTACCGTCGAGGCGGGTCTGATGGCCCGGGCTTATGAGGATGCGCGCCTGAAGGAAAAGGTGCTGCAGCAGGCGGAGCAGGTCGTGGCCCTGGTCGACAGCAGCAAGATCGGCCGCTCCGGTTTTTCTCCGTTCGCGGCGACCGAGCAGATCGACTATCTCGTGACTGACAGCGAGGTGCCGCCAGAGATGATTCAGCAGCTGCACCGCAACCGGGTCAATCTGATCGTCTGCGGCCAGAACAGCGTGCGCTCCTATTCGGTGCCCACCACCACCGCCCAGTACACCATTGGGTTCGCCAACCTGAGCGAAGATCTGCCGTTCGCCGTCGCCGTCCGGCGGGGGTTAGAGCGGGCGGCCGCCCTGCGCAGCAACATCGACCTGGTGATCGTCGACAACAAGCTGAGCGGGGCGGAGGCGCTGCGCCTGGCCGATCATTTGATCAACCGGGGGGTCGACCTGGCCATCGAATACCAGATCGACTACCGCACCGGCAACCTGCTCATGGACAAGTTTCACCGGGCCGGGGTGCCGGTGATCGCCGTCGACATCCCGATGGTGGGGGCCACCTTCTTCGGGGTCGACAACTACCGGGCCGGCCTGGACGGCGGGCAGGCCTTCGGCCGGGCGCTGCAGGAAACCTGGGATGGGGTCTACGATTACCTGCTGGTGCTGGAGGAGCCGCGGGCCGGATCGCTGCCGGCCGCCCGCATCCAGGGGCAGCTCGACGGTGTGAGCGAGATTCTGGGACCGATCCCGCCAGAAAAGCTGATCTTCCTGGACAGCGGGAATACGGTTCAGGTCAGTGAGGCGGAAGTGACCCGGGCGCTCCAGGCCCATCCGACCGCCCGGCGGGTGGGGGTGCTTTCTTTCAACACCGACGCGGCGCTGGGAGCGCTGCGGGCGGCGCGCCGGCTCGACCGGGAGGAGCACGTTCTGATCGTGGGGCAGGGGGCCGACCGGCTGCTGTTGAACGAGATCCGGCAGCCGGGCTCCCGCGTGATCGGTTCGACGACCTATATGCCGCAGAACTACGGCTCCCGGTTGATTGACATCGCCGTCAAGATCTTGAAGGGGGAGTCGGTGCCGCCGGCCGTCTATATCGAGCATCAATTTGTCACACGGGAGAATATCGACGAGATCTATCCGGCCGGGTGAGGTGGCGCCGGCCTTTTCTGGTTTTCGAGAAGTGGGGTGACGGCCGCGGTGGCAGATCCCTCGACAGGCTCGGGATGCGTGGTTGTGAGGGCCTGCCGGCCGGGAACGGGGAACGGGGAACGGGCCAGGGTCCTGGTGGAACCATCGGCACCACCTGGTGATTGCAGTTTGACTCTCCGTTCCACGTGGTATCCCGAGGAGTCTTCGACGAGGGATCTGCCGCCTGTGCGGTCCAGGGGCTGACCAGAATGGCAGCGGATCG
>JBFFZG010000279.1:0-6342 GCA_041568735.1 Promineifilaceae bacterium (SeqCode)
ACCGTATCGCACCTGTTGGGCATTAAAAAGTCGATCCTCTTTAAAGTGATGGGACGGAGGATCGATATATAGGGCGATCTTCGACCCAGCCATCAAGCAGCCCTCCGATATTCTGTCCAGAGGAGCAAGCGGCGGAGCGTTCCGGTCAGGTTCAACCTCAGGCCGGCCAGCATGACCAGGCGGAGCAGCAGAACCCGAACCTTTCGCCAGCGGAGGTCCGCCGTGGGGATCCCCAGGGTTCGCCACGGAAAAGGACGCCGGAGCAGCCCACTGGCCGCATCCTGATCCCCTTTTATGATCCAGTTAGCCGCGCGAAAAGTTTCATCGTCGCAGCGATGAAAAGCGTATTCGGTCCAAATGATCGCGCCACGGCCTTTCGGCAGCTCCGTGAGCGTCAGGTAGTGATCGATGATCGGGAAAAAGTGCTCCTCGAAGGTGCGGAGATTTTGATAAGAATGGGAAACCTGGGAATCACCGCGGCGATAGCCCATCAACCATTCATCCAGGATGGCGACCGGGTAGCGGGTCAGGATTCGCAGCCACATCTCGAAATCCCCGGCGATGCTGAACTCGGAGCTGAAAAGACCGACTTCGCGAAAAATCTCCCGGCGCCCCATAAAGGTCGGCGCGCGGAAGACACGATTTCGATGGCGCAGCAAAATCGGCATGATATCTGGCAAACTCAGCGGTGTCCGCGCTGGAATCTCCGGCAGCAGTTTCATTTTCCCGATTGTTTCTCCCCGGGCATTGATGCGCCAATCCAGGGCAAAAACCGCCCCAACCCGGGGTTCAGCCTCGAGATAGACAACTTCCCTGGCGATGATTTCCGGGTGATAGATATCATCTGAATGATAGATGGCGACGTATTTACCCTGGGCCCGCTCGATCAGGGCGTTGACATTCGGAAACTGCCCCAGGTTGCGCTCGTTTCGATGATAGTGAATTCTGGGATCCTGGATGGTCTGGACGATCTCCCGGGTATTGTCAGTTGAGTGATCGTCCCCGACGAGGATTTCCAGGTGCCGGTAGGTCTGATTGACGATCGAACAAAGCGATTCATGCAAGAACGATCCGTCGTTAAAGGTCGGCAGACACACGGAAACCAGCGGCTCGTCTTCCCGGTTCCTGGATTTTGGGCTGGAAGGTATCGCCATGTCCCGAACGATCAGTGGACCCTGTTAACGCTCGGTGAGCAGCACGCCGAGCTTGGCCGCCACGGCCGCCGGGTCCCGCGTTTCGTAATACCAGTCAATGGTGCGCCGCAGTCCATCGTCGAAGCGGGTCTGCGGCTCCCAGTTGAGACGCGCCCGGGTCTCGGTCAGATCAGCCGCCCGGCTGTAGACCCCGACCGGCTTGGAGAGGTCGAAAAACAGTTCGTCCGGCTGGTAGCCGGTCATGGCGAAGATTTTCTGCACCATGTCGATGATCTTGATGTGCTCGGCCGTGCCGATGTTGATCGGCGAGGCGTCGTCGATCTTTACGGCCGCGTGCATCATGCCGTCGACGATATCACCGACATAGGTGAAATTCCGATCCTGCTGGCCGTCCCCCCAGATCTCGTAGGGGTCCATGCGCACAAACGCCTTGGCGATCAGGGCGATGACGGCATGCGTTTCATTTTCCCGCTCCCCGTAGACCGTGAACAGGCGGCAGGAAACCGATTTTAAGCCGTGCTGCTTCCAATAGGCCCTCAGGGTCATCTCCCCCATCAGCTTGGCCCAGCCGTATTCGCCGTCGGCAAAGGCGCACCCCTCGACAAAGGGATCGGCCCAGCTTTCCTGCAGGTAAATCGTATTGCCGTTGACCGGCTTCTCCTGGTGCGACGTCGGGTAGACACAGGCCGAGCTGGCGAAGGCCACCTTGTCGACGCCGGCTCGCAGCGCCTCGTCGAAGACGATCCCGTCGAGCACCATATTCGAGGCGCAGTCGGCCGGATGGGTATCGATGAAGCCGCGCCCGCCGTGGCTGGCCGCCAGGTGAAACACGACTTCCCGGCCGCGCATCGCGTCGTGGGTAAACGCTCGATCGCGCAAATCGCCTTCGCGGAAATCGACCTGGTCGATACTTTCCGCCAGATTGTCCAGCCGGCCGCTCGAGAGATCGTCGGCCACGCGCACGTCGGCCCCGCAGGTGACCAGCTTATCGACCAGGTGGCTGCCGATAAAAGAAGCGCCGCCGGTTACCAGAATCTTTTTTCCATGCCAGAAGTTCATTTTTCGCCTCGCAAATTGATGCAAACCTTTGTTTTCAGGCCTTTCCAGGTCGTTTTTCACAGGCCGGGGTGGGGGAAAGGAAGGATGAAGGTCTTTCGATCGGAATCGAGCGAAGGCCCGTTTTCCTGTCTACTCATGACCATAACCGAAATTCCTTACATCACCTCTTAATTCCGCGATCTCCGCCCGAGAAACAGCCCCTGCCGGGCGGCCGGCTCATGCCGGTTCCCGGGATTCACCCCTCCCCGGCCAGCGCTGCCGGAAATATTGATATCCCCTGACCTGGAGGTAAACGACGATTCCCGAAAGGACCAGAGTCAGGACGGTCATCACCCAGAAGCGCTTGATGACGAACTGGTAGCCGAAGGTATGAAGGACGACGAGGCCGAAAAGGAAGTAGTTGGACCGCTGAAAGAGCTTCCACTTTTTTCCCATCAGCCAGCGCAGGGAGATTTCGTTCGAAAGCAGGAAGAGGAAGATGAGCAGGATCGTGGCCGCCAGGCCGAGATAATTGCTGGCCCCAAAGGGGTTGATCAGCGGCCGGTAGCTCCCTTCCCGAAAAAAGAAAAGCCACAGGCGGCCGCCCAGGTGGGCCTGAAAGCCGTAAATGACGTGCAGGGTGCCGGTGATCGCCGTCCAGATGCCGATGTCCCGCCGCAGATCGATGTTGACGGGGTTTCGCTTCCTGCGGCGGAGCATCTGCCAGGGACCGATGAGCAGGGTCAGAGCCAGCTGGACCAGCGCCAGGTAGCCCAGGCCGATCGCCAGGCCGCGCACCAGCCCGACATCCGGCGCCAGGAAGAAGAAGGTCACGTAGCACCACAGCACCGAAGTGACGAGCAGAACCCCATGCGCCAGCCAGCGGTTCCGGTTCCATCCTAAAAACGTCTTCATCGAATCCTTTTCTCCTTCGCGTGTCATTTTCCGAGATTTTCCCCCACCGTCCGGCTGGCCAGCCGGACGAGCAGATCGAGATAGAGGCGGGTGACGACCGCCCAGTCATACCCGGCCGCCCGACGCGGCCCGGCATCGGCCATCCTGGCCCGCCGCTCCGGGCTGGCGAGCAGTTCCCGGATGCCATCATAAAGGGTCTCCGCCCGCCCGTCGGGCAGCAGGTCGGCCACCCCCCCGGCAAATTCGGGAAAGGCGGTGTTGTTCAGGGCGATCACCGGCGCGCCGCAGGCCATCGCCTCCAGGACCGGCATGCCAAAACCCTCATAGTCGGACGGGTAGATAAAAATCGAGCAGGCGTTGTATGCCAGGGCGATTTCCTCGTGCGCGGCATAGCCGATCTCCACGACGTCTTCCCGCAGTCCCAGCCCGTCGATGTCGGCAGCGAAGCTGGTTCCAGGCAGATTGGACCCGATGAAGAGGAGCCGGTGGGGCAGCCGATCGCTTTCTTTGAGCCGCTTGAAGGCGCGCAGCAGGTTGGGCAGGTTGCGCCGGCGGGTCGGCTTGCCCACGTAGAGGATGAATGGCCGGTCCTCCCCCAGCACCTGCCGCCGCCAGGCCGCCAGGGCAGCCTCATCACAGATCGGCCGGAACAACGCCGTCTCCACCCCTTCCGGGACGACGTGTATCCGCTCCGGGGGCAGCCGGTAGAAGCGAACCATGTCTTCTTTGCTGAACTGGCTGACAGTCGTCACGACGGACGCCCGGTGGGCGCTCAGGTCGTACATGACCCTGGCCTTGAGGCGCGTCCACGGAGAAAAAACTTCGGCCCGCCTGGCGTAGCCTTCATAAGAACCGTGATGGGCGAGCAGTGTCGGGCAGCGAGCCAGGAGGGGCATGACGTAGCTGGGGCAGAAAAGCACGTCGCGCGAGCCGTGCGCTCTGGGCAGCACAATCTGCTCCCACAAACCCGGCGGCAGCCTGGACGGCAGGACGACCGGCTTCACCCGCGGCGGCAGGTCCACACCCGCCTCCAGCG
This sequence comes from Promineifilaceae bacterium (SeqCode), assembly GCA_041568735.1. Lineage (GTDB taxonomy): Bacteria > Chloroflexota > Anaerolineae > Promineifilales > Promineifilaceae > WTJY01. Next base: position 4,144 of record JBFFZG010000279.1, read on the forward strand.
GCTGCGGAAGGTAGAGGTGAACGCCGCTGAACGGGTGGTCGAAGGCCCACATATGCCGCAGAAAGGCCTCGATCGCCCGGGCCACCCCGCTGCGCTGCCCCACCAGGCGAATGCCGTTGACCCCGAGAATCACCGGCCGCCGCCTTCTGTCCCCTTAAGGGAGGCTTGAAGTGGGGTGGAAGGGGAGCTCACCCGCGCCAGCAGCTCCTCGTGTGCCCCCGCGATCTGGCGAATGGTCAATGCATCGTAGGGGGCCGGCGCGCGGCCGGCCGCTGCCTCGTAGAAGCGGCGGATGAGTGCCTCCAGACCTGGATAGGCCCGCTCCCGAGTCACAAGCCGCCGCCCCAGGTTGCTCCCGGCCGCCGCCAGGCGCCGGCCGGCCCGGTCGAACGGATGGCCGATTTTCCGCCAGCGGGAAACAGCAGCCGGCTCGCGGAAGGCAAAGCCGTGGAAAAAATCGAGATGAATGGTGCCCCCGGGTCCGGTGATCTCGGCCAGGTTGGCCGTCGGCCGGGCGGCCATGCTGATTTCCAGGGTGATGGTACCCCCTTCGAACTGGCCCAGGGCGTGGAATTCACCCGAGGCCGGGGCGGCAGCCTGCCATGCAACCGCCGGCAGGCTGCCGGGCATGGCCGCAGCCAGCACGGAAAGCGGGTGAGGAAGAATATCTCGCATGATGGCCTCGGTCTCCGCCGCGGGAAGGCCGGCGGCACCGGCCGAGCGGACGGCAAAGCGCCAGTGGACCGGCCGGCCGATCGCCGGCAGCCAGGCGAGCGCCCGCGTCATGCCCCGCTGAAAAGGAAGCTGGTAAACCGGGCAGATCTGCCTCCCGGCGGCCGCAGCCAGGTCGAGCAGTTCTCCGGCTTCGGCGGCGGTCGCGCCAAACGGCTTCTCGACGAGCAGATCGACCCCCGCGTCGATTAACTGGCGGCTGAGTGGTCCGTGGGTGGCCGGTGGGGTGCAGAGGTGGGCCGCGTCGATCGCCTGCCCTGCCAGGAGCGCTTCGACCGACGCGTAGATGGGGGCACCGGCCGCCGCAGCGAGTTTGCGGGCCGCCGGCTCGTTCGGATCGACCACGGCGGCGAGGCGGCCGCCCAGGCGGCGCACGGCGTGGGCGTGCCAGGTGCCCATCAGCCCGGCGCCGATGATGGCGATTTTCCGTGTCCCGACAACCTCAGTCATGGTGTTTGCGGCGGTATCCGACCCCCGGAGTCAGGAAGGATCGTTGATCGGCAAGTCCACGTCGATCAATCCATTCTCGCCGGGAGAGACCGGCAGTCGATCTTCGCCGAGCTCGATCTCGACCTTCTCCCCATTTTTCAGCGAAAGGGAGCGCTCCCAAACACGGGCCCCAACCATCGAGCGGGCCAGGCTGACCGGCTGAAAAACGATGCTGGGCCACAGGAAGACTTCGGTCGTGCAGTGGCATTCCTTACAGCCGATCGAGCGGCGCAGCTCGGCCGCCTCCGCCGACTGCCAGATTTCCTGGAAGGATTTCTGCCGGAGATTGCCGATCGGTTTGTGAATTTCACAGACGCCGACATCGCCGTTGGCGTAGACAACCGCGCTGAGCCGGCCGGCCGTACAGGGGATCACCTGCCGCTGCTGCCGCAGCGTCTCCATTTTCCCCCACTGCAGCATGGGCTCGACGATCGACCCGTACCGCTCTTTTTCCCGGGGCGACCAGAGGCGGCGAATGTAATCGTAAAGTGCCTGGTATTCGGGCAGCAGCGGCGCCGCCAGGGCCGGATTTTTCCGATCGCCGCGGATGATGGCCAGGTTGTGATGGTCCATGTCCGGGCAGCGCTCGTAGAGGTAGGTCGTCAGCGCCTTGATTTCCTTCATGTTGACGTCGGTGGCCGTAGAAATGGCGTGGATGCGCAGCCGCGGATCTCGCTTCTGCAGCTCGACCAGGGCATCGTAGGTTTCCATCGCCTTGCGGAAGGAATTTTTCGCCACGCGGAAGGTGTCGTGAAACTCCGGCATCCCATCCAGGGACAGCTCGACGACAAACAGGTCCAGGGAGGATTCCTTCAGCACATCGCTGACGGCCGCCACGGTTTTTTCGGTGAAGTAGCCATTGGATGGCACGTAGACCTGGCGCACCTCATTGTGGGTGATGAACTGGCGCACAATTTCGGCAAAATCCTTGCGAATGAAAGGTTCGCCGCCCGAAAGGTTCAGGTTTTCGATCGGTCC
>JBFFZG010000280.1:0-6310 GCA_041568735.1 Promineifilaceae bacterium (SeqCode)
GATTCGAACCCCCGCTGGCTTGCACCAGTACGGTTTTCAAGACCGTTGCCTTCGTCCACTCGGCCATTCCTCCACAGCACGTGGTGAAGTGACGGAAAACGAGTATAACACGGCCAAAAATGGGAGTCAAAGTTTCCCGAACCGGTCAGATACCCTTCTGATTGAGGGTCAGTTCGTCGATTTCGAGCCACTGCGCTTCCGCCAGCGGCAGGTGGCCTGCCCGCACCCCGCCGGTCGGCGTGACCGCCAGATACTGGTTGTCGATCCAGCAGACGAAGCCCAGCGGGCCGCGCGGGGTCTGGGTGGTTTCCAGGACGGCCGCCCCATCCACGCGAAAGGCGCAGCCGGCCGCTCCCCAGTCGAGTTCATAATGGTGCCAGCCGGCCATCCCGGCCGGGTCGAGCGGGGCGTAGCTCATGCCCAGCGCCCGCTGCACCCGCGGCCAGACCGTCTGTCGAAAAGCCGGCAGCCGGTTGAGGAGGACGACGGCCGGGGCCAGCGGCGCCAGGGCCAGCGCCCGCCAGCGGCCGGCGTCGACCGTGCCGGCGAACCAGCCGCGGCCGGGCCCGACCGGGTTGACCGGCAGATCGCCCGGGGCGGAGCCGAAGAAAAACCAGGCCGCCTGCGGCAGCGACGGCAGCCGGATCGTCGGGTCGCCAAAAGGGGCGTTCCAGAAGCCGAAGCCGGCCGTCCCCAGCAGCCGCTCCCCCCCGTGCGAGAAGCAGGCCCGCAGCGAGAGCCGGACCCCCGGCCGCCAGGCGAAACGCCCGCCCTTGCGCCCACCGTAATCGTCGATCTGGGCGTCGGCATACCCCCGCTTTACCGGCGGCAGCCGCAGGCGAATCTTCCCGTTTTTCTCGACCAGACCCCCGTTCAGGGCCAGAACGCGCCAGCGGCCGGCCGGATCTAAATCAACCATCGACATGCGTATGAATTTTCTCCATTCGATCCCGGTTCGGGTATAATATCAGGCTTTAGGAGAAGAAAAGATGGAATTAACCTGGTATGGATTGAGTTGTTTTCGGATTACCGATCGCGGGGTGGCCACGATTGTTACCGACCCCTACGATGCCAAGCTCGGGCTGCCGGCGCTGAAACTGAAAGGTGAAGTCGTCACCATCAGCCATGACGCCACCGGACACAACTACGTCAAAGGGGTGAGCGGCACCCAGCACATCCTCAACGGCCCCGGCGAATACGAGATCGGGGGGGTCTTCATCAACGGCATCGCCTCACCGCGAAAATCAGTTGATGATACCAAAAACACGATGTTCGTGTTCGAATACGAAGATATTTCGGTGGCCCACCTGGGGGATCTCGACCGGGTTCTGACGCAGAACCAGATCGATGCCCTGGGGCAGGTCAATGTTCTGCTGATCCCGGTTGGCGGCGGCAACACGCTAACGGCCGCCCAGGCCTCGGAGCTCGTCTCGATGATCGAGCCCAATATCGTCGTGCCCATGCACTTCGCCCAGAAAGGGCTCAAGCTCGATCTGAGCGAGGTCGATCGCTTTCTCAAAGAAATGGGGGTCAGCGATGTCGAAGAAGAAAGCTCCCTGCGGGTGACCCGGTCCGGCCTGCCCGAAGAAGGGACCCAGGTTGTCGTCCTGCAGCCCAAAAACTGACGGCGGCCGCGGCGAAAATTCACGCCGGGTCCGGCCTCCCCTTCGGGGCGGCCGGATCCGAACCAGTGCCAAGGATTAAAGATGGTATGCCGGTGAAACTGCTGATGACATGGAATATCCGCCCGAACCGCGAGACGGAATACTCGGAGTTCGTGGTGAATGAGTTTATTCCCCGCCTCAATCGGCTGGGGTTGGGCGATCTCGAATTCTGGTACACCCGCTTTGGCAAGCGGCCGCAGATCCAGGCCAGCGGTGTCTGCCCCTCGATGGAGCAGATGCAGAATATTCTCGGCAGCGAGGAATGGGGCAGCCTGCAGGATATGCTCGACGGCTTCGTCACCGAGTACGACCACAAGCTCGTGCGCGCCACCCGGGGTTTTCAATTTTAATCGACCCTGGTCCTTTCTCCCGAAAATAAAAAAACCTGCCGCGATTTTCGGGCAGGTTTTGTTTTTTATGGGCCGTTCGGCGTCGGTGCTAGGCGGCGGCTTTTTCGGCGGACGGGCTTTTGGCCTCGCTTTTGGCTTCGGCCGGTTTCTCCGCGGCCGGTTCGGCCGCACTCTTTTCTCCGGTGCCGTTTTTCTCCCCTTCGGCCCCATTCTGGGTGGCGGGAGCGGCCGGATTTTTGCTCTTGGTGTCGGTGACGTAAAAACCGGAGCCCTTGAAGACGACGCCGACCTGGTTGATCACCCGGCGCACTTCCCCCCCGCAGGTGGGACAGTCGCGCAGGGGATCGTCGGTCATCCGCTGTCTCTGCTCAAATTCGTGTCCGCAGTCGTTGCATCGATACGCGTATAATGGCATGATTTTTTCGTTCGTTCCCAATCGATTGGCGCCAGATCCCAGGACCGGCTGCCGGCCGGCCCGCCGCCAACCCCCCACGCCGTGTGGCGGAGACAACCACGTGTTGATTGTAATGGCGTATAATGGTTTCTACAACCTTTTGACAGGTTGGCGCGTAGAAAATAGTAATCTTTTTTTATAAATGAAAAATTAGCAGGAGGCTGTGATGACGTTAGAAAAAGCGGAATCGGCGATTAAGGCCCGTATCTGGCAGGCGATTGCCCAGGGCACGGTCGACCTGACGGGGGTGCCCAAGGAGTCGCTGGAATCCCTGGTCAATGTCGTGACCGAGGCGGCGCTGCTCGAGCTGGACGCCGATATGGCCAGCACGGCCAAGCAGGCGACGATCACCTCCGGCGCGGCCGGCAATCCCTTTGACGACGTCGAGGAGATCCTCTGGGAAGGACGGCCCTTCCTCTCGCTGACCACTTCCTACACAGTGACCGACGAGCGGATTCGGGTCACCGAAGGGCTTCTCGGCAAACAGCACACCGACATCGAACTCGTGCGCGTCCAGTCGATGGACCAGAAACAGACCTTTGGCGAGCGGCTCATGAAGCTGGGCGATATCACCATTCGCAGCCACGATCCCAAGAACCCGGTCATCATCCTGCGCAATGTTCCGGACCCGGAGGCGGTCCACGAACTGCTGCGCCGGGCGGTCCTCAATGCCCGCAGCAAGCACCAGTTGAGTTATCGGGAGGAGATGTAGGGGGAAAGAACGGGGAACGGGGAACGGGGAACGGGGAACGGGAGTTGGGAGTTGGGGGTTGGGGGTTGGGAAAATCTGGCAGGTGACGGGATTACTGCGGCGACGGCTGTCTCCAGCGTGAGGCCACCTCGGGATAGCGGCGGCGGAGCTGTTCTACCATCACCCGGCTGAGGATCAGCAGCTCCGTGTCGGCGGCCGCGGTAACGGTGGCACCGGCCAGCGAATAGCCGTAATCCGGCAGGTTGCCGAGCAGGGCGCCCGGCCCGCAGGTGCGGACGGCCGACTCTCCGTCCCCCTCGTTCGCCTCGACCACGGTCAGCGCGCCGCGCCGCACCACCAGCAGCATCTCCCCAGAAGCCGGGTCGATGGGGATCGCCTTTCCGGCCGCCGCTGCCAGCGGCAGCCAGCCGGCCATGAGGTCGATCACTTCGGCCGCCGGCCGGCCGGCCAGCAGTTCGAGCAGGGTTGCCGGGGGAGCCGCCATCCTTCCTCTTCGTTAACCACCTCTTCCTTAATCAGCCCGCCGATCAGGCTGCCACTTCTTCGACCTGCAGGCAGTGCGGCCAGGGATCGTCCCCCCGCTGCAGCGCCGCCAGGGCGGGGCTGTGCCGGTAGTGGCCGTGATAGCGCTCCGGAATCTGGTTGGCGATGTGGACCATGATCAGGTGTGTGTAGGCGGCCAGATCCTTGCTGCGCACCCGCCGGCCGAGTTCGGGCAGGGTGAAGGCCGGGCCGATCTGCGTTTTCAGATGGGTCGGTTTGAGCCGCTTGTAGTTGTCGAGCCATTCGTCGGTGTGGTTCATGCCGACCGGCACCAGAGGGACGTTGGCTTTCAGCGCCAGATAGGCCGCCCCGTCCTTGGCCTGCTGCAGCTGGCCGGTCTTACTCCGCGTCCCTTCCGGCGCCAGGCCGAAGCAGTAGCCGTCCGCCAGCGCCTGCAGCCCTTCGGCCAGCGCCACCCGGTCAACCTCCCCTCGATTGATAAAGATCGCCCCGCTCCAGTTGAGCAGGGGGCCGAACAGCGGATGCCGCGCCCAGCGCTCTCCGGCGAAGGCCCGCCAGCGCTGGTTGGGGATGGCCAGGAAGACGAGCGGCGTATCGAGCACGCTCATGTGGTTGGTCACGACGATGAACGGGCGCTCTTCGGGTATGTTTTCCCGGCCGTGAATCTCATAGGTGACGAGAATGCCGATGCGAATCAGGTGGATGATGACGCGAAGGATGCGGTACCAGAGCATAGCGGTGTCAATCTCAGGTGATGGCCAGGTGGCGCCGGTTTGGTCCAGCGGCCGGCCGCTAGTATAACGCTACTCCCCCAACCCCTGCACATAGACGACCGCCCGGTCGGCCGTTCCCCCGGGCGGCGCCGTCGACAGCGTAAATGGCAGGCTGCCGCCGGGAGGCAGCGGGTCGCTCAGCGCCTGGAAAGCCAATCCGGTGAGCTGGCCGTCCGGCTGGAAAAGTGCGGCGGTCAGCAGCATCTGCCGGGCCGTGCGGCCGCCCGTGTTGGCGACGCGCCCGGCCAGCTCAATCGCGGCCCCGGTGTCGACGATCGACACCGCTTCGACGGCCAGCTCGACATACCGGTTGTCGCCTGTCCCACCGGGCGCCGCCAGGCCGCGCCCTTCGGCGACGCTCACCTGTGGGGCCGTCCCGGACGGAAGGCGGCCCGGCCAGAGCAGGGCGAAAAAGGCCGGCCGGCCGGGAGGAATCAGGGCGGGGCTGGCCCAGGCGCCGGCTTCTCCGAGGGATTCCCCCGACGGACCGATCATGGTGATCGCCAGCCGCACATTTTCCGCCCAGCTCTCTCCCTGGTTGGCCACCTCGCCGAGCAGCCAGGTGGTCCCGCTGCGGGTTTCGTAGAGGTTCAGCCGGGTAATTTCGAGGGCGAGCGGCAGTGGGGTGGCGGCCGCTTCGCCGAAAATCGGCGTCGCCGGCGGCGGCAGAATGAGCTGCTGCCCGATCTGCAGGAGCTCCGGCCGGATGCCCGGGTTGAGCGCCATGATCTCTTCGGTCGTCGTGCCGCGGGCGATGGCGATGCCCAGGAGGGTGTCCCCCGCGGCGATTTCGTAGAGGATCGGCGTCGGCGTGGGGGTCACTGTCGGCGGCGGCAGGGGGGTGGGGGTGGTCTGGCGGATGACCGCCGTCGGCCGGGAAATCGTGGCAAAGGCCACCCCGATTTCCGGTTCGGCCGTCGGGCTCAACGGCCCGGCCGGGCTGTCAACCGCCCCGTCCCTCCCGCAGCCGGAGACGAGCAGCGCCAGTAAAACACAGAAAAACAGCCATCGATTCATACACCGATCGATTATAACAGCGTAGGTTTACGTATTGACAACGGCCGCTCGAGTTCTGACAATAGCCTCATGCGGCGCATGTGGACTCCCAGGCTCTTCGAATGGCATGTCATCCGGTGGATCGCCCTCTTTCTGGCCCTGCTCCTCTCGATTTTCGCCGCCACACAGAACCGGGATGCCCCCCTGCTCATTCTCTTCATCGCCCTCTACACGATCCAGGCCAATTTCAGCATCCCCACGCCGCCGACCCGCATCGGCTTCGTGCCGATCATCGCCGCGGCCAGCCTGCTGATCCTCCGCTGGGAGTCGGCGCTGCTGGCGCTGGTCGTGGGGCTGCTCCTGGCGGAGCTGACCGCCCCGCTCTGGCGGCCGCTCTGGCAGAACGTTCCCGATTACCCGACGCAGCTCCGGCCGCGGCTCGGCCTGCTGGTCGTCACTGTGGCCGCCCCGCTGATCACCGCTCTGGCGGCCGGCGCACTCAATCAACCGCTCCACGCCATTCTCGACCGCTTTCGCCTCCAGGGAGACCCGATGCCCCCGCCGCAGATCTGGTGGAGCCTGCTGGCATTCAGCCTGGCCTTTTTCGCCGTCTACAGCGCCGGCCATTTCGCCCTGGCCTTCTGGCTCGGCCAGCGCTGGCGCCGGCTGGTCGCCCATCACCTGCCGCGGCTCGTGGCGGCCGTTCTGCTCCCCCAGCCGCTTGCCTGGGGAGCCGCCTGGCTCTACCGGCTGCAGGGGATCCCGCCGATGATCCTGGGGGGGATCTTTCTGGTCACCCTCAACCTGCTCCTCTGGTTTTCCTGGTTGAGCCGCGCCAGCCTGCGGCGGCGAATGAA
>JBFFZG010000281.1:0-6264 GCA_041568735.1 Promineifilaceae bacterium (SeqCode)
GAGGCCACATTCAATAATATCAATGGCTACACCCTGACGACCCGGGCCTACCGCCAGGCGGGCGGATGCTATTCCATTCCCGGCCCGACGCTCAACATGGTGCCGGGCAACAAGTATGTGCTCCGCTTCCGCAACCTGCTGCCGTACGCCCCCCCCAGCCCGGTTCACAACGACTTCAAAGATCCCAATATCACCAACGTTCACACCCACGGACTCCATATTTCCGGCGAGTCACCGGGCGATGACGTCACCCGCATGTTCGAGGGGGGCTTCGGGGGCGACTATGTCTACGATATTCCGGCCGATCACATGGGCGGCACCTACTGGTACCATGCCCACCATCACGGCTCGACCTTTTTGCAGGTTTCCACCGGCGGTTTTGGCTTCATCATCATCGATGACAGCCGGGACCAGATTCCGGCCAATGTGGCCGCCATGGCCGAGCGCCACATCTTGATCGGCTATCTCGATCCAGGCGTGGCCGGCACCGGTGGGGATGCGCTCGTCTCAGGCACGCTGCCGGCCGGCTGGACGGTCAATGGCACCGTCAACGGCACCCTGACGGTGCCGCCCAATACCTGGGAGCACTGGCGGGTCCTGCTGGCCGACCGGGATGCCCGGACCAAGGATGTGTCAATTGGGGCCAACTGCGAGGTCAAGCTGCTGGCCCGCGACGGCGTCTGGCGCACCAGCGCCCCCAAGGATCTGCCGGCACGCACCGTCAACCTGACCGGCGCCTCGCGCGCCGACCTGGCGGTGCGCTGCAGCGCCGGTTCGGTCATCAAGGTCGGCAGCACCACCGTGGCCAGCATCCAGGTGGACGGATCGCCGAATTCGGCCCCCCATCCCTACGCGGCCGATGGGGTTTCCATGTGGTCGGCCGCCAGGCCGAGCTATCTGCGCGACGTGCGCGGCGCAGCCAATGTCAATCGGGAGCGGATCAATATGGGCGCGCGCACCGTCAACGGCGGCAAGTTTGACATCAATACGCCGACCTTCACCCTCAACGCCAATGCCGTCCAGGAGTGGGATGTCAAAGGGGCCACCAATCACCCCTTTCACCTGCACGTCTATCATTTCCAGGCGCTTTCCGGCTGCGGCGGCGACTTCGAAGCCGGCGAATACTACGACACGCTGGCCGGCAGCTGTGCCATCCGCTTCGACCTGAATGCCGCCACCAGCAGCCCCTATGCGGGGCGCACCATCATGCACTGCCACATCCTGGACCACGAAGACCAGGGGGCGATGACCTGGATGCAGGTCGTCGGCGGCGCCCCGCCCCCGGCATTCCCCACCGGACAGGGGTACAGTGCCTACTACCCGCTGGCGGCGGCGCCCCCGGCCGCCCCATCGAGTCTGGCCGCGTCCGCGGCCTCGAGTTCGGCCATCAACCTGACCTGGGTCGATAACTCAAACAACGAGACCGGCTTCAACATCGAACGCTCCCTGGATGGAATCAGCTTCACCCCGCTGGTTTCAGTTGGCGCGAACGTCACCGCCTACAGCGATTCCTCGTTGACCCCCAGCACGACCTACTGGTATCGGGTCAATGCCGGAAACGCGAGCGGCCCCTCGGCCTGGTCCAACACCGCCTCGGCCACCACCCTCCAGGACACCGGCGACCCCACCTCCGTCCAGGTCGGATCGGTCTCAGTCACCACCGTCAATATCGGGCAGGGGCGCAAGCGCGGCCAGGCGACGGTCTTCGTCGTCGACAACCTCGGCGGGCCTGTGGCCGGCGCCGCTGTCACCGGGAACTTCAGCGGCACGTTCACTGAGCCTGGCGTTTCCGGCCCCCTGACCGATAGCGCGGGCAGGACGATTATCGAAACCGCGGGCGCGCAGAAGGGCAGTGTCTCCGTCACCTTCTGCGTGACCGGCATTGTCCACCCGACGCTTCAGGATTGGACCGGCCAGGTCTGCGCCTCAAACTGAAGCCCGCGGGCCATCGGGAAACCGAACGGATCGCTTCGAGACGGGCCGGTGGCGGCAGGTCACCGGCCCGGCCGGCGGCTCTGATAATTGACCGGCAAAGCGGCTCAGCGGCGCCGGCGGGTTGACTGGCGGCAGGGTGTCAGGGGAACGGGGATTATCTCAACGTGGGAGCACCTTCCACTACCCAAGGGAGCCGGCCGCTCAAATCCGGGGCAGCTTGTCGCTCGGAATCGGCAGCAGGACGGCCGGATTCCCCTTGTAGACCCCCCGCTCGACGGTGTCCTCCAGGATCACCGCGCCGGCCCCGATGACGCATTCGCGGGCGATGGTGATCCCGTTGCGGATGGTGGCGTTGGCGCCGATGAAGCAGTAGGGGCTGACGACCGCCTCGCCCAGGATGACCGCGTGGTGGGTGATCGTGCAGTGCTCTCCGATGACCGCTTCGTGAGAAATCACGGCGTTGATGCCGACAAAGACATCATCACCGACCACCGCCATCGGCTCGATGACGCTGCCGGTGCTGACAAAGCAGTTGTCGCCGATGCTGAGATCGGGCCAGGTGGTCGCTTTTGACGAAATATAGTTGACCAGGGTGTAGCCCCTGGCCCGAGCCTGCCGGAATTTCTCCGCGCGCAGTTTGTTCACCTGGCTGTAGCCGATCGCCAGGAACATCCCGAATTCGTCGGGCGGATAGACCGCTTCCACCGTTTCGAACGGGACGACCGGCAGGCCGAAGAGCCGCTCTTCCTTCAGGTAGGCCGCATCGACGGTGAAGCCGACCACCTCATAGGGTGAATCATAGGTCAGGTAGGTGTAGGCCCGCCGGGCCAGTGATTGGTCGCCAAAGAGAATAATTTTCGTTTTCATATTCATCGTTCTGTCAGGGCGACCGCCGGGCGGCCGCCGAGCGCCATAGAACCGCGAGAACCCCCCGGTTGATCAGGTAGGCCGGGTCGTGCCAGATGGCGTTCATTACCAGCCGGGGCACCCCGCGGTGCTCACCTGAGTGAAAGCGATCAAAGGCGCGGTTGACCAGGATGGATCCTTTTAAACGGCGCTGGGCGGCGCGGCCGCCCAGCTGCGACAGGGCGGGGGCCAGGCGCTCGAGGACCGCCTGCGCCGCCTCCGAACCCATTTCCCCTTCATAGGTCAGCAGGTTCCGGGTCAGATTCGCCAAAAAATAATCGTCGACGCGGCCGCCCAGCGCGGCGGCCCGCGCGAAATGGCGGCGGCTGTCCTCGAGACGATCCCAGAGGGCGGCCCGCATCCCTTTCAGCAGACAGCCCTGCGCCGCGGCCCAGGTGAACTGCGCCGCCGGCGGGGAGAGGTCGGCCGGCAGCTGCTCCCGCAGCCCGGCCAGGATCGCCTCGTGATCCTCCCCCTCATCGTCGATGGCATTGATCAAAAAATTCGTCATCAGCTCGCAGGGTTCGCCTTCGAGCAGCCTGGGATTGCGCTGCACGGCCTGCCGCAGATACTGCCGGCCGGTCTCGACTTCCGCCTGCGCAAAGGCCACGGTGCCCCAGTAGAGGTAGAGGTTGGCCTCGGCCAGGGGGCGCAGCGCGCGGACGTCGGGCGGGAGGCGGGGGTCGGTCAATACGCGCGCCTGGTTGTGCAGCTCCGCTTCACAGCTGCCGGTCAGGTTCCCGACCCGGCGGCGGGCGTGGTAGCGGCGGTAGTTGAGCGCCCGATCGATCCCGGCAAACGGGCAGCCGGCCAGAAAAAGGCGGCCAAAATGGGTGATTTCCGAGCCGCGGCCGCCGTCCAGCAGATCCATCTCGAGCGCCCACTCGCGCCGGAGCACGACATCGCTGGGAGAGAGGGGGAACCAGAGGACCAGGTCGGCAATCGTCATCTTCTGCGGCGGCCGCCAGATGTCGCGGATCGTTTCGGACGAGTAGTTCAGCTCAAAGCGATTGTTGTAGGTGAAGCCGACTTCGGGACGGCGCCGGTAGAGATCGACGTGGGCCTGCAGCTTGTCCGGATGGAACAGATCGTCCTGATCCAGGAAGGCAATAATCTCGCCCGAAGAGGCCTGCAGGCCGGTATGCCGGGCTTTATCCGACCCGCGATTGCGCTCGTGGACGATATACGTCAGCCGGGGATCGTCGATCTGTTCGACGAGCCGGCTGGTCTGGTCCGGCGAGGCGTCGCTGACGACGATCAGTTCGAAGTTGGCGTAGGTCTGCCGCAGCACGCTGTCGATCGCGGCGCCGAGGTACGCCTCCCCCCGGTAGGTCGGTATGATGACACTTACCCTGGGTGAGTCGATCTGGCTATCTCCTGTCTGGTACCCGGGTCATTCTGCGGATCCGCTCCAGCCGGCCGGATCGCGGCCGATCTTTCCGAAACGATGATACAATAGCCCAATTCCATCCGCAATCAACGAGCGGGCCAGCATCTACATGACCAACCATAGAACGATCAGACTAAGATGAACCATCTCAGCATTATTCCCCAGCTTCTCGAAGAAAAGAAAAAGTCGATCCCGGACCAGGTGGCTATCCTGGCCCCGGCCAAAGCGCCGCTGACCTATGACCGGCTCTTTACCCAGGTGCAGGAGACCGCGGCCGTCCTGAACCGCCTGGGCATCGGGCGAGCGGATCGGGTGGCCCTGGTCCTGCCCAACGGCCCCGCCATGGCTGTCTCGTTTCTGGCGGTGGCCTCCTGCGCGACCTGCGCTCCGCTCAACCCGAACTACCAGGCGGCCGAGTTTGAATATTACCTCACCGACCTGGCGGCCCGGGCGCTCATCATCGCCGCCGGCATGCCCTCGCCGGCGCGGGCGGTCGCCCGCAAACTCGACATTCCCGTGATCGAGCTGCAGCCGGCCGGCGACACGGCTGGCACCTTCACCCTCGATGGAGACCCGGTCGGCTCCGCCAGAGCCGGCGGTTTCGCCGGCCGGGATGACGTTGCCCTGGTGCTGCATACCTCCGGCACCACCTCGCGGCCGAAAATCGTGCCGCTGACCCACGGCAATATCCTGGCCTCGGCCGGCCATATTCGGCAGTCACTGCAGCTGACCGAAGAAGACCGGTGCCTGAACGTCATGGTGCTGTTCCATATTCACGGCCTGATGGCCGCCCTGATGGCTTCACTGGCGGCGGGGGCCAGTGTGGTCTGTACCCCCGGCTTCCTGGCCCCTCGATTTTATGAATGGCTGGCCGAATTCCGGCCGACCTGGTACACAGCGGTGCCCACCATCCACCAGGCGGTTCTGGCCCGGGCGGCCGACAACCAGCAGATCCTGGCCGGCGCCAATCTCCGCTTCGTGCGCTCTTCCTCGGCCTCGCTGCCCCCTTCGGTGATGGCCGACCTGGAAAGCACCTTCGGGGTGCCGGTGATCGAAGCGTACGGCATGACCGAGGCGGCCCACCAGATGACCAGCAATCCGCTGCCCCCCCTCGACCGCAAGCCCGGCACGGTCGGCCGGGCGGCCGGCCCCGACGTGGCCATCATGAGTGAAACCGATGATTCGCTGCTGCCGGTCGGCGCCCGCGGCGAAATCGTCATCCGCGGCCCCAACGTCACGGCGGGCTACGCCAACAACCCCGAGGCCAACGCCGCTTCTTTTGCCGGCGGCTGGTTTCGCACCGGCGACCAGGGGGTTTTCGACGACGACGGCTACCTGACGATTTCCGGGCGGATCAAGGAAATCATTAACCGGGGCGGGGAAAAGATTTTGCCCCGCGAAATCGACGAAGTCCTGCTCAATCATCCGGCCGTGATCCAGGCGGTCGCCTTCGGCATTCCCAACCCGATCCTCGGCGAAGAAGTGGGCGCCGCCGTGGTTCTGGCCGATCCAGCGGTGACCGGCCAGGAGCTGCGCCGCTTTGTGGCCGGCCGGCTGGCCCCCTTCAAGGTCCCCTTTCAAATTGCCATCCTGGACGCGATTCCCAAGGGAGCGACCGGCAAGCTGCAGCGCATCGGCCTCTGGGAAAAGCTGGGGCTGACCGCCGCCGAGATGATGGGGGAGGCAGCCGGACCGGAGGCGGACCCGGAAGCCCCGCGGAACGAGATCGAGCGGCGGCTGCTGCGCCTGTGGTGCCAGGTCCTCGGCATTGAAGAGATCGGCGTGACCCGGACCTTTATCGACAGCGGCGGCGACTCGATGACGGCCGCGCAGCTGATCACGGCCATCCAGCGGGATTTTGAGCTCGATTTTTCGGTCGCGCTGCTGTTTGACGCCGATACCATTCGGGCGCAGGCGGACGTGCTGTCGCCGCTCATGGCCGAAGACAGCGTCTAGCCCGCTCGTCTTTCCAGATTGGTAACACCCTGCTGGTGGACATCCGGCGCTGCCCGTCGCTTATCTCTGTGGCGACC
>JBFFZG010000282.1:0-6235 GCA_041568735.1 Promineifilaceae bacterium (SeqCode)
GGAAACGGCCGTCATCGACATTCCCTACCCCTGGGTATCCGGCGAACCGCTGCCGATCGTCCTGGTGACGTCGACCGGTGTGACTTTCGAAGCCGAAGTCGATGTGGCGGTCATCTCGCCGGCTGCCGGCGGCGCAACCTTCATCGCCTACGGGCTGCTGGGGATTTACGTCGGCGTGATTCCGGTGGTGCTGGGCATGCTCTGGTTTCCCTGGATGCGCCGGGTCGATCGCCGCTGGATGAATGCCATCCTGGCGCTGACCATCGGCCTGCTGATCTTTTTGTTTTTCGATACGCTGCTGGAGGCGCTGGAGTTCGCCGAAGAACTGCCTGGTGTATTTCAGGGAGCGCCGGTCGTCTTTTTGGGGACGCTGTTCAGCCTGGGGCTGCTGCTGGCGGCCGGCCAGCGGCAGGGGGAGCAGTCGCCGCTGCGCATCGCTACCCTGATCGCCCTCGGCATCGGTCTGCACAACCTGGGGGAGGGACTGGCCATCGGGGCGGCCTTCGCCACCGGCGCGGCCGCCCTCGGCTCGTTTCTCGTCGTCGGTTTTACCCTGCACAACATCACCGAAGGGGTGGGAATCGCCGCGCCGCTGACGCGGGGGACCCGGCCACGGTGGACCACGTTTTTCCTGCTGGCGCTGCTGGCCGGCGGGCCGGCCATCCTGGGGACCTGGATCGGCGGGTTCGCCTTCAACCGGCTGCTGGCGGTCGTTTTTCTGAGCCTCGGCGCCGGGGCGATCCTGCAGGTCATCTGGGAGGTCGGCCGGCTGCTGGCGAACGAGGCGCGCCGGGGAGGGGGGGCGGCGCTCTCCTGGCTGAACTTCACCGGGCTGACGGCCGGCATTCTGATCATGTATCTGACGGCCCTGCTGGTTAAGTTCTAAGCCGGCAGCGGGAGCCAGTTCCGGCCGATTGATCTCTAGATCGTTGGATCAATCGGCCCGGTGCGGCCGTGGGCGGCCCCCACCGCCAGCGGCTCACGATGATAGGGGGTGGGGCCAAATTTTCCCGGAAACTGCCAGTTTCCGGGAAAATGAGGGGACCCCTGCCATTGTAAATTTCTCCCTGACTGCCATACTCCCAACTTTTTTCAACGGCTTTCAAAAAAAACACCAGGGATTAATTCCCAGGGTGGCGGCTGTGCAGCCGGTAGCTCCCCTTTTCCCGGATGACCGCGCGCGCCCTTTGGACGGAATGGAAAGGTCATCCGTCCTCTTTGCGCTGGCGCAAAGACGGGGGTGTTCGAGAGGGGTAAAGTTGGATTGTGGATCAATTGGGTCCGGCTGCCTACTCGAGCGGTGGGGCCAGGCGGGGACACAGCCGGCAGACCCATTGAGGCCGATTGACAGGCAGGTTCGGGAAAAACCGTTCAGTTAACCCCACTTTTTCAACGGAATAAGCGCCGTGCTGATTTCCCTCTTTCCCTCAATGAAGACCCTCAGTAGGAGAAAACCGATGAAACCATTCCAATTCCAATCCAGATTCTCCCCCATGCGCTGGGCCGTCCTGGCGTTGGGGGTGCTGTTTCTGATTTTCGTGGTCAGCTGCAATGACAACGGCCAGGAAGCGGCGCCGGGCGAACTGGGCGAAGCGGCCGCCGGCCTTTCGGCCGACGCCATCACCATCGCGGCCGAGCGCGGCCTGACGCCGGACGACATCACCGCGGCCCTGAAGACTTACATGCCGACCGGCCAGCACGATGAATACATCCTGTTCGCTTCCGGCGGCCACGCCGGCCAGATGTTCGTGATCGGGGTTCCTTCGATGCGTCTGCTGAAGTCCGTCGGCGTCTTCACGCCGGAGCCCTGGCAGGGGTACGGCTACGGCTCCAAGGAGACGATGGACGTGCTCGCCGGCGGACAGGTGCCCGGCGAAACCGACCTGAAATGGGGGGACACCCACCACCCCGCCCTGAGCGAAACCAACGGCGAATACGACGGCCAGTTCGTTTTCATCAATGACAAGGCCAATGCCCGGGTCGCCGTCATCGATCTGCGCGATTTCGAAACCAAGCAAATCATCAAGAACCCGATCGCCATGAACGACCATGGCGGCACGATGGTCACCCCCAACACCGATTGGATTATTGAAGGGGGGCAGTACGCCGCGCCGCTTGGCTGGGAATACGCCTCCTTGAGCGACTACGCCACCGATTACCGCGGGATGGTGACCTTCTGGAAGTTCGACCGGGAAAGCGGCCGGATTCTGCCGGAGCAGTCCTTTGCCATGGAACTGCCTCCGTACTGGCAGGATCTCTGCGACGCCGGCAAGCTGGTGAGCGACGGCTGGGTTTTCTGCAACTCCTTCAACACCGAAATGGCCACCGGCGGTATCGAGTCGGGACAGCCCCCCTTTGAGGCGGGCGCCTCCCAGCGGGATATGGACTATCTGCACGTGATTAACCTGAATAAGGCGGCCGAAATCGCCCAGAGCGGAAACACCATGGAAGTCAACGGCTTCAGGGTGATCTCCCTGGATACCTCGATCGCCGAGGGCCTGCTCTACTTCATTCCCGAGCCGAAGAGCCCGCACGGCGTCGACATCACCCCGGGTGGCGAGTATATGGTGATCTCCGGTAAGCTCGACCCGCACACGACGGTCTACAGCTTTGAGAAGATTCAAAAGGCGATCGCCGACCAGAACTACACCCCGGATGATTACGGCGTGCCGGTGCTCGACTTCGACGCGGTGCTGGAAGTGCAGATCGAACTGGGTCTTGGCCCGCTCCACACCCAGTTTGACGACAAGGGCTACGGGTATACCAGCCTCTTTCTGGAGAGCGCCGTCGCCCGCTGGACGCTCGGCGGTCCGTATGGGGACTTGAATGAGGACCCCGACTGGAGCCTGGTCGGCAAGCAGTCGGTTCACTACAACGTTGGCCACATCGTGACCACCGAAGGGGATACGGTCAGTCCGGATGGGCGCTATCTCGTTTCCCTCAACAAGTGGGCGGTCGACCGCTTCGCCAATGTCGGACCCCTGGTTCCGCAGAACTTCCAGCTGATCGACATCAACAGTCCGGGGGAGAGGATGCAGCTCCTTTACGATATGCCGATTGGCATCGGCGAGCCCCACTACGCCCAGATTATCAAGGCGGACAAGCTCAAGCCGTGGGAAGTGTATCCCGAAGTCGGCTGGGATCCGGGCATCCAGGCGGTCAATCCCAATGCGCCCAAACCGGGTGAGGAGCGGATCGAGCGGGATGGCAACCACGTGGAGATCTGGATGACGGCCGTCCGCAGCCACTTCACCCCGGAGCACATCGAAATCAATAAGGGCGATCACGTCGTCTGGCACATCACCAACGTGGAACGGGCGTATGACGCCACCCACGGCTTTGCGCTGCCGGGCTACAACATTCAGCTGAGCATCGAGCCAGGTGAAGTCGTGACCTTCGAATTCGAAGCCACCCAGGATGGGGTGTTCTCGTACTACTGCAGCGAATTTTGCTCGGCGCTGCACCTGGAAATGACGGGCTACCTGCTGGTTAAACCATAAGGGGACCCGTTGCTCTGTGGGGGCCCGGCGGGCAGGCCGGGCCCCCACCCGCTCAGCTGCGGGGAGATGATTGGTTGCAGGGGAATGAGGAGCTGCTCCGGCTCCGCACTCGCATGGAACGAATCACCGCCGTCGGTGAAGCAAATCTTTGAAGGAACGCACGATGGCTAATCTCTGGAAACAATTTTTAGGGCCGCGCGTGCCGGCCGAGCTGCGAACCAGGGATACCTGGCGGTACCGGCTGCCGACAGCCCTGCTGGCCGCGGCCGCTCTCCTGCTCGTGATTTCGATTTTCCTGCCTTACTGGCAGATGACCCTGCTGGCTCCCCAGTATCCGGGCGGCCTGAGCGTCCAGGTTTATGTCAACAAAATGACCGGGGATGTGGCCGAAATCGACGGCCTCAATCACTACATCGGCATGCGGCCGCTGGCCGAGGCCGGCGCCCTGGAACGTCAGTTCAGCATCGTGGCGATCACGTCGATCGCCCTGCTCTCCCTGGCTGCGATCTTCATTCACACTCGCTGGGCGGCCCCCCTGTCCTTTCCGGCCGCCACGGTTCCCTTCGTTTTCCTGGCCGATATGTATTACTGGCTGCGCAACTTCGGCCTCAATCTCGATCCCAAGGCCCCGCTGAGCAGCAGCGTCAAACCGTTCGTGCCTCCTCTGCTGGGAAGCGGCAAGGTCGGCCAGTTTGAAACGATCGCCGCAGCCGACTGGGGACTCTACCTGGCTGGCCTGGCGACCCTCCTGATAATCGCCGGGCTTTATTTTCACCGCCGGGCCTATAAACCCCTGGTGGATCGGCAGCAGGGAAGTTAAACCGATGATGAAACGATGGCTGCTCCTCCCCCTCCTGGTCTTATTTGTGACCGGCCTGCCTCGCCCGACGGCGGCGGCCGGGGCGGATGCCCTGCCGGTGCTGCTGGCGGCCGCCCAACCGGGGGAGACGATTGAGATCGACGGCGGCATTTATCAGGGCCTGCTCGTCATTGATAAGCCGGTCACGCTGATTGGCCGGAACTGGCCGGTCATCGACGGCGGGGGAACCGGCAGCGTGGTCAAACTGGCCGCTCCCGGCATCCACCTGGAGGGATTCCTGATCCGCAACAGCGGCAGCTCCCTGGATGAAGAAAATTCCGGGGTGGTGGTCGAAGGGAAAAACAGCACCATCGCCAACAACCGGCTCGAAGAAACGCTGTTCGGCATCTACCTGCGCCAGGCCTCCGGCAGCGTGATCCGGGGTAATGCCATCCGCAGTATGGATGTCGACGTGCCCCGGCGGGGCGATGCCATTCGCGTCTGGTACAGCGACGACGTGCTCCTGGAAAACAACCGGGTCGAGCGCGGCCGGGATGTCGTCCTCTGGTATTCGTCCCGGGTTGCCGTGCGCGGCAACGACGTGCGCAGCGGCCGCTACGGGCTCCATTTCATGTACTGCGACGATGCCATCATCGAAAACAACCTGCTCCTGGATAATTCGGTCGGCGGGTTCATGATGTACAGCCGGCGCATCATCCTGCGCCACAACACCATTGCCGGCAACCGGGGGCCGAGCGGCTATGGGGTCGGACTAAAAGATATGGATGACGCCACCGTGGTTGAGAATCTCTTTCTCGACAACCGGGTGGGTATTTACCTCGACAACTCGCCTCGCGAAGTCGACAGCATCGGCCGCATCGAGGGGAATGTGCTGGGCTACAACGACATCGGCGTTGCCCTGCTGCCGTCCGTTCGCCACAACCGCTTCACCGGCAACAGCTTCATGGAAAACCACCAGCAGGTGGCCGTGGAAGGGGGTGGGGCGATGCCGCAGAACGAGTGGAGCGTGGCCGGACTGGGCAACTACTGGAGCGATTACGCCGGCTTCGATGCCGGCGCGGACGGGCTGGGCGATATCCCCTACCGTTCGGATCGGCTCTTTGAAAAACTCATGGACCAGCTGCCCCCGCTGCGGCTCTTTGTCTTCAGCCCGGCGGCCGAAGCGGTCGATTTCGCCGCTAAGGCATTTCCGTTTGTCCGGCCGCAGCCCAAACTGATCGACGAATTTCCCATGATGACCCCCGTCGTACCGGTCGGTCCGCCCCCGCTCCCGAGGCGCCACACCCCGGCGGCGGTGTGGCCGCTGTTTTTCCTGATCCTAATTTCCGCCGGCCTGGTCGGATGGCCCTGGCTTCGATTCCCGCTGCGGAAACAAGTCCTGAATCCCATGCCCGATGGTCTGGAGGCCCAGCCATGATCGATGTGCTGCACTTAACCAAGCGCTACGGCCGCCTGAAAGCCGTCGACGATGTCTCGTTCGATATTCGCCCGGGAGAGGCGGTTGCCCTCTGGGGCGCCAACGGCGCCGGCAAGACAACCGTCCTCCGCTGCCTGCTCAACCTGATCCCGTTTGAAGGCCAGGTCATCGTCGATGGGCACGATGTGCGGCGAAATGCCAAAATCGTGCGCCAGAAAGTCGGCTTCGTCCCCCAATCGCTGACCTTTCACGACGATCTGCGGGTCGACGAGACGATCGGGTTTTACGCCAGCCTGAAAAAGGTCGATGTCCTGACGGCCGCCCCCCCGCTCCTGGAGCGGCTGGCGCTCGGCCCTCACCTTGAAAAAGCGGTAGGGGATCTTTCCGGCGGCCTCAAGCAGCGGCTGGCTCTGCTGCTGGCGCTGCTGGCCGATCCGGCCGTGCTGCTCCTCGACGAACCGACCGCCAGCCTGGACGCCCTGGCCAGAGACGATTTCC
>JBFFZG010000283.1:0-6232 GCA_041568735.1 Promineifilaceae bacterium (SeqCode)
CCGGCGTTGATGGCCGCGGCCACGGCCACTTCGTAATTGTTGGTGATCTGGTCGACCCCCGCCCAATCCGAGACGATAAAGCCCTCAAATCCGAGCTCCCCGCGCAGGACGTCGGTGATTAAATACCGCTGGGCGTGCATTTTCAGCCCGCCCCAGCTGGAGTAAGAGATCATGACGCTGCGCGCGCCCTCGGCGATCACGGCCGCATAGGGGGGCAGATGGACCGCCCGCAGGGTCGCCTCGTCGACCTCGGTGACCCCCTGGTCGATCTGGTAGCTGCCGGTGGTCGAGCTGCCCCAGGCCGTGCCGCCGTCCCCGACAAAGTGCTTGGGGGTACCCAGCACGGTATCGGCCGCGGCCAGGTCATCCCCCTGCAGCCCGCGCAGGTAGGCCGCGGCCAGGCTCGATACCCGCTCCGTGTCTTCGCTGTACCCTTCGTACGTGCGCCCCCAGCGAATATCCCGCGGGACCATGACGCCGGGCGCGTAGTTCCAGTAGATGCCCGTGGCGATCATTTCCAGGGCGGTGGCCCGGCCGATCGCCTCCATGAGCGCCGGATCGTTGGCCGCCCCGAGGCCGATATTGTGCGGGAAGACGACCGCCCCCCGCACATTGGCATGGCCGTGGACCGCATCCACGCCGTAAATAAGGGGGATCTGCAGGTAAGATTCGAGGGCCAGCGCCTGAAAGTCGTCGACCATCGCCGCCCAGCTGGCCGGCGTGTTGGGATCGGGCGACCCGCCGCCGCCGCTGAGCAGCCCACCGATCCCCAGGTCGCGAATATCTTCGGGAACGATGCTGTTTTTCTCGACCAGGGTCATCTGCCCGATCTTTTCGGCCAGGGTCATGCGGCCCAGCAGATCCTCGACGCGCTCGGCGATCGGCAGATCGGGATCCTGGTAGGGCGGATTCCCCTCCATGGGCGGCCGGGCCGGGGCCGGGGTCGCTTCCGGCAGGTCGACGACGACATCGGATTGTCCAATTTCGAAGAAGACGAGGTGGCCGAAGACGCTGGGATTCAGATACGAGGTGTCGGCCCGGTCCCGCTCGGACCAGATCACTTTCAGGTTGCGGCTGCTTTCAGTGGCGCCGTTGAGGTGGACCTGAAAGCCGATGATCCCGCCGTGTTCGCGCTGAATGTTCCAGACGCGATTTTTCAAGGGAATCGCCGCTTCCACCCGGTAGCCCTGATCGGTTTCGACCA
This sequence comes from Promineifilaceae bacterium (SeqCode), assembly GCA_041568735.1. Classification (GTDB taxonomy): domain Bacteria; phylum Chloroflexota; class Anaerolineae; order Promineifilales; family Promineifilaceae; genus WTJY01. Next base: position 1,205 of record JBFFZG010000283.1, read on the forward strand.
CGACGATCCGGGCCTCGGCCATCTGGCCGTTGACCCCGCCGACCACGACCTCGGACTCCGGCCGGCCGGCATTGAGCGGCGGAATCGTGATCTGAGCCACCCCATCGCGGTAGGCGGTCAGATCCAGGTCGCCCGTGCCGTTGATGTAAAACTCAATCGAGTCTTCGTTCCAGTAGTCTGTGCCGTGCCGGCCGGTGACGATTTTGCCGTCGGTGACATCGCCCAGGAGATAGATAAATTCCCCGTCGGCGGCCGCGGCAAAGGTGATCGCGGTCGCGCCGGTAATATCCACCGCCGTTTCCGGGATGGTCACGCGCGGCACGCCGGCCCAGTCGTCGATTTCGCCGTCGAGGGTGATGGCCAGCGGGAAGGGAGCGAAGTAGCGCCGGCCCGGCTCGGCCGGCGGGGCCAGCAGAGCGCCGTCACCGGCCGCGGCGGTTTCCGCCGGCGGCTCTTCGGCGGTCGGACTCGCGGCCGCGGTGGTTGGGCTTTCAGCCGCGGCGGTTGGGCTTTCGGCCGCGGTGGGGGCGGCCGGAGGGGTTTCAACAGCCTGGCCGCAGGCGAGCAGCAGGAACAGGCATAAAAGCGGCAGAATCCGGCGGGGATATTTCCTCATAGCGATGATCTCTTTTTGTCTGATTCGGTTAACCGGGCGCCAGAAACGCCCGCTGTTCAGCTGATTTCAGCCAGCCCTTTCTTAATCCGGGCCAGTATATCCGGCGTGATGACGTCCGGCACAAACGAGGCGATCTGATCCAGGGTCAGCGACATGGCCATCTGGGCCTGGGGATGGTGGAGCGCGCTGCCCAGGTGGGTCTCCAGCACGGCGGCGCTCTGTTCATCGGCCAGCAGCGTCTGCAGGGTCAGGCCGCTGTGCCGGGCGCCCGCCACCCGATCCCCCTGCCATTCAAAGGAGTCCTCCAGGCGAATATCCCGCGAGGAGCTGCCGACCCGCACCGTGAAGCGGCCGGGCTCGGCGACCCAGTCGTGGACGGCCGTGTCGTAAAAGGCCAGCGACTGCCGATCCAGGGCAAAGGTCACCGTCCGGGTTTCACCGGGCGCCAGCGCCACCTTGGCGAATCCCTTGAGCTCCTGCTCCGGCCGCATCACGCGGGCCTCCTCATCCCGCAGATAGAGCTGCACGATCTCCTGGCCCGGCCGGCTGCCCGTGTTGGTGACGTCGACCTGAACCTCGATGGGATCATCGGCGCCGGACGCCGCCCCGTTCAACCGCAGATTGGCGTAGGCGAAGGTGGTGTACGACAGGCCGTGACCGAAGGGAAAGAGCGGGGCAATCCCCTTGCGGTCGTAGTAGCGGTAGCCGACAAATATCCCTTCGCCGTAGTGCACCCGGCCGTTTTCGCCGGGGTAATTAATGAAGGCGGGGTTGTCCTGCAGCCGCCGCGGAAAGGTGGTCGGCAGCTTGCCCGACGGATTGACGTCGCCGAAGAGCACGTCCGCCAGCGCGTGGCCGGCATCCTGCCCGCCGTACCACTGCTGCACGACGGCCGGCACGGCCTCCACCCACGGCATTTCCACCGGCGAGCCGGCATTGACGACGACGACGGTGCGGGGATTGGCGGCGGCCACGCGGGCGATCAGCTCGTCCTGCCGCCCCGGCAGCCGCATATCGACTCGATCAAATCCTTCGCTTTCCCACTCCTTGTTCAGGCCGGCGACGACGATCACCGCGTCGGCCCGGGCGGCCGCCTCGACGGCCGCCTGCCGGGGATCGTCCGGCAGGGGGAGGAGGCAGCCCAGCCGGAGCGTGCGCCAGCGGCTGTCCGGATCGGTGATGTATTCGACCACGAGCGAAACCGGCCGGTCGGGAGCCAGCTCGAGGGAGACGGCCGTCTGCCGGTCCGGCAGCCCCTCCGCCGATCCGTGATCGATGGCCAGCTCGCCGTCGACCCACAGGCGCGCCCGGCCGATGCTCCACAGATGCAGCCGGTAGGTGCCCGCTTCCGGCACGGCCAGGGTGCCCCGCAGCCGCAGCGAAAAATGGGTGGGGTCGACGAACGGATTGAGCGTGCCAAACCAGGAGAGCTCGCTTTTCGGCAGGATGAATTCGTGGGCCGGCTCGCCCGCCAGGTCCATGCTGTGAAAATACTGCAGGGTCAGCCCCGGCGTGCGGCCGTCGGCGGCCCGCAGCCAGCCCGGGTCGATCAGCGGCGGCTTTTTGTGCACCAGGGCTCCCACCTCGTACGAGACCGTGGTTTGCGCGCCCACCAGCGCCCGAATCCCTTCCAGGGGGGAGACGGCCCGGTGGGGGTTCACCTGGGAGCTGCCGCCCCCCATGATCTGGGCCCAGGAGCCATTTTCGCCGATGACGGCGATCGTTCGTGGTGCGTCCGGGTCAAGCGGCAGGAGACCGCCCTCGTTCTTGAGGAGGACGATGGCCTCGGCCGCGACGGTCCGGGGCAGGTCGGGGGCGGGGGCGGCCGGGGTGATGGGCTCGTCGCCCAGCCGGCCCACCCGGTGCAGCAGGCGCAGCAGGCGGCGCACCTTGTCGTCGACCACCGTCTCCGCCAGCGCGCCCGCTTCGACCGCGGCGATCACTTTCGCCGGATCCATCCAGCGCGCCGGCCCGGGCATCTCTAAATCCAACCCGCCAAAGGGGACCTGCTCATCGTAGGTGCCGTACCAATCCGAGATCACCAGGCCGTCGTATTCCCATTTCCCCTTGAGAATATCGTTCAGCACCAGATCGTTTTCACAGGCGTACGTGCCGTTGATCCGGTTGTAGGCGCTCATCAGGGACCAGGGATTGGCCAGCTCGCAGGCGATGCGGAAAGGCTCCAGGTAAATTTCGTGCAGCGGCCGTTCGGCCACCTCGGCGCTGATCGTAAAGCGCTCGAACTCCTGATCGTTGGCCACGAAATGCTTGATGCAGGCCGCCACCCCCTGATTCTGCAGGCCGTTAATATAGGCCGCCGCCATCATCCCGCTGAGATAGGGATCTTCGGCGAAGCATTCGAAGTTGCGGCCGGCGATCGGCGTGCGGTGGATATTGACCGTCGGCGCCAGCAGCAGATCGGCCCCCTTCTGCCGCACCGCGGCCGCCAGCGCCCCACCCACCTGCTCGATCAGGGCCGTGTTCCAGGTCGCCCCCATGGCGACCCCCACCGGGAAGCAGACCGACGTCTCGCCGATATTGTCATCCGTGCCGCGCACGCCGTTCGGGCCGTCGCTGACCTGCAGGGCCGGGATACCGAGCCGCTCCACCGGTATGGTGTGCCACATATCCGCCCCGGCCAGCAGGGAAGCCTTTTCGGTCAGGGTCAATTCTTGAAGCAGTGCGTCAATTTTCTGTTCCACCTTGTGCCTCTTGATCTCGTCGATGATTTATTTAAATAAACGGCCTGACCGACCGCCGCGCGCTATCTCAACGCACCGGACCCCGCCTAAAAGGGTCTCGCTGCGGGAGCCCCCTTTTCATGCGCTGCCCGCCAACCGCACGAACACCCGCAGCAGCCGCACCTGCCCCGTGCGGCCGAGAATATGCCGGGTGGTGGTGGGGTCGAGCCGGCCGCCGGGATGGGTCGAGACAGCCCCGTCCGCGCCCACCACGTCAATCTGGTCGCGCTCCCCCCGCGTGACAAGCACCGGGACCTGGCAGCAGGTGAAGGCCAGGGATTGGGCGGGCACGGTCAGTGTCTGCTCCCGGCCGGCGACATCGCGATAGCGAAACGGCTCGGGCGCGGTCAAAAACTCATCCGGCCGCAGCAGGGTGGGGCTGAACTCGAGCTGGCCGGCGTGAACCGCCACCCCCAGCTCCCCCCAGCGCGTCAGGATTTCCTCTTTCACCTGGCCGGTCATGCCCGGCTGCCGGGCGCCCCCACCCATCGGGGTGTGCGAATAGGGATCGGTTGGGAAAGCCCCATATTCGACGGGGGTCTTGTTGAAGCCCAATCCCGCTCGAATGTCGTAGTAGGCCGCGGCCAGCGCGGCGATGATTTCTTCCCCGGCCTGTTCCGCCGCGGCCTGGCGGTAGCATTCCTGCGCGGCCAGGAGCAGCTTGGCGACCATATGCCAGTAGACGCTGCCCAGCCCCTCGTAGGCGAAGAAGGTGCCGGAGCGGCCGGTGAAGGTCTTGTGATTAAAGGTCGCTTCAAACAGGTCGAGGATAAAGTTCCGCTCCGCCGCCACCAGGTCGGCGTAGGCCGGCTCCCGCGCCAGAACATCCAGCGCGGCGGCCGCATCGCGGGCGTTGCGGAAGCGGCCGTTGAAGTGATAGGCCCCGCCTTCGTCGCGCACCAGGAGCCGTCCGTCGCCGGCCGCCGTGAGCGCCGCCGTCAGGGCGGACTCCGCGACCGCCGCCGCGTCGATCTGATTCTTCTCCAGGAATCCCGGCAGCCGCCGGTTGGGATAGAGCATATAGGTGTGCTGATCGGCCCGATAGAGTTCGCTCTGCGGCAGACGCTGCAGCAGGTCGAGCGCTTCCGCCGGCGTCAGCTGGCCGGAAGAGAGGATCGCTACCTGCCCTTCGAGCATCAGGTAGAGGTGCTCAACGCCGGCCGCCTCCGCCTCCAGGTGCAGGATGTTGTAGGCGTGATAGAGCCCATCGGGGCGCCGGTTGGCCCGCAGGGTCTGCTCGATGTAGCGCTGGGCCAGCGCCAGGAATGCCCGCACGGCCGACAGGTCGAGGGAGGCCGTGGCCGCGGGGAGGCCGTCCCGGTAGATCGCCCCCCGGTAGGCGGTGATGGCCTGGCCCAGGGCGTCCATCATCGCCCGCCGCTCCCGATCGCCGAAGCCGGTGGCCAGCGACGGCTCGAACCGCCGGAAGACGGCGTGGACGGCGGCCAGAAGCTCGGCCAGGGCCGCATTGACCTCGATCTGGCCAGACGCCGCCCCGGCCAGCTGCTCCCGCCAGAAGGCGACAAAGCGGCGCAGATAGGCCGTGGTCACAACCGAAAGCCCCTTACCCACCAGCGCATTGTTGGCGTCGTTCCATTCCGGGCGCTGGGTGTTCATCCAGATGCCCCCTTCCGGAACGAAATTGGCCATTTTGGCCAGGAGCAGCACCAG
>JBFFZG010000284.1:0-6203 GCA_041568735.1 Promineifilaceae bacterium (SeqCode)
CCTGGAATTTCGCCTTCGCCTTCCTTAGTGTGTTCACTACCTTCGCCCTGGGGCTGGGGATCGCCTACATCTACAACGATCGGACGCTGCCCGGCCGCAAATTTATTCAATCGGTACTGCTTATCCCCTATACGATTCCCTCGCTGATCACAATCATTATCTGGCGCGGGATGTTCAACAACCAGGTCGGCGTCATCAACCGCACGCTGACCGACCTGTTCGGCATCGCTCCCTCCTGGACGGTCGATCCGACCCTGGCCAAGCTGGCCATCCTCATCGTCAATCTCTGGCTGGGCTATCCGTATTTCATGCTCATCTGCAGCGGCGCTCTGCAGGCGATTCCGTCCGACCTCTACGAGGCGGCCACCGTCGACGGAGCCAACGCCTGGCAGAAGTTCTACAAGATCACGCTGCCGCTGCTGCTCGTGGCGGTCGGCCCGCTGCTGGTCGCTTCCTTCACCTACAACTTCAACAACTTCAACCTGATCTTTCTCTTTATCGAAGGGGGACCGCCGATCGCCAACTCGGCTACCCGGGCCGGACACACGGACATTCTCATCTCCTATGTGTACAACTTCGCCTTCGCCTCCGGCCGGGCCAAGGAGTACGGTCTGGGGTCGGCGATTACGATCATCATATTCCTGATTGTCGCGGTTATCACGTTGTTCCAGTTCCGCTATACCCGGATGTGGGAGGAGGTCGGCGAAGGTGTTTGATATGACAATGAATCAACGGAAAAATCTCGGCCACGCCCTGCGCTGGCTCCTGGCCCTGTTCCTGATGTTCTTCGCCATTTTCCCGGTGCTGTGGGTCGTGTCGGCCTCGGTCAATCCGACCAATACCCTGGCTTCCGCCCGGCTGATCCCGAATAATTTAGGGCTGGACAACTACCACTTCCTGCTCAATACGCCCCAGTTCCCCTTCCTGCGCTGGCTGTGGAATTCGGTCAAAATCTCCTCGATCACGACCGTGCTGTCGGTTTCGATCACGACGCTGGCCGCCTTCGCCTTTTCCCGGCTGCGCTTCACCGGCCGGACGACGATGCTGAAGGCGATCCTGCTGATCCAGGTCTTTCCCGGCCTGCTGGCCATGATCGCCATCTTCACCCTGGTCACCCAGTTCGGCACGATCGTGCCGGCACTTGGACTCGATACCCATGCCGGCCTGATCATGATCTACCTGGGCGGGGCGATGGGGGTCAATATCTGGCTGATGAAGGGCTTTTTTGACACGATTCCCCGGGCCATCGACGAGTCGGCCATGGTCGACGGCGCGACCCACTGGCAGATCTTCACCCGGCTGCTTTTGCCGCTCATGCGGCCGATCCTGATCGTGATCGGTCTGCTGACCTTCATCGGCACCTACGGCGACTTCATCCTGGCCCGCATTCTGCTCAAGTCTACCGATCAATATCCGCTCATGGTCGGCCTCTTTATCTTCACCAGCGGCGAATTTTCCCAGAAATGGGGACCGTTCGCCGCCGGCGCCCTGATGGGGGCGGTGCCGATCATGATCATCTACCTGCTGCTCCAGGATTACATCGTCGGCGGGCTGACCCAGGGGGCGGTCAAGGGCTAGACCCGGAACGCCTGCCTCTTGGTGACGAACCTGACTTCGCGACGGCCCCTCCGCCCCTGCGACCCGTTTTGAGCGGGCAGGCGGAGCGGCCGTCTTTCTTTTGTCCCGTTCGTGATAAACGCCGTCTTGCCGGCCAAAAATTCGATGAAAAAATACCTCTTCTTCTTTATTCTTCTTTTCTTGATCCTCACCGCCTGCGGCCAGGAGGCGGCGCCGCCGGCCGCCACCACGGCACCGCCGGCGGCGGTCGCGACGGCCGTCCCCTCACCCACACCGCCTCCCCCGACCGCCACACCCGATCCTTTCTTCCAGGGAACGCACGGGAATCCCTGGTGGAATGACGCCGTCTTCTACGAAGTGTTCGTGCGCAGCTTTTACGACAGCGACGGCGACGGCATCGGCGACCTCAACGGCCTCATCGAGAAGCTCGACTACCTCAACGACGGCGATCCGGCGACCAGCGACGATCTGGGGGTGACCGGCATCTGGCTCATGCCGATCATGGCCTCCCCGAGCTACCACGGCTACGACGTGACGGATTATTTAACCGTCAACCCGGATTACGGCACCAATGAAGATTTCCTGCGTTTCATGGACGAAGCCCACGCCCGCGGGATCCATGTCATCGTCGACCTGGTGATGAACCACACCTCCACCGGTCATCCCTGGTTCGTCGAGTCGCAGGATCCCGCCTCGGAGCGGCGGGACTGGTACATCTGGGCGGAGGAGGACCCGGGCTACCGCGGACCGGACGGCCAGCAGGTCTGGCACGGCAGCCCCGGCGGTTTTTACTACGGTCTCTTCTGGAGCGGCATGCCCGACCTGAACTATGAAAATCCCGAGGTCACGGCCGCCATGCAGGCGATCATCCGCTTCTGGCTGGAAGAAATGAAAGTCGACGGCTTCCGGCTGGACGCCATCAAACACATGGTGGAAGAGGGACAGGGACAGCAGAACACGCCGAGCACCCACGCCTGGCTGGAGGATTTTTTCATCTACTACAAGGGGATCAAGCCGCAGGCGCTGACCGTCGGCGAGGCCTGGACCTCGACCCGGCAGGTTCTCGAATACACCGGGGACGAGGTCGACATCGCCTTTCAATTCGACCTGGCCCTGGACATCCTGAACAGCGCCCGCGCCGGGCTGGCCCCGATTTTCGTCAAGAGCCAGCAGGAAATCGTCGACTCGTTTCCGCCCCACCAGTACGCCACCTTCATCACCAATCACGACCAGAACCGGGTCATGTCCGAACTGAGGGGGGATGAAGCTCAGGCCCGGGTGGCCGCCTCGCTCCTGCTGACGGGAACCGGCGTCCCCTTTATCTACTACGGCGAGGAGATCGGCATGACGGGTACCAAGCCGGATGAGGATATTCGCCGGCCGATGCAGTGGGCGAGCAACAGCCCCCGGGTTGGCTTCACCGACGGCACTCCCTGGCGGCCGGCCGCCGGCGATTTTCCGGTGCGCAGCGTCGAGCGGCAGACGGGTGATCCCTCTTCGCTCCTGAGCCACTACCGGACGCTGATCCACCTGCGCCAGGCGCACGAGGCGCTGCGGGTCGGGGATTGGACGCTGGTCGAAGCCAATACGCCACGCCTCTACACCTTTCTGCGCCACACGGAAAATGAAACGCTGCTGGTGATCATCAACGTCAACCGCAATCCGGTCACGGCCGAGAACTACCATCTGGCGCTGGCGGCTGGACCCCTGCGTGGTCCGGTGCGGGTGGTCCCCTTGCTGGGCCCCGAGCCGGCCGCCGCGCCCGAAGTCAACGCGGCCGGTGGTTTTGCCGGGTACGCGCCCTACCTGGAAATTCCCCCGCAGTCGACGATCATTCTGGCGCTGGAGCCGGAATCGTGATCGGACTGTGAACGGGAAAGGAGTTTAAAAGTTGTCCGAACTTGACCCCTACCGGCCGGCCCCCCAGGTCCGGATCCGCCATCCTGAGTGGAGTAAGGCGGCGACCATCTACCAGGTCAACACCCGGCAGTTCACCCCGGAAGGGACCTTCCGCGCGGCCGAGGCCCATCTGCCCCGCCTCGTGAAGCTGGGGATCGACATCATCTGGCTGATGCCGATTCACGAAATCGGCCGGCAAAACCGGAAAGGCAGCCTGGGCAGTCCCTATTCGGTCAGAGATTACTACAGCGTCAACGCCGAGTTTGGGACGCTCGAGGACCTGCGCCATTTCGTCGACCGGGCGCACGAGCTGGGGCTTTACGTGATTCTCGACTGGGTGGCCAACCACACCGCCTGGGACAGCGTGCTGGCCGCGGAACATCCGGAGTGGTTCAGCAAAGACTGGAAGGGTGATTTCCGGCCGACCACCTGGAGGGATTGGCCCGACATCATCGAGCTCGACTTCGACCAGCCCGGCCTGCGCCGCTACATGACCGAGGCGATGAAATACTGGGTGGCCGCGGTCGGGGTCGACGGCTACCGCTGCGACGTGGCCGGCTTCGTCCCCACCGATTTCTGGAACCAGGTTCGCTGGGAGCTCGATGCCATCAAGCCGGTTTTCATGCTGGCGGAGTGGGAGGCGCGCGACCTGCACGCCGAGGCTTTCGACATGACCTATGCCTGGAGCTGGAATGAGGCCGTCCACCGCATCGCCATGGGGGAGGCGGATCTGACCCCGCTCCATATTTACTACTCATGGAATGAGAAGGCCTATCCTCGCGACATCATGCGCATGACCTTCACCAGCAACCACGACAAGAATTCCTGGGAGGGGACGGAGTTCGAGCAGTTTGGCGACGCCCTGCCTGCCGCCATGGTGCTGTCAGTCGTCGGCGAGGGGATGCCCCTGGTTTACAACGGACAGGAAGCCGGCAACCCGCGCCGGCTGGCTTTCTTCGAGAAAGATGCCATCGACTGGCGAGAACACCCGAATGGGGCGCTCTACCAGAAGCTGTTCGCCCTGAAAAAGGGCAACAGCGCCCTGTGGAACGCGGGCTGGGGGGCGCGCATGATTCCCGTCCCCAACGACCAATCGGCGGCCGTCCTCAGTTTTGTCCGCCAGAATGAGCGGGACAAAGTGTTCGCCGTGCTGAATTTTTCCGACCGGCCGCGGCAGGTCGCTTTTCTGGAGAGCCTGTATCAAGACGTTTACACCGACTATTTTACCGGCGAACGGGTGGAACTCGGCCCCGGGACCCGCCTGGATCTGGCCCCCTGGGATTACCGGGTCTTCGTGCGGGCGCCGGCCGGCTGAGCTCACCTGACAGAGTTGACCGCCCCAGAGGGTGAGCAATTTCTCATGGAAGCGGGTGCGGTTCGGCGCGCCGCAGACAATTTCACCCGGCCAGGCCGGGGGACGAAGCGGGAGAAAATATTCATGACACAGGCCGATTTCCCCATACGTGTGGCCCTTATCGGTACGGCCGCCAGGGCCGATTACCTTTACGGACCGATCTTGCAGGCGCTGTCCGACCGGGTCCAGCTGGTCTCGATCTGGGGGCGGCGGGCTGAATCGGCCCGCGAGCTGGGGGAGCGCTGGCGGGTTCCCTGGTACACCGACCTGGACCGTCTGATCCGGGAGACCGCGCCCCAGATCGGCATCGTGGCGGTAGCCTACCACGCCAACGGCCAGGTCGGCCTGATGGCTGTCGAGCATGGCCTGCACGTCCTCCTGGAGACGCCCATCGCTCACCGGCTCGGCGAGGCCGATGCCATCATCGCGGCCGCAGATCGCCAGGGGGTGAAAATCGAGGTGGCCGAACAGTTTCACCGCCGGCCGCTGGAGCAGATCAAGCTGAAATTAATCGATGCCGGGCTGTTTGGGCAGGTCTACAGTTCATTCAATGATTTTGCCGGCCACGGCTATCACGGCATCAGTGTCCTGCGCAGCTATCTGGGTTTCGAGGCGCAGCCGGTGCAGGTCACCGGGGCGATCGGCTCCTACGATCTGGCACCTCACTGGTCGCGGCTGGCAGGAACGACTGGTCCACGGCAGGAAACCCAGGAGCACGGCATCATCGTATTCGACGGCGGTCAGCTGGGGCTCTTTCACTGGACCGATGTCGGCTACGACTCGGCCCTGCGCTGGTGGCGGAGCAGCCGCTTTCTGGCGGAAAAAGGGATGGGAATTTCGGTCGGCCTGGGCCTGGAAGTCCAGGAGCAGCTCTCTCTGCTCGCCCCCGGTGGAGAGGCACCCCGCTATATCACGCTCGAAAGGCGCTGGGAGCGAAATGACGGCGGCTGCCTCGTGGCCATGGTGGCCCACACCGGGGATCCGGAGCTGCCAATCGTCACCTGGGAAAATCCCTTTCGGCCCGCGCGGCGGGGACACGGCGTCCAATGGCACGATGACGAAATCGGGGTCGCGGGCTGTCTGCTCAGCCTGGTCGAGGCGGTCAGAAACGGGTCGGCAGTGAGCTATGGCCCGCGTCAGGCGCGGCTGGACCAGGAACTGATCCTGGCCATCCGCCATTCAGCCCGGTTGGGTGGGCGGCCGGTTCAACTGCCGCTCGATCCGGCCGCCCAGGTGGATTGAGCGCGCATCCCGAGCCTGTCGAGGGATCTGCCGCCGCGGCCGCCGCCCGACCGGTCGGATTACAGGGGGCCCGCGGCGGTTACTCGATTCGCCGTCTTTCTGGTCTGTTCGCAACAGGGCTTGGTGGCAG
>JBFFZG010000285.1:0-6194 GCA_041568735.1 Promineifilaceae bacterium (SeqCode)
CATCGATTACAACTACCTGCAGCAGGTCACCCAGATCAATGTGGCGGTCGTGGCCAGCATGGCCGGGGCGCCACCCCGGCCGGCCCCGCCCACGATCGTACACATGGCCGATCCTGGCTCCTTTCTCCTGACCTGGCCGCTCGATCCGCTGGCGGCCGGCTACGCCATTTCCTTCCGGCCAATCGAGATGGCCACCTACCCGCTCTTCCGCTTCGTCAACTCGGCCCAGGCCGGCAAGGTGGTCCTGACCGGCTTCGACCCCAACCAGACGTATGCGGTCAGCATGGCGGCCATCGACAGCAACGGCCGCGTCAGCCTCTTCTCCGGAGAAGTGATCATCGCACCACCCGGCCAATCCTGAGCCGATGAAGGCGATAGTAATTTAGCACCAATTATTTTTCAGAAGGTGCCACCGTGAATCCGGTTATGTTATAATCCTCTCGAATTTCTCTAATTCTCTGATCGCAGTTCGAAAACAGTCCGCTGCATATGGATACCCACCGCATTCTCGTCATCGACGACAGCAAAGAAATCGTGCGCTATCTGACCAAGCAGGTCCTGCCGACCTTCGGGTTTGAAACCCTGGCGGCGGCCGACGGCGCCACCGGGCTGCGGCTGATTCGCAGCGAGCGGCCTGACCTGGTCATGCTCGATCTCAACCTGCCGGAATTGAACGGGCTGGACGTGCTGCGGGCGCTGGCCCGTGAAGCGGTGGCCGTGCCGGTGATCCTCATGACCGGCTACGGCTCAGAAAAAGACGCGATCGAAGCCTTTCGCCTCGGAATTCGCGATTACCTGGTCAAACCTTTTACCGTCGACGAAGTCATCGAGACGATCAACAAGGTGCTCGACGAGGAAAAGAAGCGCTACGGCAACAGCGAGCAGCTGGCCGAAGATGTGCGCCGCCTCAAAACGGACATTTCCCGCCTGATTAATGAGACCAATACGCTCTTCAGCATCGGCAAGGCGGTCGCCTCCCTGCTCGACGTGCACAAGGTCGTCGAGCGGGTGCTCGATGCCGCCATCTACCTGACCAACGCCGAAGAGAGCACAATCTGGGTGCACGACGCCGACAGCAATGAGCTGCGCGCCTTCGCTAAAAAGGGGCACGACAAAAAACTGCTGCCGGTCAATGTCGAAAAACGGGACTCAGTCGCGGCCGAGGTCATGCGGGAAGGCCGGCCAATTCGCAAAATGGCCTTTTCCGGCGGCGGGATCAAAATCCAGACCGGTTTCCTGGCCCGGGCTGTCCTCTACGTGCCGCTAACTGTACGCGGCATCACCCTCGGCGTCCTGAGCGTCAGCAACCTGCGAGCGCCGCGGCCGTTCACCGAGCGCCACGAATTTCTGCTCAGCGTTCTAGGCGATTACGCCGCGATCGCCCTCGAAAATTCGCGGACCTTCCAGGCGGCCGATCGGGCGCTCGCTCTGGGCATGGACGAGCTCAAGACGATCAACCAGATCACCCGCACGATCACCAGCCAGATCGACCTGCGCGAGGTCGTCAAGCAGACCCTGCGTCAGGTCCACAACAGCTGGAAAATCGACGCCGCCTCGCTCTGGCTCTTTGACGAGCAGAGCCAGACAACCCGGGTTCTGACCAACGTCGGCACAGAAGACGCCGATATCCTGACCCGGCTGGAAATTCCGGTCGCCAAGGGGTTTATTGGCCACGTCATCCGCACCGGCAAATGGATCTACACGAATGAGGTCAACAATCACCCGCTGCACTACAAAGAAGTCGACATCGAAACCGGCTTTACCACCGATTCCCTCCTGTGCGTGCCGCTCATCTTCCGGGAAAAGGTGATGGGGGCGATGCAGCTGATCAATAAACAGGACGGTCCCTTTGACGAGCGCGATGTCGAACGCGCCCGGTCGATCGGCTCGGCCGTGGCGATCGCCCTCAGCAACGCCCTCCTGTTTGAACAGGGAGAGACCCGGCTCGGCCAGCTTGAGGCCACCCTGGAGCATGTCGATACCCCGACCCTGATCATCAGCCGGGACGGCCGCTTGATCCTGATGAATCAGAACGCCCGCAACATTCTCAAAACCAACCCCAACGCGATGGGCCAGCACATCAACCGGGTCATCAAACAGCCCCGGCTCGTCTCCCTCATCGAGAGCGCCACTTCCGAAACCAGCCTTGAGGAGGTCGCCCTGACCGATGGATCGACCTGGATGGTCACCATCGCTCCGGTCGAAAATGAAGAGGGGCACATCGTCATGTTGGAGCCGGTTGACAGTCTTTCCAAAAATGGGCTGGTCAATGCCGAGACCCTCATGAAATCTTTGCAGGCCGCCCAGGCGCATGCCGATGCCCTGGCGGCAACCTGCCTGCCGGAGCAGGGTCAGGACATTTATAAGCTGCGCCAGGCTATCAAAGCGCTGGAAAAACAGATCGCCCGGCTCTCGGGAGAATCCCTGGCCACGGAAACGGCCTGAGGGCAACCGGTTCCCCGAAAACGAGGGCATGTCCACCAGCATGCCCTTTTTTATTGCCAGAGCCGAACGAGAAAGGGGTAAGCCCATGATCGAGGATATCAACGCCCAGGCCCATCAACTGCTCGACACCCTGACCTTCGCCGGGGGCAATGTCGCTCTCTCCGTCCTGCGGACTCTGAGCCAGAACAGATTGGGAACGGGCTCCTTTACCAGCCTGCTGGGCATGGAAATCATCGAAGCCGATGGTGGATCAGCCGTCACCCGCCTTGAAATTCAGCCGCACATGCTCAACAGCCTTGGCATCATGCACGGCGGCATCGCCTTTTCGCTAGCCGACGTGACCACCGGGGTGGCTGCTGCCACCCTGTTAGAGAAGAACCAGAGCGTCGTGACGCAGGATCTGCACTACCGCTATCATGGCATGGTGAGGCATGGGGCAATCGAAGCCCGGGGGACCGTTCTCCACAAAGGCTCCCGCACGGTTGTCGTCCAGTGTCTCCTGACCCAGGACGGCCGGCTCATCGGGTCGGCCGACGGCACCTTCGCCCTGATGACTGCCCAGGACCTGGCCTCCACATGAACGAATCCACCATTGGACGACTCTTTCAAATTAACGCCTCCGAGGGCGGAGTGCCCAAAACGGCCGTCCCAGAGGCGATCGTGACCCCCCTCGGGCTCGACGGGGACCGGCAGAAAAATACTCGCTTCCACGGTGGGCCCCAACGCGCACTCTGCCTCTACTCACTCGAACGGATCCAGGCTCTCCAGGGCGAAGGCCATCCCATTTACCCCGGCGCCATCGGCGAGAATTTGACGGTCAGCGGCCTGCCCTGGGACGCGGTCGTTCCCGGTTCCCGCTGGCGGATCGGTGCGGACGTTCTCCTCGAAATCACGAGCTACACGGTCCCCTGCCATCAGATCCAGGCGGCCTTCCTGGAGGCGCAGGTCGTCCGGGTCTCGGAAAAGCACCATCCGGGCTGGTCCCGCGTCTACGCCCGCGTGCTGCGCGGCGGCCCGATTCGCCCCGGCGATCCCATGGCGGCAGAAGGCCACCATGAAATCTCAGAGGGCGGCCCGTGACGGCGGCCGAAATGGCGGGCCGTACCTGCCTCATCACCGGGGGGAATTCCGGCATCGGGCTGGAAACCGCCCGCGGATTGGTCGGACTCGGGGCCCGGGTCATCCTCCTGTGCCGGCACGCCGACCGGGCCGAAAAAGCCCGGCAGGACCTGCTGCGCGAGGACCCGAATGCCTCAATTGACCTGGTCCTGGCCGACCTGGCTTCTCTGGCCCAGGTGCGGCGAGCGGCCGCGGAAGTGCGCTCCTTGAGCGACCGGCTCGACATCCTGGTCAACAATGCCGGGGCCTATTATCTGCGCCGCCGGCTCAGCGCCGATGGGTACGAGCTGACCCTGGCGGTCAACCACCTCAGCCACTTTCTGCTCACGCACGAACTGCTCGACCTCCTGCTGGCAGCGCCAGCGGCCCGGGTGATCGCCGTCTCTTCCGACACCCACTACGGCGGCCGCATTCATCTCGAGGATCTCCACCTGGAAAAAAGCTATCGGGGGATGGTCGCCTACAGCCAATCGAAGCTGGCCAATGTCCTCTTCTCTTCCGAGCTGGCCCGACGCCTGGCGGCGGCCGGGTCCGCCATCACCTCGAACGCACTACACCCCGGGTTTGTCGCCTCCAATTTCGCCAAAAACAACGGCCTCCTGGCCCGCTTCGGCATGAATCTCGCCCGGCTGGTCGCCGTTTCCCCGGCCGCAGGGGCCCGAACGCCCATCTACCTGGCCAGCGCCGCCGAAGTGGCGCAGACCACCGGGGAGTATTTTGCCAACTGCCGCCCGAAAACGCCGTCCGCCCTGGCGCGCGACGAAGCCCTGGCCGCGCGGCTCTGGTCGATCAGCGAGGCGCTCGTCGTCCTTCCCCCGGCCCGGCGTCTCCCGCCGGCCGATTCCCGCCGCCGGCCCGATTCCACCCAATGATCGCCTATCTGCTGCAGGGGATGGCCCTCGGATTTCCCGCAGCGGCCCAGCCGGGCCCATTCCAGGCCTACCTCCTCCTGCAGGTCAGCCGCCTCGGCTGGCGGCGCACTCTGCCGGCTGCCCTGGCACCGCTGATATCCGACGGCCCGATCATCGCCCTGGCCCTGCTGCTGCTCACCCGCCTCTCCAATACCTTGCTCTATCTGATCCAGATCGGCGGCGGGTTTTTCATGCTCTACCTGGCGGCCGGAGCGCTGCGCGGCCTGGGCGAGCCGGCCGCGGCAGCCACAGTCGGCAGCCGTGCCGGAGCACCAGAAACGCTGAATATCTGGCAGGCGGTCCTGATGAACGCCCTCAACCCGAACCCGTACCTCTTCTGGGGGACGGTCGGCGGGCCGATTCTCCTGACCGCCTGGCGGCAGGCGGCCGACCACGCGGCCGGCTTTCTGCTCGGCATGTACGGCACGCTCGTCGGGGGGATGGCCCTGACCATCCTCCTTTTTGGAACGGCCGGGGCGCTTTCTCCGCGGAGCAGCCGCTGGCTGACACGCCTCTCGGCCGCCGCCCTCCTGGGTTTTGCCGGCTGGCAGCTCTGGCGAGGCGGGTCGGGGCTTCTGGGCTGGGAGGCCTGATGTCCCGAAGAACCCCCGGCCGGCGCATTGTCGTCGTCGGCCTCGCCGGCAGCGGCAAAACCACTTTTGCCCGCGCCCTGGCCGCCCGGCTCGGGCTGCCCCACATCGAGCTCGACGCCTTGCACTGGCTGCCCGGCTGGTCGATGCGGGAGACCGCAGATTTCCAGCGGCTGGTTGCGGCCGCCTGCGACCGGCCGGGCTGGGTGCTTGACGGCAACTACAGCAAAATCCGCTCTCTGACCTGGGGATCGGCCGAGACGATCATCTGGCTCGACTACCCCTTCTGGCTCACCTCCTGGCGGCTGCTGCGCCGCTCGCTGAACCGGGCCTGGCGACGGGAGCTGCTCTGGGGAACCAACCGGGAATCTCTGGTCCATATCTTCTTATCCAAAGACAACCTCTTCCTCTATAATTGGCGCAAACGGCGCAGCCGCGAGCGAGAATTTCGCCAGCTCTTTCGGGAGCCTCCCTTTCAGCGGCTGCAGGTCATCGTCTTCCGCCGGCCCGGTGAAGCCAAACGCTTTCTGGCCCGGCTGCCCGAACCTGACAGCGCCGGTTCGGCCGGCGGGAAACGGGAAATAGAACCAACACCTGGTACCGGGGCTTCTGACTCCCGATGATTGACAAAGGAAGGCAACATGCATGGCATTTTAAATGGAAAAGTCGCCATCGTGACCGGCGGCGGTCAGGGAATTGGCGCGGCGGCCGCCCAAGCGCTGGCGGAGGCCGGGGCGAAAGTCGCCGTCAACGACATCAATCCCGATCGGGCCGACCGGGTCGCACGGGCGATTGAGGAAAATGGGGGGACGGCAATCGCCGTCGGCGCCGATGTGGCCAATAAATTTCAGTGCGTCAACCTGGTCGAAACGACCCGGGCCGCCTGGGGCCGGCTCGATATCCTCGTCAACAATGCGGCCGTTGTCCCCGTCGCCTCGATTCTCAAAATGGATGAATGGGACTGGCAGCGCTGTCTGGATGTCAACCTCAAGGGGACCTTTTTTATGAGCCAGCTCTGCGGCCGGGTCATGGCCGAGGAAAACCGGGAACGAGGAGGGGTCATCGTCAACGTCGGCAGCACCGCCGGCGTCGCCACACCACTCGCTGACCGGGCGGCCTACTGCGCCAG
>JBFFZG010000286.1:0-6181 GCA_041568735.1 Promineifilaceae bacterium (SeqCode)
ACGACGAGCGCGGGCTTCAGCGCGAAGACCCGCATCAAGCGCAGCGAGTGGAACCTGACCTGGAATCAGGCCCTGGAGACCGGCGGCTTCCTCGTCGGCGATGACATCGACATCTCGATTGAAGTCGAGCTGGTGAAGGTGCCGGAGCAGACTGCCGAAGCGGCCGCCTAACCTGCCCCGTACAGTGAATAATAGCCAGAACCCGGAGAGCCGCTCCGGGTTCTGGTGGTTTCTGAGAAAGCAGATTTAAGATGACGACGATGACCGACAGCGTGATCACCGGCGTGAACACGGGCGATTCGTTTCAGCATCACCCGGCGGCGCGCTTTCCCACATTGAACCCGGTCTCCTGGCTGCAGGCCCATTTCGCGGTCGGCGGCTTCAGCCCGCTGCAGCGGCTCAGCGGCATGCTGACCGCTCACATGTCGCGCATCGCCCCCCGCTCCGGCTTTACCTGGCATCCGCACCGGGGATTGGAAATATTCACATACGTCGTCGAAGGTGAACTCTATCACGAGGACTCAACCGGCGGCAGGGGCACCATTTCTGCCGGTGAAGTTCAGCGCATGTTTTCCGGCGACTACATCGCCCACCAGGAGCTGAACCTTTCCGACCGGCCGACCCGGGTGATCCAGATCTGGTTCGTCCCGGATCGGTCGGCCCGCGGTCTCCCACCGCACTACGAGCAGCTCGCCCTGGTGGATCTGCCGGCGCGGACGGTGGGGGATGGGGTGGTGCGGGATATCCTCGGCCCGTCCGGGGCTGCCGACGGCCACGTTTCGGCCCGGCTGACGAGTACGATGCTCCCGGCGGGCGGATTGGCCGCAGTTGAGAGACCGGCGGAGGGGGAAGATCTGTTTCTCTATTTCGTCGACGGCGGCGGCACGCTGGAGACGGCCGATCGGGCGGCTCCGCTTGGCCGCTACGATGTCCTGCTGGCGACCCCCGACGCTGGAGAAATCCGCCTGCTGGCCGGCGCTGAACCTTTGAACTACTTATCGTTTTACCTCAAACCCTTTATCCGCCATGAAAAAAATTCATCCTGAAACCACGATCGGGGCCGTCAGCCTCACCGTCTCGAACCTCGAACGCTCGCTGGCCTATTATCGGGAAATCATCGGTCTCCAGATTTTGTCGCAGCAGGCCGGACGGGCCGAACTCGGCGTGGGTGGCCAACCGCTTCTCGTTTTGACGGAAAACCGGCAGGCGCAGCCGGCCGGCCAGCCGGCCACCGGCCTCTATCATTTCGCCCTCCTCCTCCCGAGCCGGCGCGACCTGGCCATCGCGCTGCGCCATCTGGCGGAGAAAGGAGAGCCGCTCGGCGCCTCTGATCACCTGGTCAGCGAAGCGCTCTACTTAAATGATCCCGACGAGAATGGGATCGAGATCTACGCCGACCGGCCGCGGGAGCAGTGGCCGATTCACCAGGGGCGGCTGGCCATGGCGACCAACCGCTTAAATTTCAACGGCGTCCTGGCTGAAATTCAGGAAGGGGATAAATGGCAGGGTCTGCCGGCGGGCACAGGCATGGGCCATATCCACCTGCGGGTGGCCGATGTGGGGACGGCCAAACACTTTTACGGCGAGGTGGTCGGCTTCGACCACATGGTCGACTACGGTGATAAGGCCACATTTTACTCGGCCGGCGGCTATCATCATCACCTCGGCATGAACAGCTGGGAGAGCACCGGCGCCTCCCCCCGCCCGGCCGATGCCCCCGGGCTGAATTATTTTGAAATTGTCGTGCCCGCCGCCGGCAGGCAGGCGGTTCTCGACCGGCTGGCGGCCCACGGCGTGGCCGTGGCACAAAACGGCGATCGGGCCATTTTCACCGACCCCTTCGCCATCGAAGTCCACCTCATTTAACCGCGATCGGGCCTCACCTGAAGGCCCTCGGAAAGAAAGCCTTATGAACGAGCTGCAAGTACTTGGAATTCCCGGATCCCTGCGGACCGGCTCTTACAACCGCGCCCTCCTGGAAAATGCCCGGGAGCTGGCGCCGGCGGACATGTCCCTGGAGATATTCGACCTCCATGACATCCCGATGTTCAACACGGATGTCGAGGCAATCGCCGTGCCCGAACCCGTCATGGCGCTGCGCCGGGCGATCGGCCGGGCGGACGCGCTGCTCATCGCCACCCCGGAATACAATTACTCGATTCCGGGAGTGCTGAAGAATGCGATTGATTGGGCTTCCCGGCCCCGTCCGGACGCGGTCTCGCCGCTTAACGGCAAGCCCCTGGCCATCATCGGGGCGGGCGGCTACCTGGGGACAGTCCGGGCGCAGGATCATCTGCGCACGATTCTGCTGCACAACGACTTGAAGGTCCTGAATCGGCCGGTGTTCATGATGGGGCGGGCGGCCCAGTATTTTGATGGCGCAGGACGGCTGGTCGACGAAAGCTGGCGCGAGCGGCTGGTGGGCGTCCTGGCAGCCCTGGCTGAGTGGACCCGCCTGCTGCGGGCGCCACATCGCCTGCCTCAGACCACCTGAGCCAGAACCCCATTTCACCTCAAATCGAGGCGATTTTGTTGCGACCGGGCTCCGTTCTTGGACGGCGTCCGGTTTTTCCTCTTCCTTCCCGGCCGCCTGATCAGGCCGGCGCTGCCGGCCCCTGTTCCCACGGCCGGATGAAATCTTCCTGCTCGACATGGAGGCCGTCGGCGATGCGGTTGATGTAGTTAAAATAGGCGATGTCCTGGGTCGCATCGTGGATCGCCCGGTCATCCAGCTCGACCTGGCGCAGCGCGTGGACGTCGGCGGCGGTCATCCGGTCGGGAGAAAGGGTCAATTTTTCCGCATAGGTGCACAGAGCCCGGTCGACCGGCGCGAGCGGAGCCTGGCGCCAGTCGGCAGCGATCAGGTGGACAAGGCGATCGGCCTCGTCGTCGTCGGTCCAACCCCAGTCGTTGGCGACCTCGGCCCGGAGGTCGTGCGCGTGGGCGCGGATTCAATAAATGCAGTGGTTGGCGGCCGAAACGACTACGGCCAGCATCTCACGCTGGCTGCGGAGGAGGGGGGAGCGGCCGAACATGATAGCCCCGTAAAAGTCCATCGACGATTTCATGGCGCGCGGATTCTGGCTCATGATGCTGACGATATGCCAGATGCGGCCGGCGCGCTTGAGCGCCGCCGCGTACTCCTTTTTCAACATTCCGCGCGCTTCTTCGAGGGAAATTACCTGGATCCAGGGCATGAGGACTCTCCTTGGTGCTCGAGTCAGTTTTCGCCTTCAGCCGCCAAGCCTATCATATTTTCAGGGCAGGAGCATGGAAAGCAGTTAATAGCCCGCTTATTGTCGTGTGTTATGATCGGATGTTTGGGAGATGAGGGTACCTGATCTTACCCGGCTCAGTTTGTAACGTTTGAGCCGTCAATTCGTTATTCACAGCGAAGAAGCAGATGCTTTTTAAACCGGAGAACGAGTCGCGACTGATTCAAAAATCAAGTGCTGGCGACGCCGAAGCGTTTGGAGAATTGTACGAAATTCACCTGAATGCCATTTATCAATACATTTATTATCGCGTCAGCAACCGGCAGGATGCCGAAGACCTGACCGAATCCGTCTTTTTAAAAGCCTGGCAGGCGATCGGTGATTTCGAGCAAGGGAATGTTCCGTTTCGGGCGTGGCTTTATCGCATCGCGCATAACTCCGTTATCGATCATTATCGCGTGACCAAAGAAACCCAATCGATCGATGTCATGATGCATCTAACCGACGACGACATGCAAGTGGAGCAGCAGGTGTCTACCCGTGAAAAATCTGAGCAGCTGGCCCGCGTCATCCGCAAGCTGGCGCCGCTGCACCAGCACGTCCTTATTTTGCGTTTTATCAATGGTTTATCCCATTCAGAAGTCGCGGAAATTCTCGGCCGGCGGGTCGAATCGATTCGAGTCTTACAGCATCGCGCCCTCAAGGAACTTCAGGGCTTAATCGCTCTGGAGGAAGCAATCTAATCATGGAAGATTACACGCTGATCCAGGCAGATATTCTGGCCGAATGCCTTGACTTACTCGAAAACGGCCGGGATTCGCTGGCTACCATCCGCCAAAAATTTCCGGAGCAGAATCGGGAGCTCAACGAGCTGCTTCTGCTGACGGCGACGCTGCGCCAGGTCGGACCGGTTGCTCCCCGTCCCGAATTCCGCCAGGATGCCCGCCAGCGGCTGGTACAAAAACTGCCCAACCGGCATGCGCTGGTGGTAACCCCGGCTCCCTGGTACCGCCGCCTGCTGAGCGGGCAGATGGTGCGCTGGGCCACCGGCCTGGCCATCCTGCTGATTGCCTTCCTTTTCGCCGGCGGCGTGGCCCAGGCGGCCGACCGGTCGGTTCCCGGCGATATTCTCTACCCGTTAGATCGCTCGATTGAGAGGGCTCGGGTCGCCCTGACGCGGGACCCGGCCGGGGCGGTGCGGCTGCAGCTGGCCCTGGCAGCGGAACGGACCGAGGAAGCCGGGGTGGTGGCGGGCACAGCGCCGGCCGCCCTGGTCGACGACCTGCTGGCCAGCTACGGCCAGGCGGTTGAACGGGCGTTCACCCTGGCGGCTGAGAGCGGCGACGCGCTGACCGAAGCGCAGCTTTCCGCTCTGGTCGAGGTAACCGTACCAGCCCTTGACCAATCCCTGCTGGCGGCCGTGGTTCCGGCCGATGAAGAGCCGGAAGCAGTGACCTGTACCGGCGTCGATCCCCATCCGGCGGCGGTGCGCTTTGCCGGCGCCCTCGAGGCGGAGATCGACGACGTCAGCCGACTGTTCTGCCAGGGGTTCGGCTTTGGCGAGATCAAGCATCTTTACGATTTAAGTGCGAGGTACGGAGAAGAGATTGACACCATTGTTGCCCTGAGAACGGAAGGGAACGGGTGGGGCCAGATCAAGAAACTGCTGGCGGCTGGCGGATCGGATGACCCACCACCTGCTGCGGCCCCACCGACTTCGACGGTCGACGCCGGGGCACCTCCCGGGAGCACCCCGGGACCGGTTCTCACGCTGCCGCCAACCAACACCCCCGGCGGAGGGCCGCCGTTCAATACCGGCCGGCCGGCCATTCCCGGGTCGAGCGACAGGCCTGGCCGTCCCACCGGAGGCACGGCGACTCCCAATTCGGATATCACCTGTGCCGGGGATAAAGCCCATCCCAGCGGCACCCGGCTCTCGACCAAGCACGGCGTGCCCTACGAAGAAATATTGGGCTGGTACTGCGCCGGGTTTACCTTCAGCTCGATCGATCAGGCCTATCTCCTGGGTGCCGAATTTGCCCGGGAAGTTGACGAGATTCTGACCATGCGCCTGGCCGGTAAAGGTTGGGGGGTGATCCGCCGCGAGCTGCAGGAAAAAGGGCGGGGGAATCAAGGGAATGCCGGCGGAAACAACGGCAATAACGGCCAGAATCGGGGCAATGCCGGCAACGAGGAAGGCCGGGGCAATCAAGGCGGCAACTCAGGGGAAAATCAGGGAAACCAGGGGGGTAACTCTGGTGGTGGACAGGGGAATGGAAACCCCGGTGGAAATTCTGGCAGTGGCGGCGACCAGGGGAACAGTGGCGGCGCCAAGAAAAGTCCCTGAACCCTCGCTTTCGGTTGGTTGGAGGATAAGCAATGTCGAGAAATAGAAAGCCCCAGCAGGCAGACCATTTGAAACTTGAGCCGTCGGTTTCCGCTCATTTTGGCCAGCAGCTCGTCACCAAAGTGTTGTGGGACCTCGAACTGGGCCTCCGGAAATTTGTCAGCACGGCCGAAATGATCTTTGAAAACGAAATCTGGCAGGAGGGCGTTCCGGAAGAGACCCTCTGCTGGCTGCGCGAGTGGTATCCGCAGGTCAAAAGTTGGGTCAGGGAGATCCGCCTCCTCGACGAGTATCAGCAGACCCACCCCCGTTCGGCTGAACGCTGGACAGATTTCCTGGTGGAAGTCAGCCAAAAACCGGGATTTTCCCAGTTTTTAGAGAGCGCTCCTGACCGGGTTCCGGTCGAAATCGACCAGGATACGATTGGCTACAGCGTGGCACGCCATGTCCTGCGATTGAATCCGCTGCGGCGAGATATTGTCAATAAAAACTACGCCCGCTTGTGGAGCGTGCAGTATTGAGGGCCTGACAGCCCGCGCCAACTGGACTCTCCCGACGCAGCCCATCGCGGCCGGCCTGCCCCGAAAATCGGCAGCCAGGCTGAGTGAAGAATCAAATC
>JBFFZG010000287.1:0-6171 GCA_041568735.1 Promineifilaceae bacterium (SeqCode)
AAGGCCAGGGGGAGCATGAGGGCCACGACCAGCCCGAGGGAGATGTGCACCAGCTTGAAATTGCCGTAGCGGCCGACCAGCCAGGGGATGGTCAGGGCCACCGGCACCCCGAGCAGCCGGCCGAGCCCGGTGGCCAGCCCGATCTGTCCCGTGGGCACCCGCAGCGCCTCGTCGAAGTAGACGTTGGCGAAGGTCTGCACGATGCCGATCCCGCTGGCCTGCAGTGCCCGCACGACCAGGATGAGCAGGGTCAGGCCGGCGATGGCGCGCCAGCCGCTGGTGAGGGTCAGGCCGCTGCTTCCCTCACCCGCCCCGTCCGCTTCCGGCGCTTCGTAGGGGATCCAGTGGACGACCAGCATGGCCGGCACGATGAGGAGGGCGGCCAGCAGGATCGGCAGCTGGTACGGCCGGGGATCGGCCACCGCCAGCTGCAGCCAGCCGCCGAACAGCCCCGGCAGCAAACCGCCGACCCAGCTGCCGCCAAAGGTGGCCAGGGAAAAGACGGCCATGGTCACCGAGAGGGCCCGGCTGTGCCAGGCCGGCCGGGTGATCTCCATGGCGTAGGGGATCTGGTGGACGAAATAGGCGGACATGCCGGTCATGGTGACGATCCGGGCGGCGAACAACAGCGGGACCTGGCCCGCGCCGGCGTAGAGGGCCAGGCCGGTTCCCAGCAGCCCCAGCAGGCACAGCGCCTGTCCGAACTGGAGCATCTGCCGGCTCGTGTAGCGCTGCACGGCGCCGGCCGGCAGGCTGACCAGGGCGAAGACGAGCAGACCGATCGAGTTGAGAGTGCCGATGAATTCGGTCCCATACCCCAGGCGCAGAAGATAGAGATTGAAGAGCACGGCCGGGATCCCTTCGACGGCGGCCGCGAAGGCCAGCACGTTGACCAGGAAGAGCCGGATATTCCGCGGGATTTTCCCGACCCCGAACCGATTCAGAATGCGCGTCAAACCCATTCGATTACCTGTTCACGACCTTTAAGGAATTCCAGGCCTCCCGCATATGTTCAACCTTGGGATCAACGAATCCGTGCAATGCCAGCGGGAAGGTCTGGCCGGCTGCGGCGCTGACTGCCCCCGACGGCCAGAGGCTTCATAAGCCCCGGCCATTCGGAAGCCGTGGATTGGGGCGTGCAGGCAACATCCTCACCGGACGGGCGTCCGGCCGGCAGCCAGGTTATCCGCGTTTTCATAACAGATGGGGCGTATCCTATGGAGAGGTCCGGCGTGTTCAAAACTCCCATACGCTGCCAACAGCTGGAAGACGTCTTAAACAGAGGGCAGAAGCCTTGGTTTGGAGGGGATTGTGCAGCAGGTGAAATTTTTTTTCAAATTCAATTTCTCGTCAACTTGGTATCTTCCTCATCCGGAATTCTGCTTTTCCGAAAAGCCCGAAGAGGACCAATGCGATCTGGTGCCTTCCCTTCAGTGAAAGCCCACCATCTATTTATTGATGAGGGGCAGCCAGACGCCGTACGGAAAAGCCGGAGGAGATAAAAAGCCGGCCGTCACCTGGTAGTTTGAGCTGTTCGCGATCCCGGCGGCCGGCTGGCCGATCACCGTGGTGACCTGGTAATTGGCGGAATTGGCCGTGCCGCCGCCGCTGAGGACAAAACGCTGCACGCTGTAATTCGTTGACGATCCGGCGGCTGCCAGCCCGACAGAAATCAACAGAAGGGCCAGAACGAGGAGAGCTATTTTTCTCTGTATCATCGTTCCCCGCCTAATCAATATCGATAAACAGCGGGACAGTGCCCGTTGTTTCGTCGACCGGACCGGCCATTTTGCCAATCACGATGCCATTGGTCTGGCCGGTGGCAAGGGCCATTTCTCCACTCTGTGAAAGGGTGATTTTGTCCCCGATCTGCCCGCCGGTGACCTGGGCCAGACTGTTCACATTGACGGCCGGCGCCAGCCCGGCCGTGATGATGACGAGATAGCCGTCGGGGGGGATAACGCCGGCAGCCGGGGAAAAGTCGATGACCTCACCGCGATCTTCGAAGGTGACCGTGTTGAGCGACATCCCCATGGTGGCGACCCCGATGACCGCGTTCTGGTTGCCGGCATTGACCGCAGCGACGCCCAGCATCGGCTGACCATTTTCGGGTGACTTGGCGATTCCGACCATGGCGACGAGATCACCCGGGGCAATGGCGGTGCCGCCCAGATTGATGACGAGTGATTGGCTGCTGGCGGCTCGATTGACGAGGCCATTGGTGCTGATCCCGGTGTCGCCGCCAAAATAGGCATCGAACCAATTGGTAGCCCCCTGAACATACATCCCGCGATACTGGTCGCTGAAGATGCGCGCGCCGTACCCCTGTTCACCCTGCGTGTCGGTTCCGCGGGCATAAAGCCCCTTGCCTCCTTCAAAATAGCCGCCCTCGTTGAAGAAGGAGAAGCTGTTGGAGGTATCTCCCCGTCCATAGACCCCCACGCCCTGGTTGCTCTGCCCATAGATGCCGGGCGCCAGGATGTTGGGGTGGGTGCGGTTCGCGCCGCTGTAGCCATAGACGCCGATGCCGTTGGTGCTGTAGAAATAGCCGGCATAGCCCCGATTGGCGAGGCTGCCGCCATCGAAGCCGTAGACGGCATAACCATCTTCCGTCTGTCCGTAGATCGCCCGGCCGTTCGCGGCCAGGCCGTAAATCGCGTTGCCCGTCGTCGTCTGACCTGAGATTGCCCCCCGATTAAAGGCAAAGGCATTGTTGTTCATCTGGACATCGAGCAGGTAATTATTAGAGAAGGCGGTGGCCGTCCCTTTGACGATCGCGCCGGGGCGTAAGGTATGGGCCAGCGGGGCCGGCAAAATTTCCTGGCGGGGCGTGAGCAGATCCCCCCGGACCGTTTGGGCCACCCACAGCTCTTCCCCGTTAAATATGTCGGTGGTGATGCCGAGCCGCGTTTGAAAGAGCCCTTTTTTGACCAGGATATTGACAGTGCCGCTGTCCCACAACAGCGTTCCCCCGGCCGGGGCGTTGTAAATTTGAAAACGCATGAGGAAGCTGCCGTCGAGCGGCACATTTTTTTCATCGGTCAGGTAGCCTTGATAGGTGATGGCGTCGCCGATCGTCGCCAAGGGCGCCAGGGTGGATCCGGCCGAATCAGCCCCCACGAAACCAGGCCAGAAGGCGCCCAATCCGCCGAGAAGCAGCAATCCACACACAGCAGCGACAATCTGAGGGAGCAGGTTTTTTGTGTCCATCTCTTCTCCTAACGTATAACTCCGATAAAACCCCCCCTTCACGGATAACCGTAACCCAATTAGTTGTCTTGTAATTGTAACTGCAATGTCAATGCCGGGGGGTAGGTAGGATCGAGCAGCAGGCTGCGCTCCAGCGCCAGGTGGGCGGCCTCAAAACGACCCTGCAAGTAGAGGGCGGTAGCGAGGCCGAGATGGAAATCGGCCGAACCCGGCTCCCACTTCACCGCCTGCTCAAAAGCCAGCTCCGCAGCCGGCAGGTTGTCTCCAGCCATCTGCGCCCAACCCAGAATGCCAAAAGAGATGCCGTCCGTTGCGTCGAGATCGACCGCCCGCTCAGCCAGCCGCCGGGCCCGGTCGCTGTCTCCCGCGCGCAGAGCCAGGTCGGCGTACTGCTGATAGGTCAGCGCAATCGTCGGCGCCAGGGCGATCGCCTGCTCGTATGCCGCGTAGGCCGCTTCGAGTCTGGCCGGGTTTTCATTTTCAACCGCCTCCCGGGTATAGACCGCGGCGAGATGGGTATACACAACGGGATCTGCCGGCCGCAGGGCGATCGCATCAGCCAGCATCTGTTCGGCCAGTGAAAAGTTTCCCATTTGGGCGGCGGTCAGGCCGGCTGCAATGCGATAAGGCGCGCTCCGCGGCTGTTGGGCGACGGCCGCGGTGTACTCAGCCAGGGCCGCGGCCGCGTTCCCCTGGCTCAGCGCCTGAGTGCCCCGCCAGCTGTGCCGGTCGGCCAGCAGGGGGCGGACATTTCCCTGCCATATCCCCCAGCACACAACGACGAGAGCGGCTCCCATCACCGTCCAGCGCACCACGGGTGAGAAGGGGGCGCGATTTTCTCCGGAAAGATGGTTGGCACCCACCGATTGGTCAGAATGGGTCGTCCCGGCCGTGATCATGGCCAGGAGCAGCCAGAAGACGACGGCGGTGGCGGCGACGTCAAATAAAAATAAGTTGCCTGCCAGGTGGGCGCAGACGGCCGCCATACAGGCGGCCAGCCGGTGCGTCTCGGGGAACAGTCCATCCGGCGGCCGCTCTGAGCTGAGATTGGGGTCTGAAAGCCGCTGCCAGCCCGCCCGCAGGATAAAGTAAACGAGGGCGATCAATAAACCGGTCGCGACCACCCCGTAATTGAGCGACCAATCGAGCAGCCAGTTGTGGGCGCGATCCACCACAACGCCTCGTCCCTGATAATAAACCAGCTGCGGCGGATAAACGGATGGAAAGTACAGCTCCAGCGAATCGGCGCCGTAGCCGAGCCAGAGACGGGGCCACAGCAGCCGCAGGGAGGCCTGCCAGATCGTCCAGCGCGCGGCGATCGAGCCGCCGCCGGCGATGGCCCGCTGAAAAACCAGCAGGAAAGCCGCCGCCGACCCGCCCAGCCCCACCAGTGCCGTGAGCCGGCGGCCGCGCCGCGACCAGGCGGGTGCGAAGGTCAGCCAGGTGAAGACGCCGATCGAGACAAGCGCGGCGATCCAGGCCGCCCGCGCTCCGGTTAAGGCGATGACCAGCAGCTCCACGGCGAACAACCCCGCGAAGCCGCTGCGCACCCGGCGGCCGGCGGCTGATCGGGCGGCGGACAGGGTGAGAGGGAGCAGCAGGGCGAGATAGGCGCCGGTAAAGTTGGCGCGGCCGAGCGTCGTCGTCAGGGGGCTGCGGGCATCGGTCAAAACGGGGAGGGGCTGCCACCCGGCCGCCTGGGCCAGACCCAGCAGGCAGATAGGCACGGCGGTCAGGATCATCACCAGCAACAATCGCCGGCCGCCTGGGCCGTCGATCAGAGTTGCGACGCCGGCAAAGAGGAGCAGATAGCTCGCCTGGGTCAGGAGGCCATGGGCCCGCTCCAGGGAGCCGTAAACGGCCAGGGTGGGATTGGGGCTGGACAGCGTGGAGAGGGTCAGAACCAGGAGCAGGGCGATGACGAGGCTGGGAATCGGCGGCGGAAGGGATCGCGGCCGGAAGCCATCCAGCCGGCTGCCGAGCCACAGGAGCGCCAGCACCCAGATAAGCGTTCGCAGCAGCCACACTTTCGAGGCCTCGAACTGCTGTTCAACCCAAAAATTGACAAAGAGGGGGGTCAACAGGGCTGCCATCAGCCAGAGCGCCTCGAGCCAGGGTCGCAGGGGGTGATCAGTTTGCAGCGGCATCGTCGACCATTTGACGTTCACCAGGGCCTGTCTCCCGTTCCAGCGCGGCGGCCGGTGGAGAGGTTTTCCTATTCTACCACCGCTGGCTACCGCCGTTTCTTACAGCCCGGTTGGCGACGGTACCGAGTGTCTGGTGACACCGGGTTGGGACCGGCAGCCGCGAAGGCCCGTACGTTGACCAGCAAGAGCCGAATCTTCCGTTGAGCGTGGTGGATGGGGAGGCTGTCGAAAGCGGGTGAACATCCTCCAGGAAACAAGGGGAGGCCATCCCCATACAAGAGCCAGGGGAATCGACCTGGAGGCGGCCGCGACATCGTCGTCGATGGGGGATTCGCCATGAGTCCATTTATCCGAGCGAGGCCACTATTTGCCGGACGTTTTCGGCGTCCGGCCGGGCGCCAATTTCCTCAAATAACGCGAGGGCCTGGCCCAGGTAGGCGCGCGCCCCCGCCGAATCGGCCCGTTCGACGGCAATCCGGCCGAGTTCGGCGAGGGCCAGGCCGGACTGCCAGCGGGCTCCCAGCTCCTGAAACAGCAGCAGCGCTCGATTCAGACGGGCCTCGGCCTGGTCGAATTGGCCTGCCAGCCGGTGGCGCACCCCCCAGGCCCGGTGGGCGATCGCCTGGTAAAGCACGTGATCATAGCGCGCGGCCGTTTCTTCCGCGAGCGGCGTATAAGTGCTCAAACCGGTTCGATCGAGCTGGCGGGCTGCGCCGTCCGCCAGCAGGGCGTACAGCGTGTGGTCGCCCACCCAATCGACGCGCTGCTGGAGGGCTTTCTCCAGGTGCTCCCTGACGAGGGCGAACTCGCCCGC
>JBFFZG010000288.1:0-6141 GCA_041568735.1 Promineifilaceae bacterium (SeqCode)
CGCATGGCGGCCGAATACGATCTCGACCTCACCCAGATCAGCGGCACCGGCCTCAAGGGACGGATCACCAAAGACGACGTCCTCGCCTACCTCGAAACCCGCGAGGAACCCCGCCAACCGGCCCCCGCTGCTGCCCCGGCCATCGCCACCCCAGGCCCAACCGTTCCCCGTACCTCGTTCCCCGTTCCCGGTGAAACGAGTGAACTCCTCCCCCTGACCACCATGCGGCGCGCCATCGCCGACCACATGGTCCTGAGCAAGCGGACCAGCCCGCACGTGACCACGGTCTTCGAGGTGGATTTTTCCACGGTGACCGCCCACCGCCAGGCGCATAAGGCGGACTTCGCAGCGAAAGGAGCCAAACTGACCTTCACCCCGTACCTGATGCTGGCCATCGCCCAGGCGCTGCAGGAGCACCCGCTGGCCAACAGCAGCTGGCAGGAGGACGGCATCCTGCTCCACCGGGAAATCAATATCGGCATGGCCACGGCACTGAACGATGGCGCCGGGCTGATCGTTCCGGTCGTCAAGGGAGCGGATGGGCTGAACCTGGTGGGGATGGCCCGCATGGTCAATGACCTGGCCGAGCGGGCGCGCGGCAACAAACTCAAACCGGAGGAGGTCAAAGGCGGCACCTTCACGCTGACCAACCACGGCGTTTCAGGCAGCCTGCTGGCCACGCCGATCATCAACCAGCCCCAGTGCGGTATCCTCGGTGTCGGCGCCATCCAGAAGCGGGTGGTGGTTGTCACCGACAGCCAGGGGCAGGACGCCATGGCCATCCGGCCGATGGCCTATCTCTCCTTCACCTTTGACCACCGCATTCTCGACGGCGCCACGGCCGATCACTTCGTCGCCCGGATCAAGGATCTCCTGGAAACGTGGCGCGAAGGGTGAGGCGGTAGAGAACGGGGAACGGGGAATGGGGAACGGGGAACGGGAGTTGGGAGTTGGGGTGTTGGGAGTTGGGGGAAGCGGCGCTGACGCGCCACTTTCCACTTTCCACTTTCATCTTTCAACTCGGAACTCGGCACTCGACACTCGGTACTCGGTACTCGGTACTCGGCACTTAATTGAGCAAGTGAAGACTGAGCGGCGCCTCCTCGGCGGTGGGGAGGAGCCCCAGCTGGACCATGAGGGTCGCCAGGCAGAATGAGGTGTGGATGCGCGTGAAATGGCCGCTGGCGCTTTCGTAAACCTCCGATACCGGCAGGCTGAATTCCCGGCCGGTCGCGCAGACCACGCCCAGAGGTGTCTGCAGTGTACCAGCGTGGATCCCCCGCAGAAAATAATGGCAGGCTCCCCACGAGCGGGCCATTTTGATCTGGCCGATTTCCAGCCAGAAATCGGGCGCCGCGCTATGCCACATACCCCAGTAGTTCAGGTAGCCGGTTGGCCCGGAAAATTGGGCCTTTAAGGGCGGGATCTCCCAGCGGGATTCCTCGCCGAAAAGCGAGACGCCATCTTCGATACGGCGCCAGTTGAGCGCCTCAAAATATGCTCCGACGATGCCGGATATGCCTGTGCTGGCCATGCTGTTCTCCCTACCCTCTCTCCAGGGGTATTCATTCAGGGGGGTGCCACCCGGTATCATATCATGGATAACAGGGGAAACTCAATCCCAATTTTCCCGTTTTTTTTAATAATCCTTCGATTGGATGAAAAAGATGATGGCGCCGTTCGGAACTTTGCCTCTGGAGTTTCATTCTTGATTTGAATATACTGTCATGAAATCGATTTCGTGGCGTTGATTCGCGATTGGAGACCCGGAAAGTGTCGATCCGGTCGCATGACCCTTCGGCCTATCGAACTTCCCCCCTGAATACCAACGATTGGGAGCCCGACAATGCGTTTTTCACACCCTGAAGGGATGGCGGTTTCTTCTGAATGTTCTTGAAAAATGGAGAATTCGTTATGCGTACACACCAGCTTTCCAAACTCTTTTGGTTTTTTCTTTTCGTGGGTGGGCTGTTCGTCCTGATCATCGCCGGGGCCGTCATCGCTTTGCCGGCCCCGGCTGGCACGGAACCGGAAGGAGCCGAGGCGATCCCGGCCGAAAACGTGGTCGGGCAGGCGGCTTCCGGGCTGATCGACGGCCGCTTTCCCGACGACAATCCGACTGCGGCCGATCTGGCGGCCGGAGCGGCGCCGGCGGCCACGTTCAGTTATGTCACAATCGCCGGGGCGGCCCTGCAGCCGCGCAACTCGGCCAATGACATCGTCTACGCCAGCAACGGCTGCTCCTATATGGCGACGGGCTCGTCGACGGGGCTTCTTTCCGTTGCCGACTTTCACATCCCCGACGGTTCGGTGATTAAATATCTGCGGCTGTATTATTACGATACAAACGCCGCGGCCGGGGTTGACGGCTTTCTCACCCGCTATGCCCCCGGAACGGCCACCAGCGACCTGATCTCGGCCGGCTCTTCCAACGCCTTCGCCAGCGGCAGCGGATTTGTCGTCAGCAGCGAAATTACTGAAACCGTCAACAACGCCTCTTATAGCTATGTCCTGATCGGCTGGCCTGATCAGGCGTCGTCCACCCTGCGGGTGTGCGGGCTCCGCGTCGCCTACTATGCGCCGCCGGGATGGGCGTCGTTCATTCCGAATGTTCAGCGCCCTTGATCGCTGAGCCAATCCGATTTGCCCCCGATCGGAGTATTCCCAATGCTTCATCGGAAACACCGGATGGGGTGGATCGAACCCGGCCTGATTCTCCATACCCGGCATTTTCGGTTCTTGAAAGTGAGCCGGGGAGCCTACGGCGTCGGAATCGAGGGCGGGAGTTAGGTGCCTGCCATGCGGCTGGATTTTTGGCGCTGTGTTCGCCTCCCTTTACAATAGGAAAGGTTTACCGGACAGCGGCTCGCTCTGGCAAACAGCCCGCATTTCCCATCTGAAGTCCCGGGGAAAGCCGCCAGATGCCCGGAAAAGGAGCTCCCCTTGAGTGAAATCGATCCCCAGCTGCAGACGATGATCAGCAACATGCCGGATAAGACCGGCAAATCCCTCGAGGCGTGGTTCGAGGTTCTCGGCCGGAGCGGCCTGCAGAAGCACGGCGAGATGATGAAGCTGCTCAAGGGAGAATACGGGGTCACTCACGGCTTCGCCAATACGATCGCCCTCCTCTACCGGCAGCAGGCGGACGGCGGGCCGCCGGCCGAAGCCGATCTCGTCGCCGCCCAGTTTGCCGGCCCCAAAGCCGCCCTACGGCCGATTTACGACGACGTGCTGGCCGCCGCGCAGTCCTTCGGCCCCGATGTCGAAATCGCCCCCAAGAAAACCTACGTCAGCCTGCGCCGGTCGAAACAGTTCGCCATCGTCCAGGCCAGCACCCGCGACCGCGTCGATCTCGGGCTGATCCTCAAAGGGGTCGAGCCAACCGACCGGCTCGAAGGGGGAACCGTCTTCGGCGGCATGTGCACCCACCGCGTGCGGCTCGGCAGCCGCGACGAGCTGGATGAGGCGGTCCGCGGCTGGCTCCGGCAGGCCTACGATGCCGCCTGAACGATTGTTCGAAAAAGATTCTGGCGCCTTCCCCCTGTTTTATGGAGCCAAGCAGGCGCCCGCTTGAAAATCGAACCCAAACCGACAGAGATCCACTTCATGACAGAACCCTCTGAATTTTCGAACCACGGTTCAAACACCGGCCGGATCGTTTTTGACGGCCGGCCGCTCCCCTACAGAGACGGCGACAGCCTGCTGGTCGCCATTCTGCGCGCCGGCGCCCATCCGACCGGCGGCGGCTGCCTCTGCCTCGGCGGGGACTGCCCCCACTGCCTGGCCACGGTCGACGGGGTCGCCTACGTGCGCACCTGCCAGGTGCGCGCCCGGCCGGGCCAGGTCGTCGAATCCCATCCGGCCGGCGGCTACCCACCCCTGCCGGCGCCCGATCGCGCCGGCCCGGAAACACCGGCCCGCAGCCGCCACTGCGACGTGGTCGTCATCGGCCAGGGGGCCAGCGGCCGCGCCGCGGCCGACGAAGCCCGCGCAGCCGGCAAATCAGTCATGACGCTTGAATCAGCGGAAGGCCAGGAAGCGATCGGCATCTACGCCGGTCCCCTGGTCGTGGCCCGCACCGGCGCCGGCATGGAGCGCATTTATCCCCGGGAAGAGATCGTCGTCGCCTGCGGCGCGGCGGAAATCCAGCCGGCCGCACCGGGGAACACACTGGCCGGGCTGGTCACCGCCCGCGCGGCCGCCCGGCTGGCCGCCGCCGGCATCGACCTGGGTCGCGTGGTGGCCGTGGGCGAACCGCCGGAAGGGCTGGCCGTCACCCAGGCGGCCGGCACCCTCATCCGCTTCGAAGGAGAAAAGCGGGTCGAGGCGGTCGTCATGCGCGATGACAGCGGCCGCGAAATCCGCACCCCCTGCGACACGGTCTCGCTCGGGCTGGGGCTCCATCCGCGCGACGCCCTGGCCCGCATGGGGCACGATCTGCCCGTGCGCGCCGTCGGCGACGCCGCCCGCCCCTCGGATATTCCCCCCTGCCCGGAGGCCGGCCTGGTCTGCCCCTGCGCCGGGGTGACGACCGCCGACCTGGAGGCGGTCTGGGAGCGGGGCTTTGAAGAACTGGAGCTGGTCAAACGGGCCACCCTGGCCGGCACCGGCACCTGCCAGGGATCGGTCTGCCTCCCTCACATCCGCAGCTTCCTGGCGGCCCGGGGTGAAACCCTGCAGCCCCCCTTTACCGCCCGGCCGGTGACCCGCCAGCTGACCTTCGCCGAGATCGCCGCCGGCGCCCACCACCACCCCACCCCGCGCACGGCCCTCGACGCGGAGCACCGGCGGCTGGGAGCCCAGATGGAGCGGGTCGGCGGCTGGTGGCGGCCGTGGCGCTATGGCCGACCCGACGACGAATACTGGGCGGTGCGCGAGGCGGTCTCCCTCGGCGACGTCAGCACGCTGGGCAAGATGCTGGTCACCGGGCCGGATGCGCTCGAGCTGCTCGAGCGGCTCTATCCGACTCGGGTGGCGACGATCAAGACCGGCCGCTCCCGCTACGTGCTCCTCCTCGACGAACGGGGGTACGTGCTCGACGACGGCCTGATCTGCAAGGACGGCGAAAATCGCTATACCCTGACCTTCACCAGCGGCGGCGCGACCTTCGCCGAGATGTGGGTGCGGGATTGGGCCGAAAGCTGGGGGCTGGACGTGCGCCTGCTCAACCAGACCTTCTCGCTGGGCGCCATCAACGTCACCGGTCCGCTGACCCATGAGCTGCTGCGGCGGGCCGGCTTTGACAACCCGCTGCCGTACATGGGGCACACCGCGGCCGATGTGGCCGGCATCCCCTGCCGCATCTTTCGCCTCAGCTTCACTGGCGAGCTCTCGTACGAGCTGCACCACCAGGCCCGGGACTCGGTGGTCCTCTGGCGGGCGCTCTCCGACCTGGGAGCCGACCTGGGCCTCAGGCCCCACGGCATCGAAGCCCTCCTGCGGCTGCGGCTGGAAAAAGGGCACATCCTCGTCGGCCAGGATACCGATTTCGATTCGACCCCGCGCCGCCTCGATCACGAATGGGCGCTCCGTCTCGACAAAGCGGACTTCGTCGGCAAACAGGCGGTGCTGCGCACCAATAAAATCCCGCTCGACCGGCAGCTGGTCGGATTCGAAATCGAGGGCGGCGGGCTGCCTCCCATTGAGGGGGCGCTGATCTGGCGAGAAGGCCGCTACGCCGGCTATGTCACCTCGAGCACTTATTCGCCGATCCTGGGCAAATCGGTCATGCTCGGCTGGCTGGCCCTGGAAGACGGGCGGCTGCCGGATACCGTGACAATCGACGGCCGGCCGGCCCGCCGCGCCAGCACCCCGTTCTACGACCCGGAGGGCAGCCGTGCGCGCACTTAAACGAATCGACGGCACCCGCATCGTGGCCCGGCCGGCCGCGCTCGACGCGGCCACCTGGCCGGCCGGCGCCCTCGTCCTGCGCTTCGCTCCGGACGAGGTGCTGGTCGACCGGCCGCTCCCGGCGGCCCTGATCGACGACCCGCACGCCATCGTGACACCCGACGCCGGCTTCGCCGGCAACTGGCTGCCGGCGGATGAAGCGCTGGCTCTCCTGGAAGCCCACTGCGCCTGGCCGCTGCCGGCGGAGCGGCCGGCCTTCGCCCAGGGGGCGGTGGCCGGCCTGGCCGTCAA
>JBFFZG010000289.1:0-6080 GCA_041568735.1 Promineifilaceae bacterium (SeqCode)
GGCCGGGATGGCAGACGACGTGTTCCAGGTCACGGTGGCCGCGCTCGCCCATCCCGTCGCCGGCGTCGCCAAGGCCGTTCAGGTCGTGGCCCGCCGCGCCGGCCAGGGCGGTGGCTGAACCCGCCCCGGCATTTTATCCGACTGAGAGGGGCAGCCTCAGGAGGTAACGGATCATGAGTTTCAATCCCCTTAAAGACCAGATGCGCCGCCAGCAGGAAGCGCTCCGCCGGCGGCAGCAGCAGGGAGCCTGGGCGGCCGAACAGGAAAAAAAGCGCAAGCGGCGCCGGCGGGAAGAACAGCTGCGGAGCGGCGGCGTCGATATCAGCGATGTCGACGATCTCGACGTGCGCGGCGATATCGTCGGCCGCGATAAGGTGCGCCAGGTCAACGCCAGCTTCGAGCGGGATGAAAAAAACGGCTTCATCCTCTTCATCGAGCGCGGCTTTACCTTTCTCGTCGCCTTCGGCATCCTCATGGGCATCACCATCGGCATCGCCAGCGTGAGCGAATCGGAAATCGTACTGCTCATCGGCGGTGGGATCGCCCTCCTGTTCGCCATCTCGGCGGCCTCAAACGTCAGCCGCTACCGCGATTAAAGCGCTGCCAAACCAGGTGCCCACACCGGCTCCCCGCCGGCCGCCGCTCCGGTCAAATTGAACCCAACGATCGAAATTTTCCCGGCCCCCACACCGGCGAAAGTTTAAGCCTGCCTGCCTCGGACCAACCCCCCGACTCAGACCGACCCATGCCCCGCAGAACCTGTTCCCCGTTCCCTGTTCCCCGTTCCCCGTTCCCTGTTCCCCGTTCCCTGTTCCCCGTTCCCCGTTCCCCAACTCCTATCCCCCCTCACCGCGTAAATCCGCCGCGATCAGCGCCGCCCCCTTATTCTGCCAGTTATACAGCGTGCGCTCCGGCACCTGGCTGCGGAACCAGTCGAGCGCCTCCCGCGCGGCCGGGTCGAGATTTTCGTGCCAGGCCCGCCGGCTGTACGGTTTGAGGCCGGCCACATACGGAAAGTAGAGGGCGTTGTAGTAGCGCCAGTCGTCGGTCGGGGCGAAGGCGCGGCCGTCTTCCGGCTTGAGGCGGGCGATGCGGTCGATCAGCAGAGCGCGCAGCGCCTGGGCCCGGCCGAGCGGATCGTCGGCCAGCCCTTCGTCCCGCAGCCGCTCGTCGACCTGCGGCAGCCGGGTCAGCGGACTGGCCGCCAGCCGCGGCAGATCGGGCAGATGGCCCAGGGCGCGCCGGGTCAGCCGGGTGAATTTCGCGGCCGGCAGCGCCTCCGGCCGCAGCGCCTCATCTCGCCGCGACACGGCCGACTCCACCCGGCGCAGCTCCGCCCGGGCCGCCCGCACGCCGGGCGAGAAAGCCACCCGATCGAAGAGGCCGGCCAGCCAGGGAGCCAGGACAGCGCCGGCCACCGCCGTACCGGTGACGGTCAGCAGCAGGGTCGTCAGCGACGGCGTGAAGCCGGTCCGCCGGCCGGCCAGGGCCACCTGTCCGCCGAGGACGAGAGCGGCGGCGGCCGTGACGAAAAATGAGCGCAGCATGTCCGCCCGCAGGCTTTCCCCCTGGTCGTAGGCGTCGTACCAGAGAATGGCCAGCCCCAGCAGCTCCAGATCGACGCTCAGCCCCAGCAGCAGCCAGCCGCGCGGCAGCCAGCCGATCCCCACCGGCAGCAGGAGCAGCCCCGCCCCCAGGGCGAAAAAGAGAGTGATCAGCACGGCCAGGAGCCGGACCCGCCGGGTTTCGCGCTCCCCTGTCTCCCGCAGCCCGGCGGCCGCCGCAATGACGCTGCCCAGCAGCACCAGGACAACCAGGCCGGCCAGCAGCGGATAGCCCGGCGTGTCCGCCACGAGCAGGCCGAGCAGGGCCACACCCCCGGCCGCCCAGGGCAGGGCGTGGCGCAGAAAGGGATCGAGCCAGGCTCGCAGCAGCCCATCCTCCGGCAGCAGGGCCGCCACCGCGCCAAACCAGAAAACGGCCGGCAGAAAGAGCAGCGCTGCCAGCCAGCGGCCGGCCGCCGGCGCGTAGCCCTCGGCCGTCAGGAAGGCGATCGACAGGGCGTAGGCCACCAGCCCGGCGCCGGCGTAGCGCAGCCCGAGATGGGCCGGGTCCCGCCGCAGCGTGTAGAGACCCAGCCAGAGGGTGAAGGCGAACGTGGCGATTTCAACGGTGAGCTGCATGAGATGGGGGTTAGGAGTTAGGAGTTGGGAGTTGGGAGTCGATCCAGGTGTTGAGGACTTTTTCGTGGCGGGCTTCGAGCTTGACCAGCGGCCGGGCCGACTGCAGCCGGACGCGGGCCTCGTCGAAGGTCAGCCCCTCGTATTTCATCAGGTAGGCGGCCGCCAGAGTGGCCGAACGGCCGCGCCCCTTGGCGCAGTGGACGTAGACCCGGCGGCCGGCTTCGATTTGCTCGCGGATAAAGGCCACGCCCTGGTCGATGACCTCCGGCGGCGGCACCAGGATGTCCGGCACGCTCAATTTCAGACTGTGGATCCCATGCCGGGCCAGCAGCGCCAGGTCGTTCTCCCGCTCCTGGCGGATATCGACCACTGCCCCGATCTTCTGCGCCAGAATAAAGTCGTAATCCCGCCGGTAGGTCAGCGCCCCGCCCAGCCACAGCTGATCGGTGACCTGATCGTACCAGCGATTGCCCTGGATTTTTTCGTAGACAAAGCGAATCAGCGGGTAAAATTTGTCAAAAATCGCGTGAAAAATGCTCATGACCTACGAGCATAACCAACTCCCCCGTCCATCACAAAAAATCGGTTAAACTGGGTGTAGAACGCCGATTGAACACCTGAGGAACAACCCATGACCCCCGCCCCCATCAAACCGCTCATCTCGCTGCATCTGCTCGAAGAAATCGACATCCGCGCCGGCACGATCACGCAGGTGGCCGACATCGCCGGCTCGGATAAACTGGTCGCCCTGACAGTCGATTTCGGCGACCACAGCCGCACGATCGTGGCCGGGCTCAAGCCGGAGCGGGACGATCCGGCCGAAATCGCCGGCCGCCAGGCCCTCTTCGTCCTCAACCTGCCGCCCCGCACCATGTTCGGCCTGGTTTCGGAAGGGATGCTGTTCGATCTCGGCTACGCCGACGGCATCACCCCGGTGCTGGTCGTGCCCGAACGGCCGGTTCCCAACGGCACGCGCGCCGGCTGAAACTTCGGCGGGATCTCCTGCGTATAAGGTGCAGAACCCGGCCGCGCGCCGGCGCTGTCGCCAGCTGTCCTGATTCCGGACGGATCGCACCGGGGCGTCGGGAAAATCGGGTACGGGTAGACGGGTATAGGAAAGGAACCATCTCATGGAAGCGCTCTTCAACATCGCCACCGCCTTCGGCCTCTCCACCAGCGCCGGGCTCAACGCCTATATTCCGATGCTGCTGGTCGCCCTGCTGCAGCGGCTGGGCTGGATCCAGCTCGAGCAGCCCTTCGACGTCATGGGAAGCTGGTGGGTCATCGGCAGCCTGGCCGTGCTGCTGCTGATCGAAATGCTGGTCGACAAGATCCCGGCCGTCGATTCGATCAACGACCTGATCCAGACGCTGATCCGGCCGGCGGCCGGCGCCCTTCTCTTCGCCGCCAACGCCAACGTCATCACCGATTTCAACCCGGTGCTGGCCGTCATCGCCGGCATCATCCTGGCCGGCGGGGTGCACGCCGCCAAGGGAGCAGCCCGACCGGTCATCACCGCCTCGACCGCCGGCCTGGGGAACCCGGTCGTCAGCCTGCTCGAGGACGTGGTCTCGTTTTTCATTTCCCTGCTCTCGCTGGTCCTCCCCTTCGTCGCCCTGACGATCATCGTCGTTTTCGGCCTGTGGCTGCTCACCCGCTTCTGGAGCCGCTCCCGCCGGGAAAAGGCGCCGTTTTAGAGCGCGGCCCGGCCGCTCAGTCGAGCAGCATGCCGCAGATCGACACGAGCGAGTGGTCGGCGGCGTCGGCCGGGCAGTGGTCGTAGGCGATCCGGTGCCCGCGCACACCATCCCCCAGGCAGCGCAGCATCAGGTAGACTGGACTGAAGCCGCAGACTTTGTTTCGATCCCGCACGCCGGCGATTTCCCGGTACCAGCCCTCGTCGTCTCCGGCCGCCAGCGCTTCCATGAGCCGCTCGTCGCTGGTCCGCAGCGCCGCCCGCCGGTCCGCGTCCATACAGTAGTCATCCCCAAATGCCGGCCCCACATGCGAGAGGTCGACCGAGGCCACGCACAGGACCCGCCGGTCCCGGATTTCCGTCCGCAGAATGTCAAGCACCCGGGTAAGGACCGGATCTTCGGCCGGGTGTCCCCCGTTGTGCACAAAGTGGTGGAAGGAGCCGATGAGCAGCGGCACCATGGGGGGAGCCGGCCGGCCGGCCGCCTGCGCCGCGTGGTGGAGCCAGACGGCCGACAGCTCGACCGAGTGCTCAAACCGGTGATTGAGCTCCAGCCGGTAGGCCGACTCCTCGCCGATCGCCTGCGCCAGCCGGTCGACCAGGAGTTCGTCGGTCGGCAGCAGCCCGTAGGGGGTCTGGTACGGCATTTTGGTCAGCGTCAGGCTGCCCAGGCCGCCGCTGTGATCGGTGGCAAACATGAGGACCAGGTCGGCTTCGGCCACGGACCGGACCGCCCGCCGCCAGGTCCGGGCGTAGACCGGGCCGCCCCGCTGGTAGTCGATGTGAGGTGAGATAATGCCCCGGCCGGTCCATTCCGCCCAGCCGGCCGCTTCTTCTGGATCGTCTCCGAATTCGTAAGCAGCAAACTGGTCGGCCAGCGCCCGGGGTTCGGCGGCGTAGTTCAGGCCGGCCAGGGTCATCGGCCGGAAGGGCTGGGCCCGGTAGCGGCGGCGCAGGTGGTCGATCTGCTGCCGGTAGCGCTTGTTTTCGAGCAGAAAGGCCTCGTCGAGCTGTTCGAGCGCCTTCTCGATCGTCCCCGGCGGCAGCCGAAAGCCGGCATCGCCGGCCAGCCGGTTGTAGATGGCTGGAATATCATGCCGGCCGTCACAATAGACGGTCATCTGGGCCAGCAGCGGCGGCAGGAGGAGCTGTGCTTCCGTGATCCGCTCCGGATCCTGCAGCAGCCACAGCTGCTCCCCCTCGTATTCCATTGGCTGAAACGACAGCGGCCGTATCTTGGGGAATCTGCTCATGGGTTCAAAGTTTAAAACAGCCCGCACCGGAGATCAAGCCCCTGGTTTCCCCCAAAATTTCCCCTCCAATTTTGAACAAATGTTTTACGTTTTGCCCGAAAAAGACTACAATGAGAGGAGTTAGTGC
The DNA here is from genome assembly GCA_041568735.1 of Promineifilaceae bacterium (SeqCode). Taxonomy (GTDB): domain Bacteria; phylum Chloroflexota; class Anaerolineae; order Promineifilales; family Promineifilaceae; genus WTJY01. The sequence continues at coordinate 5,260 of JBFFZG010000289.1, forward strand.
GGGTTTGACACGAAAATGAATAAAACAGTTGAAAGTTTAAAGTTTAAAGTCGAAAGTTGAAAGTGCAGCGCGCGCTGCGGAAAGAAAAGAAACTTTTCTTAAAAGAACACTAAGAAACCGCCAATTGCTGATTTTTATTGAACACCGAATCATCAGAACACCTATCTTTCCACTTTAAACTTTTAACCTTCGACTTTCCACTTCGAACTTTTAACCTTCGACTTTCCACTTCGAACTTTTAACTTTCGACTTTCCACTTTGAACTTTTAACTCCTCTTCCGATGCCCTCCTTCACCCCCCCTCCCACCGACCGGCCGGCGGTTACCGTCGACGTGGTCATCTTTTCTTTGATCGACGACGATCTGCGCGTGCTTCTGGTCAAGCGCAAGACCCCTCCCTTCCAGGGGGAGTGGGCGATTCCCGGCGGGTTTGTGCGGGTCGACGAATCGCTGGCCGAGGCGGCCGAGCGCAAGCTGGCCGAGGAAACCGGCGTCACCGACGTTTACACCGAGCAGCTCTACACCTTCGGCGATGTCGAGCGGGATCCGCGGATGCGGGTCATCACCGTGACCTACTTCGCCCTCGTCCCGGCCCGGGCGATCAGCCACACCCCCGGCATCCACCAGGAGGCGACCGGCTGGTTTCCCCTGAGCGATCTGCCGCCGCTGGCCTTCGATCACGCCCATATCCTCGATTATGCGCTCGAGCGGCTCCGCTACAATCTGGAATACACGGCCGTCGGCTTCCAGCTCCTGCCGGATATCTTCACCCTCTCCGAGCTGCAGCGAGCCTACGAGATCGTATTGGGGGAACCGCTGGAC
>JBFFZG010000290.1:0-6048 GCA_041568735.1 Promineifilaceae bacterium (SeqCode)
ACCGCCAGGCTCTGTCGGCCTTCATTCTGCGGGATGGCAGCCGGTACGGGCTGCGGCCGGAAGCCGATTTCTGGCTCGACACGACTGCCTTCGAGCGGCAGGTCGCCCTCGGGGATGACGCCCTGTCCCGGGATCCGGAGACCGCCCTCACCGCCTACCGGGAAGCCGTGGCGCTCTATCAGGGTGAATTTCTCCAGGAATACCCGTACGAAGAATGGGCCAGTGAGGAACGGGAGCGCTTCCTGACTCTCTTTCTGCGCACGGCCGAACGGCTGGCCCGCCTCCACGCCGGGCGAGGAGACTGGCGGTCGGTGACGGCCGTCTGCGAGCAGATTCTGGCCCGAGATGACTGCTGGGAGGAAGCCTACCGGCTCTCGATGCGCGCCTATGCGGCCATGGGCCAGCGCGCCCTGGCCCTGCGCACCTACCAGCGCTGCGTCGAGCGGCTGGCGGCGGAGCTGGACGTTCCCCCGGCTGCCACCACGGTGTCCCTGTTTGAAGCGATCGCCGTCGGGGAAAAAATCGGGTAGAACCACCTCAACCACGCCTGAATTTCAGAAAGCCGCGGATCATTCGGCGACGTACTGCCGCAGTCGGGGGTAGCGCCAGGCCACGAAACCGGTCATCAGAATCGTGGCGATGCCGCCGCTGATAATGGCGAAAGGAACCCCGAGGAGAGATCCCACCAGCCCGGATTCCAGCTCCCCGAGCTGCGGCCCCCCCATGAAAAAGACCATGCTGACGCTGGTCGCCCGGCCGCGCAGGTGATCGGGTGTCACCACCTGCCGGATCGTGCCGCGAATGACCGTCGACACGGTATCGCCGGCCCCGGTCAGCGCAAAGAGGACGAAGGATAACCAGAACCAGGTCGACCAGCCAAACAGGGCGGTCGCGGCGCCGTAAACGGTCACCCCGGCCAGGAGGACGAGCCCCTGGCGGCGGACTTCCCTGCGCAGCGACATGATGACTCCGGCGATCATCGCCCCAAGCGGCTGGGCCGCCGCCAGCAGGCCATACCCCTCGACCCCAACCTGCAGGATTTCCTCTGCCACAATCGGCAGCATGGTGCGTGCCGAGCCGAACAGCGTGGCGAAAAAGTCGATCAGGATCGTCCCCCACAGGATCCGGTTGGAAATCGTGAAGGCGAGCCCCTCACGCATCATCCCCAGGGTGAGCCGGCCGCCGGCCGCCGCCGGCCCCCCTCGGTGATGCATCATGGCCAGAGCCGTGACGACGACCAGGAAGGTGAGGGCGTCGATGCTGTAGACCACCCACAGGTCCGCCCGGCTGATCAGCACCCCGCCCAGACCAGGACCGACAATGGTGCCGATTTGAAAGAGGATCGTGTTCAGACTGACCGCATTGGTCAGGTGGGCCCGCGGCACCAGGTTGGGCACGAGCGCCTGCCGGGCCGGGGTGCTCATGGCGGAGGCGGCCGCGCCGACGGCTGTCAGGAGATAGATCAAACCGATCTGATCCCGCCCCAGGAAAGTCAGGGAAGCGAGGCTGATGGCCACCAGGGCGGAGGCGCTGTCCGCGATCATCATCAGCCGCCGGCGGGGAACGATGTCGGCCAGGACCCCGCCCAGGAGAGCAAAGGCCATGATCGGAATGACGCGCACCAGCCCCCCCAGCCCCAGACCAAGCGCGCCGAGATCGATGGTGATCGGCTGCCCGAACAGAGGAAACTGCCAGGTTTCCCCCTGCAAAATCGTGTAGATATGCCAGTTGACGGCGATAAAACTCATCTGCGACCCGATTGTCGAAATGAGCTGTCCACCCCACAGCAGGCGAAAATCCCGATACTGCAGCGCCGTCAGCCGCGAACCCCAAATACCCATGGGGCCGGATTATAGCAACCGGCGGTTACACACAACACATCGATCCCCCGTTCCAATTTCCCCGTTCCCCTCCCTGTTACTTCCCCGTAACCCACCCCTGCTACCTTCATGCCATGCCTGAAACGACCATCTGCTCTTTCGTGCTGCGTTTCGTGCAAATTCAGGAAGGGGATCCGGCCGCCCCGTGGCACGGCGTCATCCGTCACGTGCAGAGCACCGCCGAAACCCGCTTCATCGACATGGAGGAAGCCCTGATTTTTATCGATAAATACCTGCGGGAAAGCCAAACAGGCGACTTTCCACCAGATCCTCCAACTTCCAGGCCCGAATAACTTTCATCTTTCAACTTTCGACTTTCCACTTATTTCCATGAACGCCGAAATCCTCCTCTCCCGCCGCGCCGCCCTCACACCCAACCGGGTCGCCCTGCTCGAGGCGGCCGCGGGCCGGCGGTTCACCTACGCCGAGCTGGAAGCGAGGGCGAACCAGACGGCCCGCTGGCTGGCCGGCCGCCAGGTCGAACCAGGGGACCGGGTCGCCCTGCTCGCTCACAATTCGGTGCATTTTGTCGATCTCCTCTTCGCCTGCCTCAAAATCGGGGCGATTTTTAACCCGCTGAACTGGCGGCTGGCCGCGCCAGAGCTGGCCTATATTCTCAGCGACAGCCGGCCGAAGGTGCTGATCTTCGGACCGGAGTTTTCCGGCCTGATGCCGGATCTGCGGCCGGCACTCGATGATGCCTGCCTGATCCCCTGTGAAGGGGCGGCCGGGCCGGACAGCGCTGAACCACCTCTGGAGCCGGAAGTAGCAGCTCAGGCGGCCGATCCCATCCTCATCGACACGGTCGGTGGGGACGATCCCGCCTGCCTGCTCTATACCTCCGGCACGACCGGCCGGCCCAAAGGAGCGATGCTTCCCCACCGGCAGATTCTCTGGAATGCGATCAACACGGTGATCAGCTGGGAGCTGACGGCCGGCGATATATCCCCCATCCTGACCCCGATGTTTCATGCCGGCGGCCTTTTCGTCTTTCTGACTCCCCTGTTCTACGCGGGGGGGCGGGTCGTCGTGGCCCGCACGTTCGATCCGGCCGATTCCCTGCGGCTGATCCAGAAAGAGGGCTGTACGGTCATCCTCGGCGTGCCGACCCTGTTCCAGATGTGGCTGGAGGCACCTGAAATCCGGACAGCCGATTTCGGCCGGGTTCGCTGGTTCATCAGCGGCGGCGCCCCCTGCCCCCTGCCCCTGCTCGAGCACTGGCGGCGAGAAACCGGCACCGTGCTGCGGCAGGGGTACGGGCTGACCGAAGCGGGGACCAACTGCTTCACGATGACCGATGAGGAAGCGGTGGCCAAAGCGGGGTCAGTCGGCAAACCGATCTTTCACAGCGCCATGCGGCTCGTCGACGCCGGGGGGAATGATGTCCCGCCCGGCGAAACCGGGGAGCTGCTCATCCAGGGCCCCCACGTCATGACCGGCTACTGGAGCAACGCCCAGGCCACGGCCGAGGCCCTGCGGGACGGCTGGCTGCACACGGGCGACATGGCCCGGCAGGATGCCGATGGCTTCTACACCATTGCCGGCCGCTACAAAGACATGATCATCTCCGGTGGTGAAAATATATACGCCGCCGAGGTGGAAGCGGTTTTTCACGAGCATCCCGGCGTCCGGGACTGTGCCCTGATCGGCCGGCCGGATGAAAAATGGGGTGAAGTCGGTCTGATGGTCGTCGTCCCGGCCGACGACACCGTAACGGCCGAGGCCCTCCTCGCCCACTGTGCGGGGCAGCTGGCCCGCTACAAAGTGCCCAAAAGCGTGGTTTTTATCGACACCCTGCCGTACTCCCCTTATGGCAAGGTCGAAAAAATCAAGCTGCGCGCTCAAGTTTTGGGGATTTAACCGATGCATCACTTCGATTGGATCAGGCGCCATGCCGAGCGGACCCCCGATAAACTGGCGGTTGTCGATGCCGCCAGCGACCGTCCCTTCACCTACGCCGAGTGGGAAGGGCGCATCACCCGGCTGGCCGCTTTCATGCAGGGCGAGCTCGACCTCCGGCGCGGCGACCGGGTTTCAATCCTGTCGCAAAATCGCTCCGATTATTACGAAATCCTCTTCGCGGCGGCCAAACTCGGGGTCATCGTCAACACGCTGAACTGGCGGCTGGCCGATCCGGAGCTGGCCTATATCATCGACGACTGCGCTCCTCGTGTCCTCTTCTACGAAGCGCCTTTCACCGGGACGGCGGCCGCGCTCCATGAACTCCGGCCCTTCGAGCATCGGGTGGTCATGGGCGGCGAGCCGGCCGGGGGAGAGATCCCCTACGAGACGGCCATCGCCGCCGGCGGCCCGTCGTTCGATTCTCCTCGCCTGACCTACGAAGACACCTGGGCCATCATCTACACTTCCGGTACGACCGGCCGGCCGAAAGGGGCCCAGGTGACCTACGGCAACTTTTTTTACAACGCCGTCGGCATGGGACAGGCGATTTCCCTCACTGCGGACGACATCAATCTCAACGTCCTCCCCACCTTCCACATCGGCGGCCTGGGGCTGTACGCCTGCCCGACCTGGCACGCCGGCGGCACGGTTGTGGTCATGCGCACCTTCGACCCGGACGAACTGCTCGAATTGATCGAGCGCTGGCGGGTCACGGTGATCTTATTGGTGCCGGCCATTTACCTGGCGTTGAACCAGCAGACCGATCTGGACAGAGCCGATCTGTCGAGTGTCCGCCTCTGGAGCAGCGGCGGCTCCGCCCTGCCGCCCGCGCTGGTCGAGCAGTTCGCCGCCCGCGGAATCATCATCCAGCAGGGCTTCGGCATGACCGAAACCGGCCCAACCGTCTTTTTGATCGACCGGGCACACGCCCTGAGCAAAGCCGGATCGGTTGGCAAACCGGTGCTCCACACGGACGTACGCATCGTCAGCCGGGAGGGCCAGGTGCTCGGCCCCGGGGAAATCGGCGAGCTCTGTATCCGGGGCGGTAATGTGACCACCGGCTACTGGAACCGGCCGGAAGCGACGGCCGACGCCCTGCGGGAAGGCTGGCTCCATTCCGGGGATGCCGCCATGATGGATGAAGACGGCTTTTACTACATCGTCGATCGCTGGAAAGATATGTTCATCTCGGGGGGTGAAAACGTCTACCCGGCCGAGGTCGAAAATGTGCTCTATGAACACCCGGCTGTCGCCGAGGTCGCCGTCATCGGCGTCCCGGATGAACGGTGGCAGGAGGTCGGCCGGGCCCTGATCGTACTCAAAAAAGGGGCAGCGCTCACCGCCGACGAACTGATCGCCTTCTGCCACGGAAAACTGGCCCGCTACAAAATTCCTCGCTCGGTCCGCTTCGTCGAGTCACTGCCCAGGACGGCCGCCGGCAAGGTGCTCAAGCGGGCGCTGCGGGAGGTTCACGGATCCTAGATGAACGACACCTCGCCGCCGATTTCCTTCGATCGACCGGGCCAGACTCTGACCCTGACACGGCATTTTACCCAGGCCGAGTTCGACGCTTTTGCGCGGCTGAGCGGGGACGACAACCCGATTCACGTCGATCCCAGCTTCGCCGCCCGAACGCGCTTTGGCCGGCCTGTCGCCCACGGCATGTTTCTCTTTGGGGTCGTCACCTCCCTGCTCGAGACCTGGTTTCCCGGCGCCGTTCAGGTCGACCAATCCCTCGTTTTCCCGGCGCCAACCTTTGCCGGGGAAGCGATGACCCTGGAGCTTACCTGCCTCGGGTGGAAAAACGACGGCCGGGAAGTGGTGGTGAAAGCCGAGATGCGCCGGCCGGATGGCGAAATGACCCTGGAAAGCACGACCCGGCTGCGCCTTTTGGAGGAAAGCTAGATCAATGGCCTTGATTCGGTTCGAACGGAGCGGCCCCATCACCACGCTCACCCTCAACCGGCCGGAGCGGCATAATGCCCTGGTGCCGGAGCTCCTGGACGAGCTGCTGGCCGCCCTCCAATCGGTGCGGGCCGATCCAGAAAACCGGGTGGTGATCCTGGCCGCCGCCGGCCGTTCGTTCTCGACCGGCGGCGATGCCCGCGGTTTCGTCGAGCACGAGGCTGACGCGGCCGCTTACGCCCGGCGGCTGGTCGGCCGGCTGAACCAGGTCATCCTGGCCATCATCGACATGCCGGTGCCGGTCATCGCGGCCATCCAGGGGGCGGTCTCCGGTGGATCCATCGGGCTGGTCCTGGGGGCT
>JBFFZG010000291.1:0-6025 GCA_041568735.1 Promineifilaceae bacterium (SeqCode)
CCCGGACCGCTTCGATCTGTTCCGCTCCAACCGGCAGCCCCACGTCGCCTTCGCCCAGGGGCCGCACGTCTGCCTGGGGCTCCACCTGGCCCGCCTGGAAGCCCACCTGGCCCTGGAGCGGGCGCTGGCCCGGCTGCCCGACCTGCGGCTGGCGGCCGGCCCTGAAGCGGCGGCCGCGGCCCGGCCGCGGGGGCTCGTCTTCCGCAAGCCGGCCGCCCTTCGGGTGACCTGGCGGGGGGCATCGGCGGGTTAGCCTTTGGCCAGCGAGAACGGCGTGGCCGGAATGAGCAGGTTGGGGTCCGGCGCCAGCCCCTGCTGGGCCAGGGCCCCGGCGTACTCCGGGTGAAACTGAAAGGCGCCGTCCCGCACGATTTCCCGGTCCCAGGGATTGAGGATCAGGGCGTCGCTGACCAGGCCGATGTAATCGGCGGCGGCCGTCCCCCAGGAGTGGGCGTAGAGGACGGCGCGGCGCACGGCGGCCGCTCCCAGCGCTTCTACCCGGGTCTGCACCATCTCGAGCGTTTCCCCCGAGCTGGCGATTTCGTCGACGATCAGCACCCGCCGGCCGGCGACCAGAGCGGGCGGCTCCAGCAGCCAGCGTGGGGACCGGAAACGGACCACATCGTCGACCCGGCGGGAGAGGCGGACCGGGTAGACCTCGACCTGGAGCATGTGGGCGATAAGGGTGCCGGGGTAGAAGCCGCCCCGGCCGACCGGCAGGATGAGCTCCGGGTCGAAGCGGGCAGCGGCCAGGGCCAGCGCCCGGCACAGCCCGTGGAAATCCGCCCAGGAAATGGGGAGCACGCCCCGACGAGTGGCATAGTCACCTGGATTCTCAGACATGGCGGATAAATCCTCCTGCGCGCATGGGTCGGCCAGAACCGGATCGTATTCATCCGGGATGGATTTATTGTATACTGAAGATCGCGTTTTCCTCGACGGCCGCTCCCTGTCACCCACCACTGGCTTTCAAGCGGCCGCCTGCGCCGATTCAATCGACACGATCATCTGAACGGACTAACACCTGCGGGAGACGACCCGGTTGTCCGCAAAAGGGAATGGCCATGAAGAGCTACCTGATCGCCGGTATGATTTCGGGGGCGGCCGGCCTGCTCGTCTTTCTCGCCATCCATCACGTCTGGATTCGGCCGATCTGGGGAATCCTGCCCATTGGGTCCCTTCTCGCCGGACTGGGCGGATTGGCCGTCGGCTGGGCCTACGCTGAAATCCAGATCGGGCTGCCGCCCCGTCCCTGGACGGCCGCGGCGGTTTTCGCCCTGATCGCCGTCACGCTGATCCCCGGCGCGCTGCTGGCCCAGCTGCGGCCGCCGCCGCTCGACATCACGACGGGCACCCTCATCAGCGGCACCCCGGCCGGCATCGCCCTGCGCTTTTTCCTGGAGCTGCTTCTGACAGCCACCCTCGTCGGTGGGCTGGCCGGCTGGTGGCTCGGGGGCACCACCCGGGCCGCGCTGGCCAGCGCCACAGCGGCCTTCGTCTTCGCCCTGGGACCGGGCCACAATATCCCCTTTCTGGGCAGCACCCCGGCGGCCGGCAAAGGGCTGCTCCTGCTGGCGGCCGTCATCCTGGTCGCGGCCGTCGTCCTCGTCGCCAGCGAAGCCTGGCTGCACCGCACTTAATTTAAAAACGACAAAATTCAACAAAATTGGGCTGAACCTGACTGCTCCGGCATCGATTTCATTGACTACCACCGGCGATTATGTTATTTTTCATCAAACTTCTTCAAAAAATGTCAAATTTCCACAAAAAAAGGCCGGTCGGTTCGCACACTCCCGACGGCCGGGCGGTTTAACGGCAGGCAGGCTCCTGGACAAAGGGAGAAATCATGGGGTCACAAACGGTGCTGGCGGTCGATCTGGGAGCGGAATCCGGCCGGGTGATGGCCGTCGATTTTGACGGCCGCGAGCTCGCTCTGGACGAACTCAGCCGCTTCCCCAATACGACCGTCACAGTCAATGACACGCTCCACTGGGACTTCCTCCGCCTCTGGGGGGACATCCAGGCGGGCATCGAAGCGGGGCGCTCGCGCCGGCCGGCCAGCCTTGGGGTCGACACCTGGGGGGTCGATTTTGGCCTGCTCGACGAGCGGGGGGAGCTGATCGGCAACCCGGTCCACTACCGGGACGGCCGCACCGAGGGGATGATGGAGCTGGCCTTCGATCGGGTGCCGCGGTCGGAAATTTTCGCGCAGACCGGGATCCAGTTCATGCCGATCAACACCCTTTACCAGCTCCTGAGCCTGGTCGCGCGCCGCTCCCCCCAGCTGCGAATCGCCGCCACCTTTCTGACCGCCCCGGATCTGCTCAACTGCTGGCTGACCGGGGCGCGGGTGTGTGAATTCAGCATCGCCACGACGACCCAGATGGTCAACCCGACCACCGGCGGCTGGGCGAGCGATCTGATGGACCGGCTGGGCATCCCGACCGGAATTTTCCCGGAAATCGTTCAACCCGGCACGCGCCTGGGCGCTTACGAGGGGATCCCGGTCATCGCCCCGGCCTGCCACGACACGGGCAGCGCCGTGGCGGCCGTGCCGGCCCAGACGGGTGACTTCGCCTACATCAGCAGCGGCACCTGGAGCCTGGTCGGGCTGGAAATCGAGCGACCGCTGCTCACGCCGGCGGCCCTGGCGGCCAACCTGACCAACGAAGGCGGGGTCGGCGGCACCTTCCGGCTGCTGAAAAATGTCATCGGTCTGTGGATTCTGCAGCAGTGCCGGGCGACCTGGGCGGCTGCCGGCACGTCCTACTCGTATCCCGAGCTGGTCGAGCTGGCGTCCCGCGCCGAGCCGCTGACGGCCGTCTTCGACCCCAATGACCCGGTGTTCCTGGCCCCCGGCGACCACCCGCGCCATATCCAGGAGCGCTGCGCGGCCAGGGGCCAGCCGGTCCCCGAGAGTCCGGGAGCGGTGACGCGCTGCGTCCTGGAGAGCCTGGCGCTGGCCTACCGGGAGGTCCTGGAGCAGGTCACGGCCGCGGCCGGCCGGACCGTCTCGGTGGTCCATATTGTTGGGGGCGGCTCCCGGAATGACCTGCTCAACCAGATGACGGCCGATGCCACCGGCCGGCCGGTCGTCGCCGGGCCGGCCGAGGCCACGGTCATCGGCAACGCGCTCGTGCAGCTCATCGCCCTGGGCGCGGTGGCCGATATCGCCCAGGGACGGCAGATTGTGGCCGGCATGGCCGGCCAGCGGCGTTTCGAACCGGCCGGCACGGCCGCCTGGGACGCCGCTTATGAGCGGCTGCGCGCCCTGTTTCCGAGAAACCCATAATTCAAGCGGCCGCTCCGGTCCGCCTCGCGAACCGCCGGCGAATCGGAGCGGCCGAAAAGACCAGCAGAGGCACCATGTCAGGAAAAGTTTACCAGCACGTCGATTACAGCTGGGATGACGCGATCGCCGGCCAGCTCGACCCCGTCGAGCGGCTCCGCTACCGGTCGAACATCCTGGGCGATGACCAGCGCATCACCAACACCGGCGGGGGGAACACCTCCTCCAAGATCGTCATGACCGATCCGCTGACCGGGGAGCCGGTCGATGTGCTCTGGGTCAAGGGGTCCGGCGGCGATCTGCGGACTTCGACCCGAGCCAATTTCGCCTCGCTCTACATGGATAAACTGCTTTCCCTGCGGGCGATCTACGATGCGGCCGAGGTCAAAGGGGTCAAAACCGAGATCGAGGACCGGATGGTTTCCATGTATCCCCACACGACCTTCGACCTCAATCCGCGGGCCAGTTCGATCGACACGCCGCTCCACGGCTTCATCCCCTACCGGCACGTCGACCACATGCACCCCATTTCGGCCATCGCCATCGCCGCCAGCGTGGACCAGGAGACGCTGACCCGGGAGATTTTCGGGGAGGAAGTCGGCTGGGTCCCCTGGCAGCGGCCCGGCTTTGACCTGGGGCTGAAAATGGGGGAGATGGCCCGGCAAAACCCGAAGATGAAGGGGCTGATCATGGGTCAGCACGGACTGATCAACTGGGCCGATGACGACAAAGCCTGCTACGAGCTGACCCTCGACCTGATCGAAAAGGCGGCCGTCTATATCGCCGCCCGGGACAAAGGCGAGGCGACCTTCGGCGGCGCCCGCTTCCAGTCCCTGCCGGAGAAAGCGCGGGAGGCGCTCCTGGTCCAACTCCTCCCCTGGCTGCGCGGGCAGGTCTCACAGCAGAACCGCTTTATTGGCACCGTGCACATCACCGGCAGCGTGCTGCAGTTTGTCAACAGCCATGAGGCCCCCCGCCTGGCCGAGCTGGGCACCTCCTGCCCCGACCACTTCCTGCGCACCAAGATCAAGCCGCTCTACGTCGAATGGGACCCGCAGGCCGAGGATCTCACCGCGCTGCAAGGCAAACTGACGGCGGGAATCGAGCGCTACCGGGCCGATTACGCCGCCTACTACGAGGCCTGCAAGCACCCCGATTCACCGCCCATGCGCGACCCCAACCCGACGGTGATCCTGATTCCGGGGGTGGGGCTGATCGCCTGGGGCAAAAACAAGAGTGAGAGCCGGGTCACGGCCGAATTTTATTCCCTGGCCATCGAGGTCATGCGCGCCTCGGAGGCGATCAGCGCCTACCAGGGGCTTCCCCGCCAGGAGGCCTTCGACATCGAATACTGGCTGCTCGAAGAAGCCAAGCTGCAGCGGATGCCGCCGGAGCAGGAGCTGGCGCGCAACGTCGTCATCGTGGTCGGCGCCGGGAGCGGCATTGGCAAGGCGACGGCACACCGGGTCGCCCGGGAAGGGGCGCATGTCGTCTGCGTCGACCTGAACGACACCGCGGCCGCGGAAACGGCCGCCGAGCTGACCCGGAAATATGGGGTCGGCATCGGCGTGGCCGGCACCGGCATCTCCGCCTGCGGCCGGGCGATCGGCCTCGGGGTCGACATCACCAGCCGGCCGTCGGTGCGGGCCATGCTCAAGCAGGTTATCCTGGCCTACGGCGGAATCGACAACATCATCATCACGGCCGGCATCTTCGTCCCCCCGAATCGGGAGGGAAAGATCAACGACGGCCAGTGGGACCTGACGTTCAACGTCAACGTCAAGGGAGCTTATATCGTGGCTGAAGAGGCCCGCCAGGTCTGGGAAGCGCAGGGTCTGCCCGGTACGCTGGTGCTGACGACCAGCGTCAACGGGGTGGTGGCCAAGAAAGGTTCGATCGCCTACGACACGAGCAAGGCGGCCGCCAATCACCTGGTGCGGGAGCTGGCCATCGAACTGGCCCCGCTGATCCGCGTCAACGGCCTGGCTCCGGCCACCGTCGTCGAGGGGAGCAGCATGTTTCCCCGCGACCGGGTCATCAGCTCGCTGGTGAAATACGAAATCCCGTTCGAAGAGGGCGAGGAGACCGAGGCGCTGCGGGACAAGCTCTCCCGCTTCTACGCGCAGCGCACCCTGACCAAATCGCCGATCACTCTGGCCGACCAGGCAGAGGCGGCCCTCCTTTTGACCGGGAACAAACTCAGCAAGACGACGGGCCAGATCATCAGCGTCGACGGGGGGCTGCACGAGGCTTTCCTGCGCTGAAACAAACGGCCGGCGACCCGCCCGTTTCGGCAAAAAGGGGCGCCGGTCCTGCGGCTGAGCGGGCGCCTCCCGTCAAAAAACGCACAAAAGCGCGGAAAAGCGCATAAAGTGGTCTCATTTCACCTCGCTTATTCGCTTACAATGGCCATGAGAGCAGATGAGGGGCACGCACCGAGAGCCGGCTCAAGAAGAAAACTCACCTCCTGGTTAACAACAAGGTAATCGTCAGAATCGCCATCGATATATCGATGTTCGATCAGGGGATGGGAAAAAAGAAAATGAGTGGGCAAAATTGGATGACATGCCTGCTGGTCGTCTGGGGGGCAACTTTCTACCTGAGCGCCTGTCAGCCCCCCCCGGAAGCGCCGGAAACCCGGGCCGCCGAGATCGCCGCAGCTGTCCAGGCGTCCCTGACGGCGGCCGTGCCGCCGCCCACCGACACCCCGCCGCCCACCGCGACCCCCACGGCAAC
>JBFFZG010000292.1:0-6017 GCA_041568735.1 Promineifilaceae bacterium (SeqCode)
ACGGGGAACGGCGAACGGGGAACGGCGAACGGCGAACGGGGAACAGGGAACGGGGAACGGAAGAAGGGCGGCCGTTCCCCGTTTTTGGTTTCGGGTCGCTCTTAGTCCACGACGAAGGTGCCGTCGATTTCCATGATTTCAGGCCGGGCGTCGGTCTCCTGTTCGACGCGGCGGGCCCAGGCGTCGACGTCGACCATGATGTAGCCAAAGGTGTTGTAGTGGCAGGGGATGACCACTTTGGGTTGGAGATACTGGATGGCCAGGATGGAATCATCCGGCCCCATGGTGAAATTGTCCCCGATGCAGACGATGGCCACGTCCAGCCCGTGGGCGCCGATCAGCGACATGTCCGAGAAGAGGGCGGTATCGCCCGAAATGTAGATATTTTTATCCCCTTTTAGGAGAAAGCCGCCGGGCATGCCCCCATTGCTCCCGTCGGGCAGCATGGAGCCGTGCAGCGCGGGGGTCATCTTGAGGTAGCCAAAGGGATGCTTGAAACCGCCGCCGAGATGCTGGGGATGGGTTTTGCTGTGGCCCTGGCCTTCATACCAGGCGGTAATCTCAAAGTTTGAGATCAGGGTCGCCTGGCAGCGCTGGGCGATCGACAGCGCGTCGGCCACGTGATCCCCGTGTCCGTGCGTCAGCCAGACGTAATCCACATCGATTTCTGCGGGAGCGGTCCTGGCGACCGGGCTGTTCCCCTTGAGGAAGGGATCGACGATGACCCGGGTTCCATTGAGATCGAGACCGAAGGTCGCGTGGCCGTACCAGGTAATGCTGTAACTCATGGGATGCCTCCTGGGTGTATTGCGGTTTGAGCTTTTTTCCAGTATAGATCGCCGGTGAAGAGCCGTCAATTGCGGCTCAAATCGATTTTCTCTCGGGATCCGGCCGGGTTACAATCGGGCCATGCGCCTTCACCACCTGGCTTTAATTTCCATTTGCTTTCTGGGGGTCGCTGTCAGTCTGGGGAGCTGTGCGCCGGCCGGCTCCCAGCCGCCGCTGCCGACGGCGGCCGCCCTGGCCGTGCTGCCCTCCCCGACCCTGACGACGACGCCGATCCCGGCAATCCCAACCCCGACGAGCACCGCCGCACCGCTGCCGACGGCGGCCGCGCCCTCGCCCACACCGACGGCCGTCACCCCTTCGCCCACGCCGCCGCCGACGGCCGTCCCCTGGCGGGAGGAAATCACCTACGGCTTTTCTCTCCTCGAGCGGCCGCTGCGGGCGGTGCGGCTGGGAACCGGACCGCGGACGGTCGTCTTTATCGGCGGGATGCACGGCGGCTACGAGTGGAACACGATCTGGCTGGCCTATGAAGCTCTCGATTATTTCAGCGCCACGCCGGATGCGGTGCCGCCGGAAGTGGCCCTCTATCTGATTCCGTCGGCCAATCCCGACGGCCAGTTCACCGTCACTTTCAAGGACGGCCGGGTCGAGCCGGCCGATATTCCGGCCGGTATCGACACCAGCTGGGGGCGCTTCAACGGCAACGGCGTCGATCTCAACCGCAACTGGGACTGCGATTGGGCGCCGATCGCCCAGTGGCAGGATCGCGTCGTCAGCGGGGGAGACGCCCCCTTTTCCGAGCCCGAATCGGCGGCCCTGCGCGATTTTCTCCTGGCGCTGAACCCGGCCGCCGTCGTCTTCTGGCACAGCGCCGCCGACGCGATCTATTCGGCCCGCTGCGGTGACCCGTTTCAGCCGTCGCGGGAGCTGGCGGCCGTCTACGGGGGCGGCAGCGGCTACCGGCTGGCCGAGGGCTTTTCCGCCTATCCGGTCACCGGGGATGCGGCCGACTGGCTGGCCGGCCAGGGCATCCCGGCCATCACGGTCGAACTGGCCACGCACGAAACCCTCGAATGGGAGCGGAATCTGCGCGGCATGACGGCGGTGCTGGCGGCCGCGGCGGCGGCCGGTGAGGGAGAATAGGAGGACCTGGCGCGGGGAAACGGGGGGCAATATCGGGAGCCGGCGGGGGGCTGGTAAAAGCCGAAAAAGGTTGGGATTTTGCCGGGTGATTTTGGGGTTAAAATGGGATTTTCCCGGAAACTGCCAGTTTCCGGGAAAATTAGGGGCCCCCCACTACCCGCTTGGCCCTTTTGCCGCCCCCCGGCGAACGCGGCATAATCGGCCCCCATGCCGCCGATCGAAACCGAGACCGAGCTGATTTCCATTGATCCGACCCATCCCGAAGCGGCGATCATCGAGCGGGCCGCGGCCGTCATCCGGGCGGGCGGCCTGGTCGCCTTTCCAACGGAGACGGTCTACGGATTGGGGGCCGATGCGCTCAACCCGGCGGCCGTGCGCCGCATCTTCGCCGCCAAGGGGCGGCCGGCCGAAGATCCGATCATCGTGCACGTCGCCTCGCCGGCCGATCTGCGGCTGGTCGCCCGGGCCGTGCCGCCGCTGGCCGCGACGCTGGCCGGCCGTTTCTGGCCGGGCCCACTGACCCTGGTTCTGCCCAGGGCGGATCTCGTCCCGGCGGAGATCACGGCCGGCGGGGGGACAGTCGCCGTTCGCTGCCCGGCCCATCCGGTCGCCCGGGCCCTGATCGCCGCGGCCGGCACCCCGATCGGCGCTCCCAGCGCCAACCGCTTCAGCCATACCAGCCCCACGGCCGCCCGCCATGTCTGGGAGGATCTGCACGGCCGCATCGAGCTGATCCTCGACGGCGGTTCCACCCCGGTCGGGGTCGAGTCGACGGTGCTCGATCTGACCCGAACGCCGCCGGTGCTCCTGCGCCCCGGCGGGGTTTCCCGGGAGGAGCTCGAAGCCGTCATTGGCCCCCTGGGCCTGCCGGACGAAGTGGAGGGCTTCCCGGCCGCCGCTCCCCTCCCCTCCCCGGGTCTCCTCGACCGCCACTACGCCCCCCGCACGCCCCTGTGGCTGGTGACGGGGGCGGACGAGGCGATCCGCCGCCGGCTGCGGCGCGAACTCGAAAGCGCGGCCGGCCGGGGGGAGCGGATCGCCCTGTTGATCGCCGCCGAGGATCGACCCTTTGTCGTCGATTTTCCGGGGGTGGTAGGGGTGGCCGGCCGGCTGGCCGACCTGGAGAGCGTGGCCCGGGATCTCTACCGGGTCATCCGCGAGCTGGATGCGGCCGGAGTCGATCGGATCCTGGCCCGCGATTTCCCGCCGGCCGGACTCGGCCTGGCCATTCGCGACCGCCTGCGGCGGGCGGCCGAACGCGTGCTGGAGGCCGGGGAGCCGGGGCAGCCGGGAGCCTAGGGGCCGGCCGGCCCGTTCACCGGCCGCCACAGCAGGAAATGAGGGCCGGTCCCGGGCACGAAATACTCGGCCCCTTCCCGGCGAAAGCCCAATTTTTCGTAAAAGCCCAGCGCCGACGTCCGGCCGCTGCACCACAGGATCTCCCCACCGTGCCGGCCGATGTGGGCCAGGCAGGCCGCGATCAGGGCGGCGCCGTATCCTTGCCCCCGCACTTCCGGCAGGGTGGCCATCCCGTTCAGCTGCCAGGCGGATGGGGTGGGATCGCCGGGAAACGGCTCGCGGTGAATGGAGGCGATGCCGACCAGCCGGCCGTCTTGAAAGGCGCCGGCGTGCAGGCTGTCGGCATCGCCGTCCCCAGTATAAACCAGCTCTTCGATCGCCTGGTGCGGCCGCAGGAGCTGCCGGCGCAGCGGCCGGGTCTCCACCGCGGCGATCGGCCGAATATCCGGCCTGGTCACGCCGGCCGAAACGCGAATCAAATTTTCCATCTTACATGCGGAAGGTGCCGTAGCGGCTGTCGGGGAAGGGAGCGTTCAGCGCCGCCGAGAAGGCCAGGGCCAGCGCGGTGCGCGTCTGCACCGGGTCGAGAATGCCGTCATCCCACAGGCGGGCGGTGGCGAAATAGGGGCTGCTCTCCCGGTCGTACTGGTCGAGAATCGGCCGCTTGAAATCGGCCTCGGCCGCGGCGATCGCCTCCGGCGTCGGCTGCTTCAATTCGCGCAGCACCCGTTTCTGACCGACCGCCCACAGCGTACCGGCGGCCGAATCCCCGCTCATGACGCTGATGCGGCTGTTGGGCCAGCTGAATAAAAAATTCGGGTCGTAAGCGCGGCCGGCCATGCCATAATTGCCCGCCCCATGGCTAACCCCGTGCAGCAGGGTGATGCGCGGCACCGGCACGTTGCTGACCGCCTGGACCATCTTGGCCCCGTCCTTGGCGATCCCGCCGTTCTCGACCGCCTTGCCGACCATGAAGCCGGTGATGTTCTGCATGAACAGCAGGGGAACGCCCCGCTGGCCGCACAGCTCGATGAAGTGCGTCGCCTTCAGGGCGGATTCGCTGAACAGGAGGCCGTTGTTGGCCACGATCCCCAGCGGCTGTCCCAGCAGGTGGGCGAAGCCGCAGACGAGGGTCGTGCCGTAGCGGGCTTTAAATTCGTGCAGGTCGGAATCGTCGACCAGGCGGGCGATCACCTCGCGCACGTCGTACTGCTGGCGGTGGTCGGCCGGTATGACCCCGTAGAGCTCTTCCGGATCGTAGGCCGGCTCGGCCGGCTCCAAGAAGCGCAGCCGGCGCGGTTTTTCCCGGTTGAGATGGCCGATGATCTCCCGCACCCGGGCCAGCGCCTCCGGCTCGGTGTCGGCGAAATGGTCGCTGACGCCGCTGATGCGGGTGTGCACGTCCGCCCCGCCAAGCGCTTCGGCCGAGACTTCCTCGCCGGTGGCGGCCTTGACCAGCGGCGGGCCGGCCAGGAAGATCGTGCCGTTGTCTTTGACGATGATCGACTCGTCGGCCATGGCCGGGATATAGGCGCCGCCGGCCGTGCAGCTGCCGAGCACCGCGGCGATCTGGGGAATGCCTTTGCCGGACATGCGCGCCATGTTATAGAAAATCCGGCCGAAATGGTCTCGATCGGGAAAGACGTCGGCCTGCAGGTGGAGGAAGGCGCCGCCGGAATCGACCAGGTAGATGCACGGCAGGTGGCACTGTTCGGCTATCGCCTGGGCGCGCACGTGTTTTTTGACCGTTTCGGGGAAATAGGTGCCCCCTTTGACCGTGGGGTCATTGGCGATCACCATGCATTCGATCCCGGCGACCCGGCCGATGCCGGTGACGATGCCCGCGCCGGGCGCTTCGCCGTCGTACATCTCCCAGGCGGCCAGGGGGGAGAGCTCGAGGAAGGGGCTGCCGTCGTCGAGAATGGCGTCGATGCGCTCCCGCACGAGCAGCTTGCCGCGCTCCCGCTGCAGGTCGATGGTCCGCGCCGGCCGGTCGGAGGCGCTGCGCGCCTGCCGCTCGTGCAGCTCGGCGGCCAGCGCCTGGTTGTGTTTGAAATTGGCCTGGTAATCGGCCGAACGGGTCGAAATGTGGGAGTGGAGTTGGGTCATGCCGCTATTTTAACGTAGAGAACCGCTCTCGTGTAGCGCCGGCGAAAGGGGGCGATGTCGGCAGGGGGAAAGGGATCGGTTCCTTTTGCCGATTTCAAGGTAAAATGGGGCCATGATCGAGATCAGCTTCCACGACGGCGCGGCCACGGTCGCGCTCAACCGTCCCGAACAGCACAACGCTCTGACCCAGGAAATGATGCTGGCCCTCCACCGGGCCTTTCAGGAGCTGGGGGGCGACCCCGCCGTGCGCCTGATCGTCCTGACCGGCCGGGGGCGCTCCTTCTGCGCCGGGGCCGATGTCAACATGATGCGGGCCGAAGCCGACAACACCTTTGACCAGAACGTGGCCAATGCCGAGATGATCTTCGACCTGATGGCCGCCGTCGATGCCTGCCCCAAACCGGTCCTGGGCCGGATCAACGGCGCGGCCATCGGCGGGGGGGTGGGGCTCGTCGCCTGCTGCGATATCGCGGTGGCCGTCGAACGAGCCCGCTTTGGCCTGAGTGAGGTGCGGCTCGGCATTGTGCCGGCCGTCATTTCCCCGTTTGTCATCGCCAAAATCGGCCCGTCGGCCGCGCGCGAGCTGTTTCTGACCGGCGAGCGGTTTACGGCCGAACACGCCCGGCGCATCGGCCTGGTCCATCACGTCGCCGCCGACGAAAGCGCGCTCGACGAGC
>JBFFZG010000293.1:0-5952 GCA_041568735.1 Promineifilaceae bacterium (SeqCode)
GCGGCCAGAATTCTCGTCGAAAACCAGCCCGCGACGATTCAGATCGGCGTGGTTGTGTTTGGGAACGGGGGGCTGATCCTCGAACCGCCGACCCGCGACCAGCTGGCCGTCCTCACCGCCATCGACCGCATCTCCCCCGAGGGGGGGACGTCCCTCGGCAAAGGGATCGTCACCGCCCTGAATGCCCTGGCCGGGGAAACGCTGGCCATCGACGAATCCACCCCGGCCGAGGACGCGCCGCCAATGGACATCGGCGATTTTTCGTCGGCGGTCATCTTGCTGTTTTCGGATGGGGAAAATACGAGCGCTCAGGATCCATTGGCGGTGGCCCAGATCGCCGCCGAGGCCGGGGTTCGCATCTACCCGGTCGGCCTCGGCACGCCGACCGGCGCCTTTCTCGACCTGGACGGCTTCAAGATTATCAGCCAGCTCAACGAATCCCTGCTGGAGCAGATCGCCGACCAGACCAACGGCCAGTACTACGCGGCCGCGGATGCGGCGGCTGTTCGCGATATCTACCGCGAGATCGATCTGCAGCTGACTTTGAAAGAAGAAATCATGGAGATCACCGCCTTCCTGTCGGCCGTCAGCCTGGGGCTGATGCTGGCCGGCGGCTTCCTGTCGATGCGCTGGTTCGGCCGGCTGCCCTGATTCGGCACAACCTGCATACATTCGAGATGGTCTTTCAAACGCCCTGGCTTCTCCCTCTGCTGATCCTGGTCCCCCTCCTGGTGGGCGCCTATGTCTGGATGCTGCGGCGCCGGCGGCGCTACGCCGTGCGCTACTCGAGCCTGGCCCTGATCCGCGAGGCCCTGCCGGCGAGCGCTCGCTGGCGGCGCCACCTCCCATTCGCCTTTTTTCTCCTGGGGATCACCGGCCTGATTATTGCGGCCGCCCGGCCGGCAGCCGAAGTGGAAGTACCGCTCAGCCGCTCGACGATCATCCTGGCCATGGATGTATCCCGGAGCATGTGCGCCACCGACGTCGCTCCCAACCGGCTGACTGTCGCCCAGGATGCCGCGCTGGCCTTCATCGCGGAGCGGGACGCCGGCACGCAGATCGGCCTTGTCGCCTTCGCCGATTTTGCCGAGATCATCGTTCCCCCGACGACCGACAAGGAGCAGCTGCGGCAGGCCATCGTGAGCTTCACCACCGCGTTTGGCACCGCCATCGGCAGCGCCACCCTGAAGTCGGTCGACGCGATCGCCGACGTCAACCCGAACGTCCCGCGCAGCGGGCTCAATCTGCAGCTGGATGAACAGGGTGGGCCGCTGCCGCCGGATGTTTACGAGCCGGAAATCATCGTGCTGCTGACCGATGGGGCTAACAGCCGGGGACCGCGGCCGATCGATGCCGCGCAGCAGGCGGCCGACCGGCGCATCCGCATCTACACCATCGGCTTCGGCACCACCGATCCCGGATCTCTGGAATGCACCCGGGAGCAGCTCGGTTCGGACTATATCGACATCGGGCCGCCCGGCGGCGCCTTCCGCCGCTTCGTCGTGCTCGACGAAGCGACGCTCCGGGCCATGGCTGAAATGACCGGCGGAGTCTATTTCGCGGCGGAAAATGCCGGCCAGCTGGTCCAGGTTTTCCGGGACCTCCCGTCGGTGGTGACCCTGCAGAAAGAGCGGATCGAAATCAGTGCTCTTTTTTCGACCCTGGGAGGACTGCTGGCCATGATCGGCGTGGGGCTGTCGCTCTGGTGGAACCGGGTGGTCTGATCGTCGGTCCGGCAGAAACATACCGCCGCGGCCGTGGGTGGTTGGCGGAGGGCGGCCGCCGCGGTATAACCGGGGCCGCTCCGAACGGGAAAATACAAAGCCAGAGAGGTGCTCCCCATGTCCCAACAAGGTGAAACTGAGGCGGCCGCGGTCGACCCACCCGGCTTCGAAATTGGACTCTATTCGTTTGCCGAGCTGACCCCGGATCCGCACACCGGCCAGAAGATCAGCCCGGCCGAGCGGCTGCGCGATCTGCTGGAGACGATCGAGCTGGCCGACCAGGTCGGCCTGGACGTTTTCGGGTTGGGCGAGCACCACCGGCCGGATTTCGTCTCGTCGGCGCCGGCCGTCATCCTGGCCGCCGCGGCCGCCCGGACCAGGCGGATCCGGCTGAGCAGCGCCGTTTCCGTGCTCAGCTCCGACGACCCGGTGCGCGTCTTCCAGCAGTTCGCCACGCTCGACCTCCTGTCGGGCGGCCGGGCGGAAATCATGGCCGGCCGCGGCTCGTTCATCGAATCCTTTCCTCTCTTCGGCTACGATCTGCGCGATTACGACACCCTGTTCTCTGAAAAGCTCGACCTCCTGTTAAAGGTGCGCGAATCGGAATGGGTCAGCTGGAGCGGCCGCCACCGGCCGCCGCTCGAACGACAGGGGGTCTACCCTCGACCTCTGCAGGACCCCCTGCCGGTCTGGATCGCCGTGGGCGGCACGCCGGAATCGATCACCCGTGCCGGGCGGCTCGGCCTGCCGCTGGCGCTGGCCATCATCGGCGGCCTGCCGGAGCAGTTCGCCCCACTCGCCGCGCTCTACCGGCGCGCGGCCGCCGAGGCCGGCCACGATCCGGCCGCCCTGCGCTTCAGCATCAATTCCCACGGCTTTATCGCCGACAGCCGCAGCCAGGCCATCGAGGAATCATTTCCGTCCTTCCAGCTTGTCATGAACCGGATCGGCCGCGAGCGCGGCTGGCCGCCGATCAGTCGTCTCCAGTACGAGGGCTCCTGCAGCCTGCGCGGGGCCAATTTCGTCGGCAGTCCCGACGACATCATCGAAAAAATCCTCTTCCAGCACGAGATCTTCGGCCATCACCGGCTGCTGCTCATGCTGAGCGTGGGCACGATGCCCCACCGGCAGGTCATGCACGCCATCGAACTGCTGGGCACGAAGGTCGCCCCGGTGGTACGCCGGGAAATCGCCGGCCGTCTCCGGTCGCAGCAGCCGTGACCGACGGGCAGTTGATGGCGCAGCTGATCGAGCGGGTGGCTCCCAGGGCCCGGCTGGTTCAGACCTGGCCCCTCAAAGGGGGGATCTCGGCCGACATGACGGGGGTTGAAATCGAGCTGCCGGCGGGGGAGCGGCGCCGGTGGGTCATTCGCCGGCCGGGCGAGCACGCGCAGCGGGTCAATCCGCAGGCGGCCGCGCATGAATATTGGCTCCTGCGGCTGCTCCATGGGGCGGGCTTTCCGGTTCCGGAGCCGCTCCATTTCGAGCCGGACGGGGGATTATTCACCGGCGCGCGGCTGGTGCTGGCCTATGTCGAGGGTCGGACCAACTTTTCCCCGGACGACCTGATCGGCCGCATCGAGCAGATGGCCGCCCAGCTGGCCCGCCTGCACCAGTTCCGGTTGGGCGGGATGGTGCCGGATTTCCTGCCCGACCAGGCGGCCCGGCTGGATGCCGGGCTGATGGCCCTGCCGGAACGGGTCGATGACTCCCTGGATGAAGGGCGGATCCGGCAGCGGCTGGCGGCCGTCTGGCCGCCGCGCCGCCGCTCACCGGTTCTGCTGCACGGGGATTACTGGCCGGGGAACCTGCTCTGGCGGGACGGCCGGCTGACAGCCATTGTCGACTGGGAGTACGCCGAGCGGGGAGAGCCGCTGTCGGACCTGGCCATCAGTCGGCTCGACCTGCGGATGATCTTTGGCCGGGAGGCGATGGAACAGCTGACGCAAATTTACCAGGAGCTGACCGGCTTTGACCTGGCGGATCTGCCGGTCTGGGACCTGGTGGCCGCCCTGCGGCCCGCCTTTCGCATGGCGGATTGGGCCGCCGGCTGGCCGGAAATGGGCCGGCCGGACATCACCGAGGCGACCTTTCGCGCCGCCCATCGCCGGTTCGTTGAGCAGGCGCTGGCTCAGACCTGAACGTGCTCGATCCGTTTGATCCCTTTCTGGTTGAGCACGATCCGCAGCCGCTTGTTGATTTTGCCGGTGTGGGGCAGGGAGACCTTGAAGCGGGTGATGAGATTCAGGTGGTAGACCTTGTGGGCGAGGAGCTTCTGCAGTTCCCCGTCAACCAGGGTATAGCGCTCCTGGACCGGCTCCGCCATCTTGTTGAGAAAATGGCGAATATCGTAGCGGAGGATGTCGTTGATGCCGGTGATTTCGGGGAAATCGGGAAAGACCTGGGCGAAGGTGTCGGTGTAGAGGACGATGTCTTTCGTGTAGCAAATAATTTTTTCTCCCCGACCCTCGTTAAAAATATCGGTAATCTGATCCCGGTTGCGGGCGCGCAGAACCGAGGCCGGCACATCCGCCTCCCGCACGAAGCGGACCTTTTCTTTCATGATGCCCAGCTTATGGCGGCCGTCCTGCGTGCGCACGATGATGCTCCGGTCAAACAGGCGGGCTTCGAGCTGGCGGGCGAAGACCATGCGGCCGATTTCTTTTATTCGATCCTTGAACATGTAGCCGACGACCAGGGCCACAAAAAAAGGCAGGGTGAGGTTGCCGAACCGGTACTGGAAATAGAAGGCGATCAGGGTGGCGAAGAGCATCGAAATGCCGGCCGCCAGGGCGAACAGGACGTGCTCCAGCCGCTCCCCTTCCCGCTTCACGTCTGTTTTTAAGAAGAGAACGCTCGACGCATATTTCTTCAACGCCGACGCCCGGTAGAGATAATTTTCATTTTCCGCCCCGCCGGCCAGAATCGAAAGATACCCCCGAGCCTTCCGGTGGCGAGTTTCGTGGTTGACCAGGGCCGTCAGGGCGTGCTTGAGCTCCTCCCGATTGGTTTTCTTTAAATATTCATCGGCCACCTGAAACATTTCCACGGAATTCTCTTCGATCAGGATGCTGATCGATTCGTCGATCAGGGTGTAGGCGCTGAAAACCGCTTCCGGCACGTTGGGCAGGTTGAAGTGGGCCAGCAGCGCGCGAAAGCGGCCGGTGATCCGATCGGTCTCGGCCAGGTATTCCTCGACCAGGTTGTGAACAAACGGATGGGCTTTGCCGTGTGGGGTTGCTTTGACTTCCTGGATGCGCCGCTCGATCAGGTTGAAGTGTTCTCGAATGGCGCTTTTCAGCGTGGCGCTCAGGAGCTTGAGCTGGGTGATCACCCGCTCGTGGCAGTCCGGCTCCCCGGTCCAATCCGCGCGGCGGACCAGGGACTCGACCTGGCAAAGCGGCGACCGCTCGCTGTCGGATATTTCGCGCAGGTTAAGTGACGGGGTTTTGAGCCGGATGTAGCTCTGCACATCCCGGTAAAAATAGTGTTTGGGATAGGATTCCGGCGTGATGCCCAGGTTCTGCGGGACAAAAATATAGGTCGAGATGTTGTAGCGGGTTTGTTCTGCGGCCAGCAGCTCGTAATCGAGCTTGATCTCGATCTGATATTTGTCGTGATGTTTGACCGCCTGCTGGATGGTTTCAAGCATTGCTTAGCCCCGCCCGGGGGCCAATCTGGCCGCAAGAATCCGGGCGTAAATTTGTTGGTAGAGGGGATTGGAACGGGCCTGCCGGCGCGCTGCCGGCTGCGTCCTCTCCCCCGAATCGGCCGGGACGCAGCTGGCGAACAGCGCCGGTGCCGGACGTTTTCAACCTGGTTTCGAGTGATTCCATTATAAGGTAGCAGATGCCGCTTTTCTGTCAACTCCCCTCCTTTCCCATGCGCGAGGCGTGGACCAGGCCGGTGCGCCGGCCGCCAGAACCTGGATTCAGGCTGGTACAATAAAACGATCCGGCCATCCAGAACACGAGGAGCAACCGCATGGATCCATCGCCCGTCAGGGAAACCGCGAAGCCGAAGGGCCGCTTTCCAATCGCCAATCTCATTTTGCTCGCCATCTCTCTGGCAGCAGCCTTTGTCCTGGGCGAACTGGCGGCCCGTTTTCGCCTGGCAGCCTGGCCGTTTGAACCGGAGCCGATGGAGCTGCCGTATCTGACCGAAAAGGATGCCAACCTGCGCTGGCGCTTTTCTTCCGAGGAGGGGCGGAACAGCCTCGGTCTGCGCA
>JBFFZG010000294.1:0-5946 GCA_041568735.1 Promineifilaceae bacterium (SeqCode)
GGCGCGTAGACGATGGGGATCCCGGCCCGCAGCGCCCGGTAAGCCCATTCACCGTCCTCGGCCGTGGCCAGGCGTGGGTCTTCGTCGAACAGGCCAACCCGCTCCAGAACGGTTCGGGAGGTGCCCATATTGCCGCCGGACATCGTGTCAAACTTGAGCCGCGGCCGGCGGTAGATCGCCATATCCGGCGCGTCGACGACCAGGGGGACCGCCTCGTCGCCGGCCTGATCGACCTGGCCGGTCACGATCGCCTCCGGGAATTCGGCCAGCCGGCCGGCCAGGTTGGCCAGCCAGTGCGCGTCGACGAAGCAGTCGTCGTCGGTCACGGCGACAAAGCGGGTCGTCAGCGCCTCCAGGCCGCGGTTCAGGCCGGCCGCCCGGCCGCGCCGCGGGGCCCGGATGTGACGGGTTTCGATGCCGAGGACGGCCAGGGTGGCCAGCCAGCCGGCCACGTCGTCGTTTTTTCCCTGGTCGACGATGATCAGGCAGCGCGGCCAGGCGGTGCCGGCGGCGATATGAACGAGACTCTCCTCGAGAATCGGCCGGCCGAGGGTCGGAATGAGCACCGTCATCTCTTCGAGGATCGGCCGGGGATCGAGCGCGGCGGAAAGGGGCTTCAGTTCGGCCATCTCAGCGTCCCCCTTCCGGCACGAAAATGTAGGTGCTGGACGCCTCGACCTGCCGCCAGCCGGCCGTGTTGGCCCCGGCCGGCACGTTTTCGGCCACGATGGCCCGGGCGCCGGCCTCGACAAAGGCCGCTTCGACCGCCGCCCGCAGGCCGGCATCCCCCGTCCAGTAGGGAGCCGATTCCCAGTCAAACATCTCGGCGATAATCCGCACGCGGGCCAGGCGGGCCCAGAACGATTCAAACGCGTAGCCGATCACCCCAACCCGGTCGCCAGGAACCACGCCGGCCGCCTGCAGCGACTCGGCCACCGCTCCCGGCCAGGAAGGCGGCGGCGCGGCCGCTTCGGCGGTGGCGGCGGGGGCCGGCGGGCCGACGACATCGACAAAACCGGCCAGATTGAAGGCGCCGATCTGGACCAGCATGAACAGGAGCATCAGCAGGCTGCCGCCGTGGAGCAGCCGCCGGGCCGCGGTCGTGGCCGGCAGCCGGATGTTGGCCAGCAGATCGCCGAATAACAGCAGGTTAAAGGCGCCGACGTAGCGCCCTTCAACCAGGATGGGGGCGTACATGCCCATGGCCGCCAGGGCGACCAGCAGCAGCCCCCAGCGGCGCGGGATGGTCCGCCATGCCGGCCGCCGCAGACCGCCGGCCGCGAACAAGAGGCCGGCCGCGGCCAGGACGCCCCCCTGCTGGCGCAAAAAGAGGTCGACGTAGAAGAAAGCGGCCGCCAGCAGAGCGCCGATCTGCCGCCCCCAGTCAAACGGCACCGCCACCCCGGCGTACCAGTAGGCCGGATCGAGCGAGACCGGGTAGGTGCCGCCGATCGGTCCGTCGAATTCGTAGATGGGGGGGCTGGCGAAGATCTGCCGGGTGGGATGGGCCGGCACCCCGAAAGCGGCCGGCTCCCCCTGCCAGTGCGGGTAGGGAATGCCGCTGACGTGCCGGACATAGGTCAGCTTCCCCGCCTCACCGAAGGTCAGCTCCCCTTTTGCCGCCGAGATAAACGCCACGTAGGGGGCGCTGAACAGCAGGAACACCAGCCCGGCGGCCGCCACCCGGGGGAGCGCCCGGCCGGGGTGCGGGGCGGCCAGCAGGGCCGCGGCCAGGAAGACGGCCGACAGCGGCAGCATGGGCGATTTGGCCAGGGTGCCAATCCCGAGGGCAGCGCCCAGGGCGAGCAGCGTACGCCAGCGCCAATCCCCCCGCCGCAGCCGCACCAGCAAACCCGCGGCCAGAAAGACAAAGACCCCCATCAGCATATCCGGCGTCACGGCCCAGATTTCGATCAGGCTCAGGGTCGACCAGATGAAAAGGGCATACCCGAGGCCGAACCAGCCCCATTCGGGCAGGTGGAACATCGGCTCCCGGCCGTCGGCGGCCGCCAGCTCCCGGTGCCAGCGCCAGAGCTCCCGCCACAGGAATTCAAAGGCGGCCATAGCGGCCAGGTAGATGACCAGGTTGACCAGCTGTACGACGGCGAATTCCCAGCGCATCGTCGGGCCAACCAGGGCCAGGACCGGCCCCAGGATCCAGGCATAGAGCGGGCTCCAGACCGGGTTGACGGCCGTCTGCCAGTCCCCGCGCATGAGGGCATCGCCGATGTCGAGATAGCTGATCCCATCCGGGTTCATCGAAAAGCTCGTGATCGCCGCCCAGGTGTGTAGGCCGCCGAGCAGGACGGCCAGCAGCCGCATGGCGGCCGGGATTCTGGCGGGCAGCGCCGAGGGAAGCCATTTCATGGCGGTCGGGCCGGTGTCCGAACCGGCCGCGGCTGATTTGGCCGGTTTCGCCTCCTGCCGGCGGGGATGCAGCGGTTTGGTCTCATTCATGCGCACGGATAATTGTAATAAACCAAGTTTACAGAATCGTTTACAGCCCGCCACCGGGAGCGGGCTCGGCTGGATCGGCCGAAAGACGAGGGAAGCTTTTCCTCGGGCAGCCAGGGTGGCATTTTCGGCCACGATCTGCTGCAGATCGGCGTGATGCGCTCGGTTTCGACGTATTCGGTGAAGACAAAAAGTCGGGAACAAACGGCAGCGCGGCCAGCCGGGGTGCCGCGTCAACGGCCGGCAAATCGCTCATGGTGATCCGTTTGCCCCGCAGCCGGATCCAGGTTGGGGATCCCGCGCCCGTCGATCAACGCGCCGAACAATTGTTCGAAATTGGCCAGGATCCGCGCCTGGCTGTAGACGGCCTCGGCCCGGCGTCGGCCCGCCCGGCCGAGCGCCTGGCTGAGCTTTTCGTCACCCAGCAGGCGGCGCAGCCCATCCGCCAGAGCCCCGGCGTCGGCCGGTGGGATGAGCAGGCCGGTCTCGCCGTCGCCGACGATATCGACCAGGCCGCCGACCGCGGTGGCCAGCACCGGCAGGCCGCAGGCCATCGCCTCGACGGCCGCCAGTCCAAACGCCTCGTCCTCGCTGGGCAGCACAAAGCAGTCGGCCGCCTGCAGGTAGGGGGCGACGTCGGTCACGCGGCCGGTAAAGGTGACCCTCCCGTCCAGCCCGTGCTGCCGGACCGAGGCCCGCAGCGCCGCCTCGCAGTTCTGGATCCCCAGCCCCCCTTCCCCGACGAGCAGCAGGTGGACGGACCCCATCTCGCCGGCCAGCCGCCGCCAGACCTCCACCAGCAGGGGGAGCCCCTTGGTCGTGACGAGGCGGCCGGTGTAGATCGCGATGCGAGCCGATTCGGGCAGCCCGAACCGGCGGCGCAGCTCGCGCCGTTCGGCGGCCGACACCGGGAGAAAGCGGTCCGTATCGACGCTGTTGGGGATGGGAGCGATCATTCGGCCGTCCACCCCGCCCGCCTGCAGCTCCTCCCGGACCGCCGAGGAGATGGCCACAAAGGCCGCGGCGCGCCGCAGCACCCGGTTGCGCCAGGCGAGAAAGAGGCGGACCGGCCAGAAGCCCCCGCTCAGGCCGTACTTCGCCAAGCCGGCCTGGAAAAAAGCACCTGACATCTCCCCCAGGCTGTCCGCCTTGAGAACGACCGGCTTACCGAGCAGGCGGGCCAGGGGAACGACCACCAGCCCGACGACCCGGTAGCCGGAGACGAAGACCAGGTCGAACGCCCGGCGGCGGCGGATAAGCGGCGGGATGAGGGTGAGGAGGAGCCCCCATTTTTTCCAGTGCGCCCGGCCGGCCGGAGCCAGCCGCTCAATCGTCCAGCCGCAGCCGGTCTCGCGCCGCGCCAGTTCCCGGCGCGAGCGGCGGGTCAGAACGGTCACCGCATGGCCGCCCCCGGCCAGGCCCTCGACCAGCGCCCGGGCCTGCGTCTCCCCCCCACCCATCTCCGGGAAATAGGTTTCCGTAATCAGGCAGATCCGCAGATCAGTCATCCTCCTCCGCCGCTTCAGCCGCCAGCAGCCCCTTGATCGCCACCGTCTGGATCAGCTCAACCTGGCGGGTGGAGAGGATCGAAATCTGCACGCTGAAAAAAATCAGGATGAGAAAGATGAAGACGAAGGCCAGAAGGCTCAGTGCCGAGGCCGGGTAAATCGCTCCCAATAATGCGGGCAGCCCCTGCAGCAGCGGGGGCACGGAGATGAGGACCATCATGCCGCCAACGGCCAGCAGCCAGACCACCCCAAAGCCCACAACCAGTTTTTTCGTGCGGATGAGGTTGAGGATCAGCAGAACGAAACCCAGCCCCAGCAGATCGATGATCACAATGCCCTGAATACTCATCGCGTCCTCCGAATCAAATAGGCGTCCATAGCCGCCACCACAGTCAATAAAATCGTCTTCAGCGGATATTGAAAAATGCTGGCCAGCGAATGCATCGACCGGCCGCTGGTCCGCTCGCGCACCGTGATCGGGACTTCCACGATCTTAAAATTGAGCAGGCTGAGCAGGACGATCGACTCCAGGTGGAAGTCCATAAACGAGCCCTGGACGATCGCCCGGCAGGCCGCGGCCGACAGCGCCTTGAAGCCGGACGAGGTGTCGTAGATGCGCTGCCCGACCACGGGGCGCGTGAGAAAGGAAAAGAGGAGCTGCCCCAGCCGCCGGTCGAGCGGCGTCGTGTACGGCCGATTGTCGCTGAAGCGCGAGCCGATGACCAGGTCGGCCCGGCCGTCGGCCAGCGCTCCGACCACGGCCGGGATATCTTCGACCCGGTGCTGGCCGTCGGCGTCAAAGCTGACGACGATGTCGTAGCCGCGCAGAAGACCGTATTTCAGCCCGGTCTGCAGCGCCTGTCCGTAGCCGAGATTGCACGGCAGCCGCAGCTGCTTCTCGCCCAGCCCGTCGACGACCTCGGCCGTCCGGTCCTTCGATCCGTCGTTGACGACAACCCGGTCGTAAGCGGGATAGGCCTGGCGCAGCCCGAGCAGGACGCCGGCAATCGCCTTTTCTTCATTGTAAGCCGGAATGACGATCAAAACGCGTTGGCTCATCGGTTCCTGGTCTCCTCCCCCGCCTCAGCGGCGCCTGAACGTCCGGCGCCACCAGAATTCAAGCAGGTGGCGCCAGGTTGGATCCCGGTAAAGCGGCCCGGCAGGGCCGGTCTGGGGGCGCAGCACCGCCCGCCCCGCCTTCATGTCGAGAATGGCCGCGATGTAGAGGTCGAGCCCCAGATCGACCAGCTCCGACCAGACCCGGCCGCGGGATTTGCGGCCGATCTCGACCGCCCCCTCCCGAACGATTTCCCCGGTATCGAGGCCGGCATTGATCTTTTGAATGGTGACCCCGGCCGCAGCTTCCCCATTGTACATCGCCCAGAATGTCGTCTTTTTGCCCCGGTACTGGGGGACCCGGCCGTGGTGGATGCCCAGGGTGCCCAGGGCCGGAATTTCAAACAGCTTCGGCTTCAGGATCGGGCTGCCGTAGCTGAGTCCCAGGTCGGGCGCCAGCCGCGCGATCGCCGCCAGCACGGCCGGATCGTGCACCCGCGGGACGAAGTGGAGCCGGCCGGCCAGCCCCGCCAGAGCGCGGCGCAGCCGGAGCGCTTCACCGGGGCCGCGCAGAAAACGGGCAGCCGCCTCCAGGAGCTGTACGGCGAGCAGAGGAAGCGCCAGCAGCCCCCGCCGCCGCCAGAGATCGCGCACGACGTCGCCAAACCCCTGGCCGCTCGACTGGCAGAACGCCCCCACCAGATCGATTTCCGGCTGCGCTTCCAACCGCGCCAAAAAACGGACGACATCCGGCTCAAGCACCGGCCCACCGCCAAACAGGACCACCCGGATTGGCCGGCCGGTCACCTCCGCGGTCACCGGCCCACTCCCCGCCGCAGCAGGGCGGCCGCCTGATCTTTGCCCTTTTTGAGCGCCGGTTCGAGCCGGTGGGCCAGGCGAATCCAGGGCACCAGCCGGGTGAAGACCC
>JBFFZG010000295.1:0-5941 GCA_041568735.1 Promineifilaceae bacterium (SeqCode)
ACCGCCTCGGCCGCCGCCGCCACCGTCGGAAAAGCGGCCGTGGCCACACTGAAATGGGCCGGCAGCGGCGCCAGCTTCAACGTCGCCTCCGTGATCAGCCCCAGCGTCCCCTCCGATCCGGTGAAGAGATGGGTCAGATCGTAGCCGGCCGACTGCTTGACCGAGCGGGAGCCGGTGCGGATGATCTCGCCGCCGGCCAGGACGACCTCCAGGGCCAGGACGTTGTCCCGCGTGGCGCCGTACTTGACGGTGCGGCTGCCGGCGGCGTTGTTGGCGATCATGCCGCCGAGGCTGGCGTTGGCGCCGGGATCGGGGGGAAAGAAGAGGCCGAAGCGGGCCAGCTCGTGGTTCATATCTTTGTAGAGCAGCCCCGGCTGGACGGTGACCTGGAAATCCTGGTCGTGCACGGCCAGGATGCGGTTCATGCGGCTGAAATCGACGACAATGCCGCCAAAGAGGGGGATCGAGTTTCCTTCCAGGCTGGTGCCGGCGCCCCAGCCGACGAGGGGGATGCGGGCTTCATGGGCCAGGGCGGCGATGGCGCTGACCTGAGCGGTCGATTCCGGCCAGGCGACGGCGTCCGGCAGGCAGGCCGGGTGGCTCGATTGATCCCGGCTGTGCAGCTGGCGCTCGGCGTCGACGGTGGCGACGAACGCCTCGCCGGTGATCTGGCGCAGGGACTTGATCAGATATTCTGGGAGCATGGGACACCTCGCTAGCCGGGCTGCCGGTCATTATATCCCAAAACCACGACGCTCCCTGCCCAACCCCCAGCTCCCATCTCCCAACCCCCAACCCCCATTATCTCCAGAATCGCCAGCGTCGCGTGCGCTCCCGCATCCATCCGCGGGCCAACCCGGCCTGATGGGCCAGCGTCTGGCGCAGGAGCAGCGGCCGCAGTTCGCGCCACTCGGCCTGCGGATCGACCCCATTCGGCGAATGGCCGTTCCGGCTGAAAGAATAGCGGACGAATTCCGCGGTCAGGGTGCGAATCGGCCGGCGCCCTTCGGGGATGATCGACACCAGAACGTCGGCCCGCTCGAAAGGAGTCTGGTTGATCTGCGGCGCATGCCCCAGCCAGCGGCTCCACTGGCCCAGGCGAGAATAGCTCTGGCGAATATCCCCTTCCACCCGCTGGTTAATCCGGTGGCCCAGGTAAAGCGCCGCGCCGGCCACCAGGACGAGGAGAACGGCCAGCGTCACCGGCAGATACTCGGCGGAAAACAGGGTCTGGAGAGAGAAGCCGCCCGGCCCGGTCAGTGGGGTCAGGCCGTCGCCGAGGGTGTTTTCCCCTTCCAGCAGGTCGTCCTCCGGCAGCAGCCCGCCGCGGTCCGGCCCGAGGGCGTCGACCGCGCCCGGATTGGCGGTGGCGGGCACGTCCAGGCCAAAGGGACTCTCCCCTTCCGGCCGGTTGAAGACGGGGATGGCGGACGTGGGCTCAAACTGGACCCAGCCATAGGTCGGGAAATAGACCTCCACCCAGGTGTGAGCGTCCTTGGCCCGGACCCGGTAGACGTTGGCGTCCTTGATGAACTCCCCGGCCGCGTAGCCGGCTACCATGCGGGCCGGGATCCGCTGCGAGCGGAGCATCATCACCATGGCGGTGGCGTAGTAGTTGCAGTACCCTTCCTGCAGATCAAACAGGACGTAATCGATCGGCTCCACACTGGGCGGCGGGGCCTGGATCTGGTCGTTGTACTTGATGGCCTGGCGCAGGTAGTTCTGGACGGTGACGGCCGCGTCGTAAACAGTCGGCTGTCCGGAAACCAGGTCACCGGCGAGGGCCAGCGTGCGGCCGGTCATCTCGTCGGGCACCTGCAGGTAGGGTTCGATCCAGTCGGGGTAATCGCGCCCGGCCGCTCGCAGCTGGCTGGAGGTGGCGACGCTCATGCGGGAGCGCGTGTTGTAGATGTCTCCCTGCTGCAGGACGTAGCGGGACTGCACCGCGCTGACGAGGCTGTTGCCCCGGCTGTCCAGCTGCTGCGAGACGAAGAGCTGCTTGTCGGAGCCGATGACCTCCGGCATGCCGTAAATCGTGCCGGCGTTGGGCACGAAATTGCGCACCGTCTGGGTGATCGCCTCGCGCGATTGGGTCTCGGGCACGTTGATCGGCCCGTCATCCGGGATGATCATAACGCGCTCGCCGGGGGGGCTGCTCCAGGCGCCGTCATCATAGGTTTCAAAGACGACCGCCTGCCAGTAGGCATAGGGCAGCTCCTGGGGGACGAAAACGTCCATGATCAGGGAGTCGCCGACGTTGCGCGGGCCACCGAGCGTCAGGGAGCCGGAGTAGCTGTCATTGGTCGCCGTGCCATAGGAGCGCAGGGAAGAAAAAAGGCGGGTCCAGTTATCCTGCAGCCGCCGCAGCGGGGAATTGACGCCGCCGATCGCCTGGTTGACCGTCGCGTTGGCCGACAGCGGGGGAGCGGTCCAGGCACCGAGCAGGGCGATGAGGGCCAGGATCAGGCCGCCGGCCATGAAATTCGCAGTGATGCTTCGTTCGTAGCGGACGACGGCGGCGATCCACTCACTCTCCTGCTCGGCCAGGAAGGTCCGGGAGATATAGAGGAAGGAAATCAGAATGTAGAGGACCAGGTAGAGCCAGAGCGGCTTGGGGCCGTAGTAGTAGTAGACGACGCTGAGCAGCACGAGGCCGGCCGGCAGCACCACCCGCCAGATTTTCTTTTCGCGAAATGTGAACCAGGCGGCCGTCACCCCCAGCACCCAGAAAATTACCGAGGTGTGCATGGTGAAAATCAGGGCATCCCGGCTCGTCCCCCCGTAAATCGCCTTGTTGATCCAGTCGGCCTGCCGGTAGGCCATATCGGCGACCCGGTGGCTCCAGATCATGCCTTCGGGCATGAAGCGGCGGCCGAGGAGGTAAAAAATGGCAAAAGCCCCGTAGACGATCGCGAAGAGGGTGGCGGTGCGGCTGGAAAAGCGGGATTTGGCGAGGAAAAACCCGGCGATGTACCCGTAAAAGCCGATCGTCATGAGGACGTCGAGCCCCGGCGTCAGCTCCGCCTGATCGATGGCGTAGCCCGTCAGGTAAATCATGGCCAGGACGAGGAAAAAGGTCGTCCAGCCTTCGGGAATGCGGGGGATCTGTTTCAGCATCTTCGATTCTCGCCTTGTGGAAATCGCGGTCCTTGCCTGCCGGGCTCCGGCCCGGCAGTCTGAGGTGAGCGGCACCGGCTCAAAGCAGCCCGCAGCCGGGCCGATCCCGGTGACAAGTGAGTGACATTATAGGAGGAAGCCGCCTCGCCGGGCAATGGTTCCGTGCCAGAGTTAACCAACGGCTAAAGGGGCGGCGGTTTCCCGGCCTTCAGCCCGGTTCACCTGGCGGATGAACGGCGGCGGTCCGGGACTGCCGCCGGACGTAGTAGACGTAGATCACTCCGAGCAGCAGGGAAAAGCTGAACCACTGGATGGCGTAGCTCAGGTGGCTGCCTTCGCTGAGCGATAGATCCGGGGCGATGGGATAAGGGAGCTCAGCCGCGGCCGGGTCGCCCGCTTCCGGCAGCAGATAGACCGGCAGCACCGGGTAAGGGAGCATGGCCGCCATGGCGGCGACGTCGACCCGAAACAGGCGGCGGTCGGCCGTGATCTCGGTCTGGCGGCCGCCGCTCAGGGTTTGCCCGGCCGCCAGCCGGCCGGCCACCTCGTGGGGACCGGCCGGCCGGTCGAAGCGAGCGTAATCGGTTTTGTCCAGCGGCACCCAGCCGCGGTTGACCAGGATGCTTTCTTCCCGGCCGGTCAGCCGCAGGGGAGTGACCAGGAAGCGGCCCGGACGGCCGTTGTAGCTCTGAGACTCGATAATGAACTGGTGCTCAAAATCATAGGCGCCAGAGGCCACGGCCTGCCGGTTGATCATCCCGGCCAGCTCCTGCCCTGTCAGGTCCCCGTTGAGGACGAGGGGGGGGCGGTCCATTTCGGCCGCTTTGGCGGCGTTCAGCCCCCGCCGCCACTCCAGCCGGTCGAGCTGCCAGAATCCGAGCCGGGCCAGAAACACCATCCCGACGAGAACGGCCACGGTCGGCCAGCGCCAGCGGCGGCTGAAGAAAGCCGCGGGTGAGATCATCGAGCACTGGGGGAATCGAGGGCCTCGCCCGCTTTTTCTCCCGGGCTGGTTCGCCGGCGGCCGAACAGCCACAGCCCCGCCGCCGAGGCGATGACCGCGGCGCCGGCGGCGTAGATCGGCCAGCTGGTGCCGGCCGGCACCTCGCCGACCTCAAACGAAAAGCCGGCCGACCCGGTTTCCCCACCCGACTGGACGGCGATCTCGGTCTGCCAGCGCCCTTCGCTCTCAATTTCGGTGTAGCTTTCGTAGAAGAGCTTGTTGGTCGCGTCTTCGTGGGTGGCGGTCACCGTTTTGGTTTCCCCGCTGTCCCGGTTCGTCAGGGTGACCCGGACATCGGCGTCGAGGATATAGTCGTCGACGCCACTTTCCCCGCGGGTGGTGACGAGAATGATCAGGTTGATTTCCCCGACCTCCAGCGTTTCGGGCAGAGTCCAGGCTGAAATCATGAAGGGGCCGGCGGGTTCGCGGTTCAGCTGGGAGGTACCCCCGCTGTGGGCCCAGACGGCGGCCGGCAGGGCAGCCGCCAGGATCGTCAAGATGAAGGCTATCCATTTTTTCGAAAACATAGGGTTTCCTGTTACATAGGTTATCAAGGACGCCGCGACAGGGATGCGGCTGGGCGAATTATGCCACAATCCCGGACGGCCGTCCTGAATTCGTCATGATTTATTCATGTCGTGCCCTTCCGGCGGCCGGGGAAAAACCGGCCGTTTCTCCTGTTCGTAGAGCCAGATCCCCACGACGATCAGGGCCGCCATCAGGTACATCATACTGCCCCCGACCCACATGATGATCCCTCCAATCGTCTGGTCGTCGAGCACCGACAGGCCGAGCAGGCGGGGGCGGGTTTCATAATAGGTATAGATCACCGTGGTGGAAAAGGCGATCCCTACCCCCAGCACGAACGTGGCCGGGATGCCGGCCAGCAGATAGCCAACCGCTCCGCCGCGCGACATCCGGGGGTGGAGGCGCGGCCCGGCCCCCGTCACCCGCCACCAGTAGAGGAGCGCGGAGCCATAAAAGGTGAGGTGCTCCAGGTCGTGAATCCACCCCTCGCCCTGGGCCAGGTTGTAGAGACGGAAGTCGTGCCAGCCCCAGAGAATCCCGACCATGACGACCCAGACGTAGGCCCCATGGGTTGCCGTGCGCAGCCGCTCGCGAATGGGGGAGCGGCGGCGCAGAAAGCTGGTCAAGAAGCGGCCGACGGGATGGCGCAGCCGGTCGGGCAGTCCCCAGATCAAAAAGGGCATCGGGTTGGCCAGCATCAGGAGCGGAGCGGAAATCATGGTCATGACCAGGTGCTGGATCATGTGCATGAAGAAGAGATCGGCGCTGAGAACGTCGAGGGGGGACATGAGGGCGACGACGAGCAGAAGCAGCGCCGCCCAGTAAAAGGCCAGGCGCCAGCCGGCCGCCAGCTTCCCCCGCTTTCCCCGCCGCCGCAGCCGCATCCAACCGGCCGTGTACAGCAGCCCCAGGCCGAGGAAAAAGAGGAATAAAAAAGGCCGCACTTCCCAGGAAGTCAGCAGCCTGTAGGTGACGGTATTCATGATGGCGGGCGGACGGTATCCGGCAGTCGGTATTCAGGGTTGAGTCGCCGGTTATCGGTGCCAGTCATGCCGGCCCGGACCCTTTCCCACCCCAACTGCTTACGGTTGACTGGTCACTGATTGCGGAATCTCAGAAATGCACCGCATACCCGATCAGGTAAAGGGCCGGGTAGAAAAAGACCCAGACCAGGTCGACATAGTGCCAGAAGATGGCGCAGGCTTCGACGCCCCAGTGGTCTTCGGCCGTATAGGCCCCTTTCTGCCCGTTGTACCAGACGATCAGGACGAGAATGATGCCGATCACAACATG
>JBFFZG010000296.1:0-5937 GCA_041568735.1 Promineifilaceae bacterium (SeqCode)
GAGATCGACCGGCTCAATGCCTGGGACCTCGACAGCCAGCTCGAGCTGGCCATGGATGCCCTGCGCTGCCCACCGGCCGACATGCCCCTCAACCTCGTCTCCGGCGGCGAGCGGCGGCGGGTCGCCCTGGTCCGGCTGCTGCTGCAGAAACCGGATATCCTCCTGCTCGATGAGCCGACCAACCATCTCGACGCCGAGTCGGTCGCCTGGCTGGAGCGCCATCTGCAGGTCTACGAAGGGACGGTCATCGCTGTCACGCACGATCGGTATTTCCTCGACAACGTCGCCGGTTGGATTCTCGAGCTCGACCGGGGGTTTGGCATTCCCTGGAAAGGGAACTACACTTCCTGGCTCGAGCAGAAAGAGCAGCGGCTGGCCCAGGAGGAAAAACAGGCCTCCCTGCGCCAGAAAACCCTGCGGCAGGAGCTCGAATGGGTGCGGATGAACCCGAAAGGACGGCGGGCCAAGAGCAAAGCCCGGCTCAACGCCTACAACACCCTGCTCGAGGAAGATACGCCGGACAAGATCAACCGGCAGGAGATTTATATTCCCTCCGGCCCGCGCCTGGGGGATATCGTCGTACGGGCCGATGGGGTCCAGAAAGCGCTGGGGGATCGGCTCCTGGTCGACAACCTGACCTTCGAGATTCTGCCCGGGGCGATTATCGGAGTGATCGGGCCGAACGGCGCCGGCAAGACGACCCTGATCCGCATGATCACCGGCCAGGAAGCGCCGGACCGGGGCGACCTGGAGATCGGCCAGTCGGTCGTCCTGGGGTATGTCGATCAAAAACGGGATACCCTCGAGGGCGACAAAACCGTCTGGCAGGAGATTTCCGACGGCCGGGAAGAGATCGAAATCGGCAGCCGCCGCCTCAACTCGCGGGCCTATGTCTCCCGCTTCAACTTCAACGGCAGCGACCAGCAGAAAAAAGTCGGCGATCTCTCCGGCGGGGAGCGCAACCGGGTCCACCTGGCCAAGACGCTCAAGAGCGGAGCCAATCTGCTGCTGCTGGACGAACCGACCAACGATCTCGACGTGGCGACCCTGCGTGCCCTGGAAGAGGGGCTCGAAAATTTTGCCGGGTCGGCGCTGATCATCTCGCACGATCGCTGGTTTCTCGACCGGGTGGCCACCCATATCCTCGCTTTTGAGGGGGACAGTCAGGTCCGCTTTTTCCACGGCACCTACAGCGAATACGAAGAGATGCGCCGCCAGGAGCTCGGCCCGGCCTATGACCGGCCGCACCGGATCACCTACCGCAAGCTGACCCGCTGACCCTGGTTTCGGACTGTCTGGCGCCGATCGCTCGCCCGGCCGCCGCTGTTGCCGGCCGGCGGACTGCTGGTATC
This sequence comes from Promineifilaceae bacterium (SeqCode), assembly GCA_041568735.1. Taxonomy (GTDB): domain Bacteria; phylum Chloroflexota; class Anaerolineae; order Promineifilales; family Promineifilaceae; genus WTJY01. The sequence continues at coordinate 1,353 of JBFFZG010000296.1, forward strand.
ATCCCGCCCTTAAGGTGATTATCTCCGCATAAGGGAAACCCGATGAACAACCCCTACCAGCTGCTTCTCGAGCCGGTTCCGATCGGACCGGTTGTCGCCCCCAACCGCTTCTACCAGGTCCCGCACTGCAATGGCCTCGGCTACCGGTCGCCCCACGCCCTGGCGGCCATGCGCGGGATGAAGGCCGCCGGCGGCTGGGGGGTCGTCTGCACGGAAGAGGTGGAAATCCACCACTCCAGCGACCTCTCCCCCTACATCGAAGGGCGTCTCTGGGACGACGGGGACCTTCCCGCCCAGCGGCTGATGGTCGAGAGCGTGCACGCGCACGGGGCGCTGGCCGGCATCGAGCTGGCCCACAACGGGCTGAACGCCTCCAATCTCTATTCGCGGGTGCCCCCGTTCGGCCCGCGCTCAATGAGCGTGCTGGGCGGTGGGGGCTACAACCCGGTGCAGACCCGGGCCATGGACCGGGAAGACATTCGCCGGGTGCGCCGCTGGCACCGGGAGGCGGCGCTGCGGGCCAAAGCGGCCGGCTTCGACATCATTTACTGCTATGCCGGCCACATGCTGACCCTGCCCATGCAGTTCCTCTCGCGCCGATTCAACGACCGGACCGACGAATACGGGGGCAGCCTGGCCAACCGGGTGCGCCTGCTGCGCGAGCTGATCGAAGAGACGCTGGAAGCGGTGGGGGATCGCTGCGCCGTGGCCGTGCGGCTGGCGGTCGACGAGCTGCTCGGCGAGGAGGGGATCACGCACCAGGGGGAGGGCTATGAGATCGTGGCCATGCTGGCCGAGCTGCCCGATCTGTGGGATGTCAACATCAGCAGTTGGAGCCACGACTCGGCCACGTCGCGCTTCGAAAAAGAGGGGTTCCAGGAGCGCTATATCGGCTTTGTTAAAAAATTGACGAGCAAGCCGGTTGTCGGGGTCGGCCGCTACACGACGCCCGAGGCGATGGTGTCGGCCGTCGAGCGGGGGATCCTGGACCTGATCGGGGCCGCCCGGCCGTCGATCGCCGATCCGTTTCTCCCGCGGAAAATCGCGGAAAATCGGATTGAAGACATCCGCGAATGCATCGGCTGCAACATCTGTGTCTCGGCCGACACCCGCATCGTCCCCATTCGCTGCACCCAGAACCCGACCATGGGCGAGGAATGGCGGCAGGAATGGCATCCGGAGCAGATCGCTCCGCGCCGGAGTGAGCGGGACGTGCTCGTCGTCGGCGGCGGACCGGCCGGGCTGGAGTGCGCCCGCGCCCTGGGTCAGCGAGGGTACCGGGTGGTGCTCGTCGAGGGGCGGCGGGAGCTGGGCGGCCGGGTCGCCCTGGAGTCGGCCCTGCCCGGGCTGCGGGAGTGGCGGCGGGTGATCGACTGGCGTCTGACCCAGATCGAAAAACTGGACCGGGTCTCGCTCTATCCGGAAAGCTCGATGACCGCCGGGGAGGTCCTGGAAGCCGGCTTCGCCGATGTGATTCTGGCTACCGGGTCGCGCTGGCGGCGGGATGGGATCGGCCGCGGGCGCTGGCAGCCGCTGCCCGGCCACGATGCTCCTCATGTTTTTTCCCCTGACGACTTGATGGCTGGCCGGCTGCCGTCGGGGCGGGTCATTCTGTACGACAACGACCATTTCTATCTGGGTGGAGTGCTGGCCGAACTGCTCGTGCGGGCCGGCTGCCAGGTCAGCCTGGTCACGCCGGCCCCGCTGGTCTCGTACTGGGCCCAGTTCACGCTGGAGCAGGAGCGGATCCAGCGCCGGCTGATCGACCTGGGAGTTGATTTATACACCCAGCACACCCTGGAGCGGATCTCCCCGGAGGCGGCCGTTCTGACCGACCGCGTTCGCGGCGCCGCCGTCGAGCTTCCCTGTGCGGGGGTGGTGCTGGTGACCGACCGGCTGCCGGAGGAGGGTCTTTACCGGGAGCTGCGGCCGGCGCTCGAGGCCGGCCGGCTCCGCTCCCTGCGGGTAATCGGCGACGCTGAGGCGCCGGGGCTGATCGCCCAGGCGGTCTACGCCGGCCACCAGGCCGCCCGCGCGTTCGACGAGCCGCCGGCGGCGGGCACCCCGTTTCGCCGCGAGCTGGCCCTGGTTTGACCCCGGCCGGGGGGTGGTTGGGCCGTGGCCAAAGGGAAAAATTTTTGAGAGGGTGCCCTAATTTTCCCGGAAACTGCCAGTTTCCGGGAAAATGAAGTCTACCTCCCATTCGGCAGTTAGAACTGCCGACTTTTTTCAGATTTTCCCAGGGCCCCGCGGCCCGGCTCAGATGGACAGATGGAAACCTGCCGCCAGGCGGGTTAAAATTGCGGTTTTTCGATACCGATTCCCCAACCAAGGAGCAATCGCATGGCCCATCCCCTGGTCGACCAGCTGCGCTTTACCCGCCGCGAATGGCTGCGCGGCCTGGAAGGCGTTTCCGAAGAAGACGGCGCCCGCCATTTCGGCCCCATGAACAGCATCGGCTGGACAGTCGGCCACCTGGCCTGGCACGAGCAGAAATACTGGCTGGAATACGGGCAGGGGCGCGTCCTCCACCCCCGGCTGAACGAGCTGCTGGCCTACGGCGCCCCCATGAGCACCCCCTCGCTGGCCGAAATGAGGGTGCTGTGGGAAGAGGTCACGGCCGCGGCCGACCCCTTCCTGGACGCCCTGACGACGGAATCTCTGCAGGCGGAGCTGCTGCGAGGCGGCCGGGCGGTCGGCCAGAGCGTCGGCTCGGCCATGCGCCGGGTGACCTACCACTACTGGTACCACATCGGCGAAATCCAGGCGATTCGCCAGATGCTCGACCATCCCAACCGGCCGGAATACGTCGGCCGGATCGAGCAGGAAGCGCCGTACCGGCCGGAATAAGCCGGTTGGCTGGAAAACCGTCCCCAGGGCGGGGTCAGCCGTCAGGATTTGCGCACAAACGGGATGTAGAGATCGTAGCCGTAGCGCAGCCGCACCGAATAGAGGCGCAGGCTGGACGACCCGAGACAGGCCGTCACGAAGTAGCTGAAATCCGGGTGGCGGATTTCCGGGAAGGCGATGGTATCATCGACGAGCACCTGGATGCCGGGGGCAGCGCCGCTCGATGTCGTCGAGGCCGTGCCCATCGTGGCGACGGTGCCGGTAAAGTTATCGACCCGCCGCAGGTTCACGGCAATCGAGCGGCCGGGGTCATTGTCGTAGACCGAGACGAACATCGCCCGGACCGGAACCCCGGACGGCAGGTAGACCGGCGCCTGCAGGCAGCCGTAAGCGGCTGTATTCCCCGTAAAATACCCACCGCCAAAAGAAAAGAAAACGCTGGCGGGGTTGAACCCATCGGCGGCAAAGGCGGCGGCCGGAATCACGTGAGGAGAAACGGCGTCAAATGCCGAGATGCCAGTGGGCTGCTGCGGTCCGGAACTTTCAAGCGGGAGCTTCCGGGCGGGATCGGCCAGCACAGGCCAGACGACCACCACGCAGAGCAGCGCCGCCAGGACACCGGCCAGGAAGGGTTTGAGTTTGCTCGATGCCATCGTTCGCCGTTCCTTATGGGGTGGTGTAGTACAGCCGCACCGAGTACAGGCGGATCGAGGCGGATCCGAGGCAGGCGGTCACGTAGTAGGAGTAATCCGGATAAGCGATGACCGGGTTGGTGATGGTAGACGACGAGATGGTCTGGACCCCGTTGAAGGCGCCGCTGGCCGTCGTCGTCGCCGTGGCCATCGTACCCCCGGTGCCGGTGAAGTTGTCTACCCGCCGCAGGGTGACGGCAATCGCGCGGGCGCTGTCGTTGTCGAAAACGCTGACAAACATGTCCGTGACGGTGGCGCCGGCCGGCAGGTAGGCCGGCGCGATCAGGCAGCCATAATTCGCCGCGTTGCCGGCGAAGTAGCCCCCGCCAAAAGAGAAGAAAACGCTGTCGGGATCGAATCCGTCATCGGAAAAATCGGCCGCGGTTATGACCAGGGGCGACGTATACTTGGCCGCGGCGCTCAGGAGATCCGCTTCTCGCCGTTCAGCCGCGGCGGAGGCCCCGGCGATGTCAGCCGGAGATCCCCCCTCGGCCGCGTTCGACTGGGGAGCCGGCTCTTCGGTCAATGGGACGCGCAGCCGTCCCTGCGGGTCGTCGGTTGCTCCGGACGACCCCATCCCGGCCGCCATTTCCTGCAGGGCCGCATTGGAAAGTGTCTGCTCCGCTTCGACCAGCGGGATGAAGCGCCGGCCCAGCGGATCGTCGGTGGCCAGGCTGCTCTCCCCGGCCGACGGCCGGTCGAATTCTTCCGCGTTTCCCCCGGCCTGGGTCTGCGCAAAGCGCGGGAAAAGAATGATGCCAAATACCAGGAGCGTCAGCAGGAACCCCCGGACAAACCATTTCCAATCACCAGTCGTCGCCATAATCCACTCCCCGCCTCTCAAAGGCGAAAAGCCCCGAAATGATCAGCATTAAATTGAAAGCTTCAGCAGTATAACAGAACAAAAACCCCCTGTATAGATGGTCCTGCCACCTCTATCGACCCCCACCCAGATCTAAATTTCCAACCTGGAAAACAAACCAGATTGAGCCCCGCCTTCTACCCACCAACTCCCAACCCCCAACTCCCATCCCCCGTTCCCC
>JBFFZG010000297.1:0-5928 GCA_041568735.1 Promineifilaceae bacterium (SeqCode)
AGACGGTCACCCACCTGATCGTGCATCACACGGTGACGAACAACAGCGGCTCCGATTGGGCGGCCACCGTGCGTGCGATCTTTCGATACCATGCTTTAAAAAGTGGCAATTGTTGGGGGGACATCGGCTACAACTACCTCATCGACATGAATGGGGTCATTTACGAAGGGCACCGCGGGGGGGATGATGTGATCGGCACCCATGCCGCCGGCGGCAACCGGGGGAGCATGGGGGTTTCGCTGATTGGCACTTTTACCTGGCCGTCCGAGTACGCCGGGGGGATCCGGCCGCCGGATCCGATGCTCAACTCCCTGATCAACCTGCTGGCCTGGAAGGCCGACCAGCGCCGGATCAACGTCTATGAAGGGGCGTTCATGCCGGATCTGGGCAGCGCCCGGCCGACGCTCATGGGACATCGAGATGTCTACGGCACGACCACCTGCCCCGGTGGGCAGGCGCACGCCCTGCTGCCGTGGGTGCGGGACCAGGTCAGCGGCCGGCTGCCATGGCTGGTGAACGACCACATCTATATCGACGAACTGAGCAGCGCCTTCACCAAGTCGAGCAGCCTGCGCTGGGACGCGCCGAGGCAGTGCGGCTACAACACGCATGCCTATTACACGTGGTCGACCAACGATCAGAACGCCACGCCTTACTGGGGAGAATGGCGCTTTAATGTGCCGGTGAACGGCCTCTACGATCTGCAGGTCTTCGTGCCCTACTGCAACACCGGCCGGGGAGAAACGCGCGGCGCCCGCTACACGGTCTTTCATTCGGGCGGCAGCAGCGCCGTCACCCTCGACCAGCAGAACCGGGTCGGCCGCTGGACGTCGCTCGGCGCCTTTCCCCTGATCCTGTCGAGCGACAACCGGCTGCGGCTGATCGATATCACCGGCGACAACCCGGATGGGCTGGGGGTCTGGTTTGATACGATCCGGCTGCGCCGCCTGGAAAACTACGGCCGGGTGGTGCTGCAGGAGCCGGCCGGCGAGGCCTGGGTGGCGCCCAGCAGTGTCACCTTCAAATGGGATGTCATCGACGTCTACAACCCGGCCAGCATGCGGCTGCGGGTGGCGACCGATGCGGCCATGACCAATATCGTCCTCGACAAGGTATACAGCGCCAGCACGCGGCAGGTCACCGAAGCTTTTGCCGTAGCTGGGGACGTTCTCTACTGGCAGGTGACGGCGGTGGGCTGGACGACGGCCAATTCGGTGGTCGGCAAGATCAATCTCGACAAGATTCCCCCGACGGCCGCCCTGGGTAAAGTTTTCAGGCTGCCCAGCGGTCAGATTGGCGTGCAGGTGATCGCCTCCGACGACCAGACCGGGCTTGAATCGGTCAGCCTGCAGGTGCGGCCGGCCGGCGGAAGCAGTTGGAGCGACGTGGCCGTCAACTCGACGCGGAGCACCATTCTCTACTGGCCGCCCAATCCGGCTCAGATCTACGAGTTTCGCGTCTCGGCGCGCGACCGGGCGGGGAATGTGCGGGGGTACAGCGCCTCTGCGGAAGCCTCGACGGCCGGCGCCCTCGTCCTGACCCGGGTGTCCAATTTCGCTTTTGTCGGGCAGCGGTAAGGCTGTTTTCAGCCGAAAACGAAAAGCTAAAAAGGGTTCCGGACGATCCGCCAGGAACCCTTTTTTTATCGGCGAAATTTGCTCGCCGGAAAATCAGTCTTCTGAGCGGCCGGCCATCGAGACGACCTGCTTTTCCAGTGAGCCGCCGAGATGGCGGTTGGTCAGGAAGAGCAGCAGGGCAGCGGCCACCCCGCAGCCGAAATAGAGGCCGTTGGGGCCGAGCAGATCGAAGAGAAGCCCGCCGGTGATCGGCCCGGTGGCCGTGCCGAGGGCCATGAACGACGCTGCCAGCCCCAGCGCTTCCCCGATTTTTTGCGGGTCGGCCCGCCGGGTGACGAGACTCTGAATGTTCGGCTGGATCAGGCCGGATCCTATCGGCACCGGCAGGATGGCCAGCAGGGTGTAGATCAGGGCAAACCAGCCCGGGGCGGCCCCTTCCCGGGGGAGGAGATTGATCTGGGTGGCCGAGCCGGCCGCGGCCGCGGTGCTCTGGCTGGCGAGCTCGTCGATCAGTTCGGCGCGGGAATACCAGGGGACCGGCTGCTGCGGGGTGAAGCTGGCCAGGATGAAACCGAGGCTGAAAAAGAAGAGGCCGGCCAGCACCAGCCGCCGCTCGCCGAATTTTTTGCTCAAGGGGCCGATCAGGCCACCCTGGACGAGGACGATGACGACCCCGAAGAGGGCGAAGAAAATCGTGTTGCCCAGGCTGTTGAGCCCCAGCCGGTTGAGCGTGAACGGTGCAAACGAGAGCTGGAAGGCGCCGAAAATCACCTGGAGTCCGAAGATGAAAATGAAGAGAAAGCCGAAGCGGGGGTCCCGCAGCGCCTGCGCCATGCGGCCGAAGTTCCGGCGGCGAACCGGCCCCTGGCCCCGTTTTTCCACCGGGAGGGTTTCCGGCAGCATGAAGAAGGTCAGGAGGACGCTGAGCAGGGCGAAACCGGCCGCCAGGAAGGCTGGAGCGCCGTAGTTGTTGCCGCTCAGGCGCAGGGCCAGCCCGCTCAGGGCCGGGCCGATGACGAAGCCGACGCCGAAGGTGGCGCCGATCAGTCCCAGACCCCTGGCTCGCTCGCTCGGCGGGGTGCTGTCGGTGATTACGGCCTGGGCTGTGGCCAGGTTGGCGCCGGTGATGCCGTCGACAATTCGCGACACAAAGAGCATCCAGAGACTGCCGGCGAAACCGAGGATCAGCAGGCTGAGAAAGGTGCCGACCTGGGCGGCCGCCAGCACCGGTTTGCGGCCGTGGCGGTCGGAGAGGGCACCCAAAACCGGCACGAACAGGAACTGCATCAGGGGATAACTGGTGCCGAGCAGGCCGATCAGCGTGGGGCCGGCGTCGAAGGCCAGGGCGTAGAAAGGAAGAATGGGAATAATGATCGTCAGACCCAGCACATCGACGAGGACGATGACGAGGATGGGGAGCAGTTTTTTGAAATCGAGCCCCTTTTCGGGAGTGGTGGTCATGGTGATCCTTAAATTACGCCGGTGCCGGGCGAAGGGGAGTATACTCGGATAACCAGAATGTGGGAGATCATGGAAAAAATGGCTTCCTGGAGAGGGGCCGCCGGATGGTCAACCATTTTTAGCGCGGAGGCGGAGCAGGTTGGAGGTGGCCCGGGCCAGCAGACGACCCTCGCCGTCGGTCAGCCCCGCTTCGGCATGGATGATGGCACTGCCGGCGCGCAGGATGTGACTTCTGGCGGTGACGGTTTCTCCCGGGCGAGCGCTGCGCAAAAAGTCGATGTTGAGGTTGATCGAAGTAAAGGGGACGGCCAGGCCGAGGGCAAAGATGGTCATCCCGATGCAATCGTCGAGCATGGCGGCGATCGCCCCGCCGTGGAGCACACCGGCCGGATTGGTCATCTCCTCTCGCACCGGGTATTCGACGGTGAAGCTGCCATCTTCGGCGGCAACCAGGCGGCCGCGCAGCCAGCGTCCCATTGGGGAGAGACTCCCGGTTAATTCCTGGCCGATCGCCTGCTGAAACATCTCGAGGATGGGGTTGGTCATGGGTTAATGTGTTTCTGTGGGGGATGGGCTGCCGGCAGCGGCCGGCGGTTTCAAAAACAGCCCTCGACTGCTCGAGGGCTGTTCAAGGCGACGACCGGATTCGAACCGGTGATGGAGCTTTTGCAGAGCTCTGCCTTACCACTTGGCCACGTCGCCGATTTTCAATTCGCGTCCCGATTTTACCGGAGATGCGCCGGGGCGCAAGTCACCCCGGCCGGGCTTAAAAATAAAAACAGCAAGCGATCAGGCTTGCTGTTTTGAGCGGGCGAAGAGATTCGAACTCTCGACCTTCTCCTTGGCAAGGAGACGTTCTACCACTGAACTACACCCGCGCGAAGGACCCCCATTTTAGCAAAACCGGGGGTCAGTGCCAAGACCCAGACTCGAACTGGGGACTCCTGCATTTTCAGTGCAGTGCTCTACCAACTGAGCTATCTTGGCTTTTTCACGCTTCGCTTGGAGCGTTCAAAATTTTATCAGAGTGACGCGGGAAGTCAAATGGATTAAAATAGAAATCTCATGCTCCGCTCCTCCCGACAGGGGAGTGTGGCCCCGGGGGAATGGTTGCGGCCCGGTGGTCGTCCTGGTCTTCAAAATCAGTGGCCGGTTGCGCTGAGCAAGCGGCGGTGGGTTCGACTCCCATCCTTTCCCGCCTTCATTTTACGGCTTCCCCGGCGGAAGCCAGCAAAAAGCGGCCCGGAATCCAATTCTGGGCCGCCTGTTTTCATAGGGGTTGAGCCTTTCGGCAGACGCTATTCGGCGTGGCCGTGTTCGCTCATTTCGACAAATTCGCCGTGCCAGAAGTGGGGGAAGACGCTGCCGGTGCTGCTGTTCACACTGAGCATGCCGACGATTGCCCCATCCCGCTCCGTGTGGAGGGTGAAGTAGCCGGGGAAGGCGGCCGGATCGGCCGCCTTGAGACCCGGATTGGCTTCGTCGAGATAGGCCTGGGCCAGGGAGAGCGCTTCCTCGGCCGTGACGGCCGCTCCGGCCGCGGGGCCGCTCCGGAAGCCGCCCATCATCCCGGTCCTGTGCCCGTAGGTGGTGTTCCACATCATGTTGGGACCCGGTTCGGGGAAGACGCTCTGGTTGACCGGATCGACCAGCAGCTCGAAGGCCCCTTCGCCGCTGCGGTGGTCGACGACGGCCACGTAGGCGTGGTTGTCAAAGATCATGATTTCGTCGATAGCCAGGTCGTCGTAGCCGGCTTCGGCCAGGAAAGCCTCGGCCGCCGTTTCGGCCGCCTCCAGGGAGAGGGGCGGGGCGCCGGTTCCACCGAAGAAGGTCGCCATCATGCCGCTGTGCACCATGCCGCTGCCGTGCATCATGCCGCTGCCGTGCATCATGCCACTGCCGTGCATCATGCCGCCGTTCTGCATCATGCCGCCGTTCTGCATCATGCCGCCGCCGTGCATTATGCCGCCGTTCTGCATCATGCCGCCGTTCTGCATCATGCCGCTGCCCTGCATCATGCCGCTGCCGAAGGTGCCGGCCCCCATCATGCTGTCCGGCCATCCGGCCGTTGACCAGCCGAAGATACGGCCGGCAGTCAGACTGTTCCCGAAGGCGGTGCCGACGCCGAAGACGAGTGCGAGCAGGAAAATCAAACCGAAAATTGAAGCTGTGCGTTTGTTCATGATTTTTCCCTTACTGCTCCAGATCGCGGCGCATCGATTCGAATTCTTCTTTTGTCAGCTCGCCGCGAGCGTAGCGCCGCTTCAGAATTTCCTGGGCGCTCTCGATCTGGCCGCTGCCGCCGGCGGCAGCGCGCGGAAAAATATTCGAGATCAGCCAGATCCCTCCGGCGATCACCAGAATCCAAAACAGGGCCATCAAGAAAAAGCCCAGAAAGCCAAAGCCCATACCAAATCCGGTCATCATGATATTTTCTCCTGTCAGAGCGGCCGATCGGCCGCGTTGGTTTTAGTCAGATACAGGAAGAATAACCGCCAATTGTGACGGGGTTGGCACAAAAGTATGAAGAAATTGTGACGGGTTTCAGGCGGTGCGTGGAATAGAAATCGTGAAAACGCTCCCCTGGTCGCTGCCGGGGCTGGCCGCCTGCAGCGTGCCGCCGTGGGCTTCGACGAGGTGGCGGCTGATTGTCAGGCCGATACCGCTTCCCCCGCCGGTCCGGGCGCGGGATTTATCGACCCGGTAGAAACGCTCAAAGATATGGGCAAGGTGGACGGCCGGAATCCCAATCCCGGTATCGGCGATCGCCAGGGTGAGCTGATCCGGGCCGGCCGCCGCGCTGAGGGTCACCCGGCCGCCGGCCGGAGTGTACTGGAGGGCGTTCCCCAGGAGATTAAGAACGACCTGGGTCATGCGAGCCGGATCGACC
>JBFFZG010000298.1:0-5865 GCA_041568735.1 Promineifilaceae bacterium (SeqCode)
GCGATCGCCAGGCCATTGAATTCGCCCTGACAGCCGAAATCAGCCAATCCCTCACATCGACGCTGAATCTGGAGGAGATTTTCGCCCAGGTCTCGGCCGATATGCGCCGCATCCTCGACGTCGAATCGCTTTCGCTTGGCCTGATCGATCCCGAAACCGGCAATATCATTTTCATTCCCGAATTGATGGGGTCGATGTTCCTCGACATTCCCCCGATTACCCTGCCCCCCGGTGCGGGGATCGCCGGCTGGGTGGCCGAGCACAAAGAGCCGGTCATCGTCAACAACGCCTACACCGATACCCGCTTCTCCCGCTCTTCCGATGATCAATCCGGGTTTACCACCCGCTCGATTCTCTGCGTTCCCCTGCAGGAGCAGGACCGGGTCATCGGCATTATGGAGGCGATCAATAAGCGGCACGGCGAATTCACCGAGCACGATAAAAAACTGCTGGATGCCCTCAGCGGTCCGCTGACCGCGGCCATCATTAACGCCGAGCTGCACGGCAACGTGGTCTCGGAAAAACGGCGAATTGAGACGATTTTCCAGAGCATGTCCGAAGGCATGGTCACGATCAATGCCTCCGACGGCCGGATTACCGCCATCAACGACGCCATGCTGAGCTTGCTGCATAAGAAGCGGGACGACATCATCGGGGAGGAAGCCGCGGCCGTCATCCAGATGCGCGACAGCGACTTCGGCGATTTTCTGAAGCGGGTGCTCAAACACCGGCACGGGCGCAGCCGGGCCGATTATCCGCAGCTCGCCTGTGAAATCCGCCAGAACCAGTCCTATGTGCCCGTGCTTGGCAGCGGTGCAGCCGTCAACAACCGGGATGGCGAGGCCAATGAGGCGATCCTCGTCTTCAGCGACCTCCGCCAGATCCGGGAAGTCGAACGGATGCGCGACGACTTTTTCCACAACATCGTTCACGAGCTGCGCACGCCGCTGGCCCTTATTTTGATGTACGCCCGCCTCCTGCTGCAGGGGGCGATCAACGACCCGGAAAAATCCGATCGCTTCCTGACGACTATCGCCAATGAGAGCGATCGGCTGCAGACGATGGTCCGCCAGATGCTCCAGCTGGCCAAGCTGGAGGCGAAGGAAATCCAGCGAAGTTCGACCGAAGTCAATCTGAACGAGGTCTTCGACGAGATGCTGAGCGCCCTGGCCGATAAGGCCACGGAAAAGGGGCTGACGTTCATCCAGCGGATCCAGCCAGAGCTCCCGCCGATCATCGCCGACCGGGACACGATCTACATGATCTTTAAAAATCTGGTCGAAAACGCCATCAAATTTACCCTCGACGGCGCGGTGCGCGTTTCGGCGCGCAGCGAGGGGGATGAAATTCTCATCGAAGTCAGCGATGAGGGCATCGGCATCCCGCAGGAAGCGATGCCCAATCTCTTCAAGCGCTTTTACCGGGCCCAGACGGCCGTCGAGCGAGGCATTGCCGGGACCGGCATTGGCCTCTACATGGTGAAGGAAGGGATCGAAAAACACCGCGGCTCCCTGGTCGTCAAGAGCAAGGTCGGCAAAGGCACCACCTTCCAGGTCCGCATTCCGGCCGCCCATGTCATCCTTTCGCAGGAAGAAAACACCGAAGTTCCCGCAAGCGATGTCTCGGTGACCGCCTAGGACGCTCGACAAGTCAGGTCCATTTTCGCTATGATAAACGGGCGAGGTCGAACCTCGCCCGTTTTTGATTTCCAGCCCCTCCACCGGTCCAACCAGGTGAACTCCATGCCCGATCAGCCGATTTATCTCGATCACAGCGCCACCACCCCCGTCGACCCCCGTGTCATTGAAGCGATGCTTCCGTTCTGGACGGCCGCCTACGGCAACCCGTCCTCGGTACACCACTTCGGCCGCGGCGCCAAACAGGGGCTGGAAACCGCCCGCCGCACGATCGCCGATCTCCTCCAGTGCCGGCCGGCAGAAATCGTTTTTACCGGCAGTGGATCGGAAAGCGATAACCTGGCCATCCGCGGTGCCATGCTGGCCGCGCGGCAGAGCGGCCGCGGCAATCACCTCATCACCAGCTTGATCGAGCACGAAGCGGTCCTCGGCACGGCCGAACAGCTGCGGAATCTGTTCGGCTTCGACGTGACGATCGTCGGGGTCGACCGCTACGGCCGGGTCGATCCGGCCGAAATCGCCGCCGCGATCCGGCCGGATACCGTTCTCATTTCGATCATGGCCGCCAACAACGAAATTGGCACCGTGCAGCCCTTCCGCGAAATCGGCGCCCTGGCCCGGGACCGCGGTGTCCTGTTTCACTCGGATGCCGTCCAGGCCGTCCATTTGATCGATTGGAACCTGCGCGAGATGCCGGTCGATCTCCTCTCCCTGGCCCCGCACAAATATTGCGGTCCGAAGGGAATTGGCATCCTCTACGTCCGCGAAGGGGTCTCCCTGATTCCGCCCAATACCGGTGGCGGGCAGGAAAATGGCCTTCGACCGGGGACGAGCAATGTCGCCTTTGCCGTCGGGGCCGCCCGCGCCCTGGAGCTGGCCTTGGCAAACCAGGCCGCCACCCAGGCCCACGACCGGCGGCTGCGGGACCGGCTGATCGCCGGGCTGACTGCCGCATTTCCTCTGGACGAAATGATGGTGACCGGCCATCCAACCGAACGGCTGCCGCACCACGCCAGCTTTTCTTTTAAAGGACTGAACGGCCACGAAATGCTCATCCAGCTCGACGCGGCTGGCATCGCCGCCAGCAGCGGCTCGGCCTGCTCCAGCGGCAATCCGGAGCCTTCTCCGGTCCTCCAGGCGCTCGGTCTGTCACCCGAATGGACGTTTGGCGGCCTGCGTTTGACCGTCGGCAGGCAAACGACGGAAGGTGAAATCGAGGCCGCCCTGGCCGCTATTCCGGAAGCCATCCGCAGGCTGCGCCAGTTTACCGCTTCGTTTTCCTGACCCGGCGAAAAGCTAACCTGGCCCACCGGCGGTGAACCGGGCGTGGACCGCGGCCACCGCCTCCCGATAAACCGGGGCAATTTCCTCCGGCGATGAGACGTGCATGCCGAGATCCTGCAGCCGGCCGTCCTCCAGCCCATATATCCAGCTGTGCACGGCCAGGCGCTGCCCCCGCTCCCAGGCGGCGCGCACCGGCGCTGCCCGGCAGGCGTGCATGACCTGCTCGATGACGTTCAGGGCGCACAGAGCGTCTCGCCTGGCCTCGTCGCTCGACAGGTCGTCGAGAAACGGCTGGTGCTTTCGGGCGACATCCTGGATATGGCGCAGCCAGTAGTCGATCAGGCCGAGCGGCCGGTCGGCCAGGGCGGCTGCCACGCCGCCGCAGCCGAAATGGCCGCAGACGATCACATGCTGCACTTCGAGGTTCTCAACGGCGAACTGCAGCACCGCGTGGCAGTTGACATCCGAGTGAACGACCAGATTGGCGATATTGCGGTGGACAAAGATCTCACCCGGGGAAAGGTCGACGATCTGATTGGCCGGCACCCGGCTGTCCGAACAGCCGATCCACAGGAACTCCGGCTTCTGCTCCCGGGCAAGATTGGCGAAAAAACCCGGCTGGTTGCGTTCCTTTTCCTCCGCCCAGCGGCGGTTGCGCTCCAGTAAATGAGGCAGTGATTTCACGTTTCTCCTCCCTTTGACTCATATCGGATTCAGAGGTGCCCGGCCGTTGGGCCGGTTTGAATCCAGCTGAAACATACCCAAGTTTGGTCAATTTCACCAGGAATTGGGCTTTGTCCGGCCGGTTTCGGCCTCGCCCAACACTTCCAAATCGGATAGCTGACTTCTCTGGCGGTTGTCGCCAAAGAAAGAAAATAGAAGACGGCCGGCAGCGATGACATGCAGGCCATCTTCTGGTACGATTGGCGCCGATGTCTGGCAGCACAGCGAAAAAGAAACAGCGAGTCGTCGTGGCTATGAGCGGCGGCGTCGACAGTTCGGTGGCGGCCGCCCTGATGGTCGAACAGGGCTTCGATGTCATCGGCGTCATGATGCGCCTGTGGAGTGAAGACGGCAAAGAGATGCTCAACCGCTGCTGCACCCCGGAGCAGATGGATGACGCGCGCCACATCGCCGCCCTGCTGGGAATCCCCTTCTACGTGCTCGACGTGAAAGATTACTTCCGCCGAACGATTGTTCAATTTTTCCTGGATCAACATGCTCTCGGCCGGACGCCAAATCCCTGCGTGGAATGCAATCGCGAAATTCGCTTCAGCTACCTCTACGAGCGGGCGCGGGCGCTCGACGCGGACTTCCTGGCCACCGGTCACTATGCGCAAATTCTCCCGGGGGCGGACGGCTGGGAGCTCCACCAGGGGGTGGACGCCGGCAAAGACCAGTCCTACGTCCTGCACGTCCTCACTCCCGACCACCTTCCCCATGTCAAATTCCCCGTCGGGGGGCTGACCAAGCCCGAAGTGAGGACCCTGGCCGAGAAATTCGGGCTGCCGACCGCCCAAAAAAGCGACAGCATGGACCTCTGCTTTCTCAGCGGTGAGGATTATCGATCTTTTCTGCAGCGGCACACCCCGGAAATCAGCCAGCCGGGACCGATTTTTTCCCCCGACGGCACCTATCTGGGCGAACACGTGGGGCTGCCCCACTACACGATCGGGCAGCGCAAAGGGCTCGGGGTCTCCTACCCGGAACCCCTCTTTGTGACCGCCAAGGACGTGAGCCGCAACGCCTTGATCCTGGCCACCCGGGCCGCCAGCGGCCACCTGGAGATCACGGCCCGTGGCGTAAACTGGATCGCCGGCCGGCCGCCGACAACGCCGGCCCGGGTGCAGGTCAAAATTCGCTACAAAGCCAACCCCCTGCCGGCTGTCCTCAACGCGCTGCCCGACGGGCGGGTTCACCTGATGTTCGATGAACCGGTCTTCGGCGCTACCGCCGGGCAGGCCGCCGTTTTCTATGATGGCACGCGCTGCCTCGGCGGTGGGCTGATCGAAGACCGGGTCAACGATCCGGCCGGCGGCGGGATCCCGCTGCCCGTCCTGTCAAACCCGATCGCCCCCGAAAACTGAGCCACCCCTCGAGAAACATCACTTTATGTCAACACTCGCCGCCGCCCTGATTCTCGGAATCCTCGTCTCGACCGCCTACGCGGCCGCCTTCCATTTCATCGTCGGCGGCCGGCTGGCCACCATTCCGGCTTACCTGATCGCCGCCTGGGCTGGATTCGCCGCCGGCCATTTCTTCGGGGATTTCATGGAGCTCACCTGGCTCCGGCTCGGCGTCCTGCAGCTGTTAACAGCCAGCATCGGCGCCTGGATCGCCCTCATTTTCATCCGCTGGCTGGTCGCCGAGGAATGACCGGCACGCGGCAGGGGCACGTAGGGGCGGGGGCCATGTCGCGCCGATTTCTTTTTCTGACTGTCTTCACCGGCGGGATGACGACGCTGGCGGTCGAATTCACGACCAGCCGGATGATTCAGACCGTTTACGGCACCTCGAACCTGGTCTGGGCCAATGTCATCGGCCTCGTCCTCCTGTTCCTGACCACGGGCTATTTCGTCGGCGGCCGCTGGGCCGACCGCACCCCTTCGGCCAGGAGCTACGCCACCCTGCTCGCCGCAGCCGGGCTGGCCAGCATCTTCTTTCTCCTCCTGACCAGCGCCATTCTGAAGAGTGCCGCCGCCGCGCTGGCCAATCTCAATGCCGGCGCGGTCGTCGGGTCGCTCTTTGGTGTCGCCCTGGCCCTGGCCCTGCCGATCACGCTCCTGGGCATGATCTCCCCTTTTGCCATCCGCCTCGGGGTGCGCGATGTCGGGGAGGCGGGTCGGATCAGCGGACAGGTCTACGCCATCTCCACCCTGGGCAGCCTGGCCGGTACCTACCTGCCGACCCTGTTTTTGATTCCACTGGCCGGCACCCGCTGGAC
>JBFFZG010000299.1:0-5815 GCA_041568735.1 Promineifilaceae bacterium (SeqCode)
GCCCCCCGTCGACATAGTAATCATCCCAGATATCCTCCCGGAGCGCCCAATCACGGCGCAGCAGGGTGTCGCTGGGGGCAAAGGGAAAACCCAGCACCAGGTCGGCCAGGGTGATCTCAGAGGGTGGATGCCAGATGCCGGTGATTTCGCCGGTCTGGTGGTCGACGTCGAAGCGGCCGTTAACCGTGCAGCCGAGCTCTGGATCCCGCTCATAAAACCGGACATGGGTGGCCAGTTTCTCCGGGTGAAAGCGGTCGTCGTGATCGAGGAGGGCGATGACCTCCCCCGTCGCGACCTGCAGCCCGGTGACCCGGGCCGCATTGGGTCCCCGGTTTTTCTCATGGACGAGATATTGGATGCGTGGATCGTCAAATCGGGCCATCACCGCGTCGGTATCATCAGGTGAGCAGTCGTTGACGACGATCAATTCGAAATGGGGGTAGGTCTGGTCGAGAACGCTCTGCACGGTCTCGGCCAGAAAACCGGCCCCCAGGTAGGTTGGAATTAAGACGCTGACTTTGAGATTACCCATGTGTCCTCGGTTAGACGATGTCCGCGAACTGAAACTCGAGCCGCTTGAAGAGCCAGTAGCCGAAGGCCAGAATTCCGACGGAAAGGCCGGCCGACAGAAGCAAATGGCTTTCCGGCGCCGCGCCAAAGAGCAGCACATTCCGGTAAGCCTGAATGATCCCGGCCATCGGGTTGAGATAATAATAGGGGCGCAGCCACTCCGGCACGAGCGTGACCGGGTAGATGATCGGCGAGGCGTAGAACCAGAGCTGAATGCCCAGCGTCATCAGCGGCTGAACGTCCCGGAAAAATACATTGAGGGCGGCGGCCGTCAGGCCGATCCCGATGATCAGGATGATCTGGATGAGAATGATCAGCGGCAGAAAGAGCAGGGCGGGCTGCAGGACCGGCAGCTGATACCAGATAACCAGGATCAAGAGCAGAACGGCCGCGATGCCGAAATCCATCAGGCGGGCCAGCATCGCCGCAATCGGCAGCGCCTCGCGCGGGAAATAGATCTTGGTGACCAGTGTCATATTCTGCACCAGGGAAGTCGACATATCGGTCAGGGAGGTCGCCAGAAAAGTCCAGGGGGTGACCGCCGCAAAAGAAAAGACGACATACGGGATCTCTCCCGTATCGATCGGCACGACCATCGTGAAGATGATCGAGAAGATGAATACCGTGGCGGCCGGCTGAATGACGGCCCAGAGCCAGCCGAGGGCCGACTGCTGATACCGGCCCTGGATCGTGCGCCGGGTCCAGGACCAGAGCAGATCCCGGGCCCCGTATAAACTTCTGGCATAGACCATCATTTCTTCTCTTTTTTCCCGCTCGATCCGCCCGGAGCATCGATTGTGGAGCCAATGCCATCGATTGCCCAGGCGTGATGGTTGTGTGGATTATCCAGCGACCGCTGCTCCCATGAAACCAGCGGTTCGTAGACGCCGCTGCTTTCTTCGTAGCTCAGAAAGCGACCCTGAACGGAAAACCAGTCGGAGCGGCCGGATTTGGCGTCCAGCTCCATCGAATCGGTCTCATTCAGGAAATGCGCCTCGGCATAATAAGTTCCACTGATCAGCTGGAGCGGCTCGAGGTCGACCGTGATCATTCCAGAGCCGCGCTCAATGTGGAGCGCCACGCCGCTGATTTTGGTTCGCATCATGCAGCAGGTCAGCCCATCGGATCGCATGATAAAGACGGATGCATGCGCCTTCCCGATCGACTTAAAGGCGTGGTAGTGGATTTGAATGCGGGCCGGTTCGTCGCTGCGCAGCACCTCGGCCGGCCGGCCGCCGCCGTCGAGAACCTCCACGCGGGAAATTTCGACGTCGTAATCCAGGGAGCCGGCCGCCTCCGCATCGCCAATCTCGAATTTTTCCGCCCGCTCCTGATGCAGCCGCTGTTCATAGACTGAAATCGCCTCGTCGACGGTGCCCAGGAACTGGAGCTGCCCTTTGTGCAGGTAGAGCCCCCGATCGCAGACGGCCTGCACGAGATAGAGATTATGCGAAACGAAAATAATGCTCGTTCCCCCCTTCATCAGGGAGCGAATGCGCTGCATGCACTTCTGGCGGAAGGTCGCGTCCCCAACGGCCAGGACTTCGTCGACCAGCAGAATCTCCGGCTCAATGCAGGAGGCCACGGCGAAGCCGAGGCGGACGATCATACCCGATGAATAGCGTTTGACCGGGGTATCGATGAAGCGCTCGAGCTCCGAGAAATCGACGATCTCGTCGAAGCGGTCGGCGATGTATTTGCGGCTGAGACCGAGGATCGTGCCGTTGAGAAAAATATTTTCCCGGCCGGTCAAATCGGGATGGAAGCCGGCGCCGAGCTCGATCAGGGCCGAGAGCTGACCGGCCGTCTCGATGCGGCCGCTGGTCGGCTTGGTGATATTGGCCAGCAGCTTCAAAATCGTCGTCTTCCCGGCCCCATTCGGTCCCAGGAGCGCCAGCGACTGCCCCTCGTCGAGGTCAAAACTGACATCCCGCAGCGACCACAAAACCCGGTCTTCCGGCGGCGGTCCGGAGCGGTTCCGGATCGTCCGGGCCAACCATTCCGAGACGACGGAAGGCAGGCTGGTGCGCGTCTGTCCCAGCAAGTATTTTTTTGAAACATTTTCAAATCGGATTCTCGCACTCATAACTCTCTCCGAATAAGCCGCCACACCCATGTCGAGGGCGCACCGCTGTCGAGGACGTTCCTCTGCTTCCGGCCGCCGCGCGCACGGCAGGGTTTTCGTTATTTGACGGTGGTTTACTGGCCGGTTGGTCCGGGCGCTCCAGGTGGGTTCTGAAAGCGCTGGCCCAAACGCGCCCGCCAGTTTCCCCAGTACTGCCGCCCAACCACGACCAGGATCAGGAGGGCAACCGGGATAATGCCGGCGATCAGTGGAATATAAGGATTTTCCGCCTCAGGCGGTGTCGGATCGATGGCCGGCTCCGCCGCCGTTCCGGCCGATGTCGGCTCGGCCGCCGGGGGCGCCGTCTCCTCGACCACCGCCGTTACCGACTGGGCGATTCGCTCCGGCGGCGGCGTGGGCAGGGGCACGGCCGCCAGGGTCGGGGTTTCCAGGAATTTATAAGCAAACCAGGCCCCGTTGTTGGCCGCGCCTTCGTCGGTCGTCCAGACCGCGAGGAGAATGCTCCCCTGTACCATGGCCAGGCGAGGGAACCAGGGATGGTAGGTCAGCGGTCCCGATACAAACGTGCTGGCCTCGGTGACGGGAGCGATCGCTTCCATATTCTGCCAGCTGTTGTCCAGCCAGACCGCATGCCAGAGCGTCAGGCCGTTGCCCCGATCGCCGATCAGCATGTGAGTTCGATTGCTGCTGTCCACGGCGAAATCCGCCCAGCCGTATTCGCCGCGCGAGTTGTACGGTTCGCTGGCCCCCGACCAGTTCCGGCCGCCGTCATCGGACACGCGAACCCGCCGCTCGCAGGGGTCGCAGACCATGTAGATGACCATCAGCCGGCCGTCGATAGCCGCAATGGAAGGCCAGCCGATGCGCCCGATATTCCCTTCCAGACGGCCGTCGACCTGCCCCACTTCACTCAGGAGAAAGGGATCGGTCCAGGTTTCCTGGCCGGCTGGCAGGGAGGTGAAATAGGCGGCCTGGCCGGCTCCATTGGGATTGTTTACCGCCCAGACGCCGTACACATTCCCGTCGGGGTCCATCGTAATCTGCATGCCGTAAGCGAACTGGGTAGGGTCAAGCGTCAAAAAAATCAGTTCAGGGGTCGACCAGGTGGCACCGCCGTCGGTCGAACGAAGCCCATACACCCCGCGGCCATCCGCCTGACCACCATACAGGAGCACCAGGTTGCCGCGGCCATCACCCGTCAGGGCGGCGATCTCCAGGAAGACATCGGTCCCGATCAGAACCGGCGACGTCCAGGCCGGGGCGCGATTGGCGCGCAGGGCCGGGGCCGAGGTGTAGTAGAGGTTGTTGCCGCTTGAGAAAACCAGGTGAAAAATTCCCTGCTCGTCGAGGACAACCCCATTGGCCGCGATGGCAGGGCCCTCCTGGGGGAGCAGGACGTCGACCGGGAAGGACCAGCCGGCGTCGAGCCGCCAGTTGCTGTAAAAAACGGCCCGCTGGGTAGAGCCTTCGAGCGGCTGCGATAGAAAGGCGTGGACCGTCCCGCTCGAATCGGCCAGGATCACCGGCGTGCCGGCCTGGTCGTGCGAGCCGGGAATACGCTGGCGAATCGACCAGCCGTTCGAGGCGAGCTGGGCCTGCAGCGCCAGCGGCAGCAAGGCGACAAAAAAAACCAGGAGGCCCAGTCCCCTGGCCAGAAAACGCCTGTCCAATCGGGTCTTCATGTTCATCAATATAGTCGAAACACCTTAAGAGTTTAATTTCAGGACCATCGCGGCGGCCCGCTCCGCCAGATCCGGCCGCCCCTGCTCCGACCACCAGAATTGGTAGGCATCCATTTCCGCGGCCGCCTCGGGCACCATTGCCAGCAGTCCGGCCGCGCGCTCCGGGTCGCCGAGCCAGACAAGCGCGTAGCCGAGATTTTTCACCACCCCGCGATGGCCGGGATCAATGGCGTGGGCCGCTTCGAGATGACCGGCCGCGGCCGCATAATCTCGCCGCAGCATGGCGATCAGCCCCAGCCGGTAGTGCGCGGTCAGGTTTGCCGGATCCCGGGCCAGGGCCCGCTCGAATCTGGCGGCTGCCGGCCCAAAGGCGTCGCTGTTTTCCCCCGTATCCCAGCGGTTGGTCGGCCAGCCGGCCAGCTCGATCCGGGCCATTTCCAGTGCGCCGAGGTTGGCCTGCCAGCGGCCGGGCAGCCCGCCTCCCAC
Source organism: Promineifilaceae bacterium (SeqCode) (assembly GCA_041568735.1). Taxonomy (GTDB): domain Bacteria; phylum Chloroflexota; class Anaerolineae; order Promineifilales; family Promineifilaceae; genus WTJY01. Next base: position 4,825 of record JBFFZG010000299.1, read on the forward strand.
GAGCAGCAGGCCGCCGATCACCAGGATGGCGGCCATCCCTCCCAGCAGCAGCCACCCGCGTTGGCCGGCCGGCCGGCCGGCAGCCGGCGGCAGACTGATCAGGGCCGGCAGCCAGAAGAGCAGGGGGGATCCACCCCGCCCGTACAGCGGATCGTCGACGAGGCCGTGCAGGAGAACCACCACCCCGGCCGTCAGCAGCGCCTCACGGGCCAGGCCGCTCCCCCACCGGCGGCCTTCCCCCCCCGCCCGCACCAGAATCCAGCCGCCGGCGGCGATGAGTCCGATCAAGGCCAGCAGGCCGGGCAGCCCCTGTTCCAGAGCCACGTCGAGGAAAAAATTATGGGCGTAGTCGAAGCGAAAATGGGGAATGACCAGAATGTACTGGGAATAGAGGCCGCCAAAGGAGGCCAGGCCCCCGCCGGTCAAGAGAAAATCCCGCCAGAGGTCGAGTGTCTGGTCGATGAGAACCAGGCGGCTCGTCGACTGGTCCGGTCCCGGAAAGGCGCGAACCAGGTCGAGGAGGCCGATGGGGCTGATCATCCAGGCCAGAAGCCCCAGCCCGACCAGCGAGCCGGCAAAGAGCGCCCGGGGCGAAAGAGCGAAACGGCCGGCGGCCAGACGGCAGAGCCGCCAAAACAACCAGAGGCCAAGGGCGACGGCCAGGGCCAGCCAGGCCGCCCGCGAGCTGGTGGCCAGGAGCCCCACGGCCGCGAGCGACGCCAGCGCGACCCCGAGGCCGGCCCGCCGCCGCTCGCCGGCCCGGTGCGCGTGGACGATCCACGCCAGAAGCAGCGGCAGCAGCATGGCCAGGATGCCGCCGCCGATGTTGGGATGCCAGGCCGGCCAATCGAACGGCGGCCGCAGCCCCATCCACCTCCGCCCCAGGCGATCGATGATCGCCAGATCTGCCGGCCAGAGTGTCCAGTCATGGGTCAGCAAAAAATACAGGCTGATGCCAGCCGCCCAGCCGCCGGACAGGCCGGCCAGATCC
>JBFFZG010000300.1:0-5807 GCA_041568735.1 Promineifilaceae bacterium (SeqCode)
CGTGCTCAAGATTCAATCTGAACAGATGCGCGTCCGCCGCCGCCAGCGGGCCGAGGAAAAGGCCCAGCAGGCGCCGATTAAAATGCTCTTTCCAATGGTCTTCCTGATCTTCCCGGCCATGTTTGTCGTTTTGCTCGGCCCAGCCGGAATTCGAGTCTACAAGACCTTCTTTTAACCGGATCGCCCGGCGTCCCCCGGTCGATTCCTCTTTCAATCCGATGACCATTTGGCCCGGCCGCTCTGCTGGGCCCCTGCGCACGCCGCCTGCCCTGCCCGGGCATCGGGCAGGCTGTGTGGAGGACCTGCACACACACTTGCCACGCTTCCTGCGTCTGCTGCTGCGGCAGTTCATCGATGCAGCGCTCCCCCCGCAGTGTGCCGGCTGTGGCCGGGTGGGGGATTTGTTTTGTTCGACCTGCTCCGCCGCTGTCCGGCCGATCAAAGGGCCGGTCTGCGCCGGCTGCGGGCGGCCGGGCGACTTTGCCGGGAACTGCCCGGTCTGCCGGCGGGCGTCAACGCCGCTGGCGGCCGTGCGAGCCGCCGCCCCCTTTCGCGATCCGCTGAAAACCGCCATTCACGCTTTCAAATATGAGAATCGCTTTGCCCTGGCCGGGCCGCTGACCGGGCAGATGATTATGGCCTGGCCGCGCTGGCGGACCGACCTGGCCCCGGCCGATCTGGTGATCGCCATCCCGCTGCATCAGGACCGTGAGCGGGAAAGAGGCTACAATCAGGCCGACCTGCTGGCCGGGCGGCTGGCGGCGGCGATTCGGCTTCCCTACAGCCGGTTCGGACTGGTTCGACATCGCCTGACGCTCCCGCAGGCCCGGCTGCCGGCGCTCGAGCGGCCGGCCAATGTCAGCGGCGCCTTCGCGGCCGATCCGACCGTGGTCGCCGGCCGTCACGTCCTGCTCGTCGACGACGTCTACACCACCGGCTCAACCCTGGTCGCGGCTGCCGAGGCGGTCACCGATGCGGGAGCGCTCGGCGTATCCGCATATTGCCTGGCGAGGGCGACTTGATTCCTTTACAGGCTGCGCTATCCTTATAATATCCAGAAACAGGCCAGTGCCTGTTTCGCTGAGATTACTTGCGAAAAGGAGAATCCCATGGAAGTTTCGATTCACGTACAAGGATTTGAACTGACGCCGCGGTTGCAACAGTACGTCGAGAAGAAGGCGGGGCGACTCGACCGCTATTTGCCCACTCTGGCTGAAGTTCGGGTCGATTTGTCGGAGCAAAAAGCCCGCAATATCGAGGAGCGGCAGGTCGCCCAGCTCACTGTACGGGATCGCCGGGGGACAATCCTTCGAGCCGAGGAGCGAACCAGCGATATCTTTGCCTCTATCGACTCCGTGGTGGATAAAATGTACCGTCGAATACACCGCTATCGGGGCAAACGGCTCGACAGGCGGCGCAGTGGTGGCGGGGCTGACGATGTGGCCGTGGCCGAACCGCTGCCAATTGAAGAGGAAGAAATCGAAGAGGAACCGCTTGTTGTCCGCCGCAAGCAGTTTTCCCTGCAGCCGATGTCACTAGAAGAGGGAATCGAACAGATGGAGCTGCTAGGCCATGATTTTTTCGTCTTTTTCGACCGGGACTCGGAAATGATCAATGTCCTTTATCGCCGGCGGGACGGCAATTTCGGGCTGCTGCAGCCTGAAGTGGAATAACTTCAAAACCCCAGCACCGCGGGGGGCGGCCGCCGGCGGCCGCCCCCCATTGGAACCCGCGGATCTATGCCAAAAATTCTCATTGTTTGCACGGCCAATATTTGCCGTTCCCCGGTCGTCGAAGCGCTGCTCAGGGATCGCCTGAACCGGCAGGGGCTCGAGGATTGGACTGTAGAATCGGCCGGAACCTGGGCGATGTTTGAGCGAGGGGCCTCTCAGAACAGCATCGATGTGCTGCAAGATTGGGAGGGGATCGATATCAGCCAGCACCGCGCCCGTATGGTGACCCGGGAAATGATTGAAGAAAGCGATTTGATTATCTGCATGGAATTGGGCCACGCGGAAGCGCTGAAGGTCGAATTTCCCAAGGAGGCGGGAAAGATTTTTTTGCTGTCGCAGATGGTAGAGAATCAGGAGTACAATATCGCCGATCCCTACGGGCTGCCGCGGCCGGAATATGAGGTAATGGTCACCGAAGTCAGGGATCTGATCGACCAGGGTCTCCCCCGTATACTCGCCTTAACGCGGGCCAATATCCGCTCTTAGTACCCCTACCAACCGGTGAGATAAGCTTCCCACTCTCCCCGCAGATTGAGATAGCGATTAAACCGATAGAGCGCGCTGGCGCTCGGCTCGAATGGGGAGCGGTGCAGCGGCATATTGGCCTGCTCCGGCGTGCGTCCCCCTTTGCGGCGATTGCAGGCCTGGCAGGCGGTCACGACATTCAGCCACGTGTGCCGACCGCCGGCATGGCGTGGAACGATGTGGTCGATTGTCAGATCGCCTACATTGCGGCCGCAGTACTGGCAGGTAAAGTGATCTCGCCGCATAATTTCCCGCTTGGTCAGATTGACCCGGGGACGCGGCCGGCGAATCATATGGCTGAGGCGAATGATTGAAGGGATCCCAAATCGATCCGAAGTGGTGTGGATAATACCCCGGCCGTTTAAGATGACTTCTGCCTTCCCCGAAAAAAGCAGCCCCAGGGCGCGCCGCGTGTTGCTGACATGCAGCGGTTCGAAGTTAGCGTTCAGAACGAGGACAGGTTCCGCAAGTGGATTGGAATTCGCCATAAAAAAAGGTGCAAACGAACCGGATTCATCCAAATTCTGGGAACTTATAATCAAAATTCCCTTAGATTTTTACCACATTCAATATTCTACGACCAAACAGGGGGTCCAGGGAACGGGACTTTTGGTCCCCGGCCGGTTCAGCGGTGCCTCTTGCCGGTTCCTAACCTGAATCATCTGAGGAGAGAGCAGGATGAAACGCTCAAAACTGATTGAATATCTCGATCACTACCTGCGCCTGGCCGATATCCAGGACTACGGCCCCCAAGGACTGCAGGTCGAGACGGCCAACGAGGAAATCCAGCGCGTGGCCCTGGCAGTCGATGTCGCCCCACCCATCATTGAGGCGGCTGCGGGCTGGGAGGCGGATTTGCTCCTCGTTCATCACGGCCTGCTCTGGCGCTCGGTCGAACGCATCGCCGGCCCTCTTGGCAGCCGGGTGCGCGCTCTCATGGCGGCCGGCATCAACCTCTATGCGGCCCACCTCTCGCTCGATGCCCATCCGGAAGTCGGCAACAATGCCGTTCTGGCCCGGATGTTCGGGCTGGAGCAGATCGAGAGCTGGGGGGAGATCATGGGCACGCAGCTGGGTGTGATCGGGCAGGTGCCGCCTGTCTCACTCGAGCAGTTTGTGCAGCTGGTCGACCGCCGGCTGGAGACGACGGCCCGGGTCCTGGCGGGCGGGCTGGAAATGGTGCGGCGCGTGGCCATTCTGTCAGGGGCCGGCGCCGATCTGGCCGGCGCGGCCCGCGCGCTGGGTGCGGACACCTACCTGACAGGTGAAACCGCCCATACTCAGTACTGGCGGGCGTCCGATCACGGCCTGAACGTCATCTATGCCGGCCATTACGCCACGGAAACCGTTGGCGTGCGGGCCCTGGGAGACCATCTGCAGGCCCAATTTGGCCTCGACATTCGCTTTTTTGATTTTCCCACCGGCATGTGACCCGCTGAAACCGGTAAAAATGTCCTCTCAACACGACATAATCTTTGTGCTATAATGTGATAGGAACATTTGAGCTATGGCCAAGAAGAAGTCGACCGGGACCGGTAAGAGCCGCACGAAAAAACGCTCCAGTGAAGCGCGCGTACCCACCACTCGGGGTGGAACGGGCAGCCGCTCGAGGAAACAATCCAGATCAGGCAGCCGTTCCAGCTCCCGGAGCGCCTCCCGCTCCACCGGGGACGGCTCCTGGCTGGATCGCCTGCGAAAATTAAAAGGCCAGTCCGCTTCGTCGACCGGCAAAAATGGCGGGGGAAGCAGCCGCAAGGCAAGCCCCCAGAAACCGGTGCGGCGGCCGGTCGACTGGCGGCCGCGGGGAATGGGAGCCGGCTTCCTCCTTGTCGGGATCGGCGTGCTGGCTCTTCTGGGGTTGATATCCCCGAATCGGGGTCAGCTTACCGGCAGCCTGCTCGACTTCCTGTGGGGGCTTTTCGGCTGGGGGATGCCTCTGGCGCTCGCGGCTGTGCTGCTGGCGGGTTTCTGGTTGATTTTATGGGGAATTCAGCACCCGCCGTCGTTTTCCCCGCTGCGGCTGCTTGGCCTCGCCCTGCTTTTTCTCTCCTTCGAAGCGTTTGCCACGATGATTGCCGCGGTGTGGGACGGGCAGACCACCTATGAAGCCGTGCTCGCTGCCCAGGCGGGCGGTGGATGGATCGGCTATATGACAGCCCAGGGGCTTCGCGGGCTCATCGGCATTTTCGGCACCGTCTTTGTTTTGACCGTCATCGGGGTGGCCGGCGTGGCCATGGCGACCGGTATGCGCTGGGAAGATGTGCAGGAGCTGATCAATCGCGAACCCCAACCGGCCGGCGCCTCGCAGGCTGGACTGCCCCTTTTTGAGCGGCAGGCGGCCGCGAAGTCGGAAGCGGCTCCGGCCGAACAGCCTGTCCTGGAAAAGCCGCGGGCCATGCCGGTGCGGGAGCGGCCGGTTCCGGCTGATGAAGGGAAGCGGCGCAGCCGGGTCTCTCCGCGCAAAAAGCCGGCCGAGGATCAAAAGAGAGCCCCGGTCCGCGAACCATCTCCACCACAGCCGATTTTTCTCGGCCGGGAGGCCGACCAGGTAACCTCCTGGCAGCTCCCGGATCTGGGAGAGATGCTCCATCTCGGCAGCGACAGCTCGGCCGACAACACTCATGTCCACCAGCAGGCGCTGATCATCGAAGAGACCCTGAACAGCTTTGGCGCCCCCGGGCAAGTCGTCGATATCCGGTACGGACCGACGATCATCCAGTACTGCGTCGAACCACGGTTCCTGGTGCAGCGCAACGGCAAACGCACCAAGGTCAAAGTCGGGAAAATCGCCAGCCTCGCCGACGACCTGGCTCTGGCTCTGGCAGCCCGCTCCGTTCGCATTCAGGCGCCGGTGCCCGGCCGGCCGTACGTCGGCATCGAAGTTCCCAATGAAGCGAAATCGCTGGTATCCCTGCGCGACGTTATGGAGTCGGAGGAGTTTGCCGGCATCGCCCGTAAAACGACACTGGCCATCGGTCTCGGCGAGGATGTAGCCGGGCAGCCCATGTCCCTCGATCTGGCCAAGATGCCCCACATGCTGATTGCCGGGGCCACCGGTTCCGGTAAATCCGTCTGCGTCAACGCCGTCATCGCCTGCCTGCTCCTGCAGAACTCGCCCGAGGATCTCAAGCTGGTCATGGTTGATCCGAAGCGGGTGGAGCTGACAGGCTACAACGGGATTCCCCACCTGGCCGCTCCGGTCGTCGTCGACATGGAGCGGGTCGTCGGCACGCTTCAGTGGGCGATGCGAGAAATGGACAGCCGCTACCAGCTGTTTTCCTCGACTGGCGCTCGCAATATCGCCGATTACAATAAAAAGGCCAAGCGGCAGCATCAGAAGAAGCTGCCGTTTATCGTCATCATCATTGACGAGCTGGCTGACCTCATGATGATGGCCCCGGAAGAGACGGAGCGGGCGATTGCCCGGCTGGCCCAGATGGCCCGCGCCACCGGCATTCACATGATCCTGGCCACGCAGCGGCCGTCGGTCGACGTCGTGACCGGTTTGATTAAGGCCAATTTCCCGGCCCGGATCGCCTTTGCCGTAGC
>JBFFZG010000301.1:0-5806 GCA_041568735.1 Promineifilaceae bacterium (SeqCode)
CCGCCATCGAAGCCTGCACCGGGACCACCGTCGAGGCGATCGTCGGCAAACCCTCGGCTCACATGGCGGCGGCCATCCTCGACATCCTTCAGCTCCCCCCGGAGCGCTGCCTCATGACCGGCGACCGGCTCGAAACCGACATCCTCATGGGGCTTAACGCCGGCATGGCCACCGCCCTGACCCTCACCGGCGCCACCACCCCCGAGATGCTCGCGCAGTCCGAAATCCGCCCGCATTTCGCCATCTCGCGGCTGGAAGAGCTGCTGATGCAGGGGGATGGGAGTTAGGGGTTGGGAGCTGGGAGTTGGGAGTTGGTGATGGACCGGGAGAAACAGCCGGAATGAAACGACTGATGACGAATATTCGAAAAAAACACTCATCCAAATCAATCTGCTTACCGTTCACTGACAACTGTTAACATTCCACTTTCAACTTTCGACTTTCGACTTTCAACTTCCCCCATGTACACACTCGGCATCGACCAGGGCACCAGCGGCAGCAGGGCCATTCTTCTCCGGGAGGACGGCCGGGTGGCTGGCTATGCCTACCGCCCCCTCATGCGGCAGTATCCCCGGCCGGGGTGGGTGGAGCAGGAGCCGTCGGCCGTGGCCGCCGGCGTGGCCGAAGCGGTCACGGCGGCCATCGGTCAGGCGGGCATCGATCCCACCGCCATCCTCGCCTGCGGCATCAGCTGCCAGCGCAACACCCTGTTCGCCTGGGACGGCCGGACCGGCCGGCCGCTCGGCAGCGCGATCGTCTGGCAGGATCTGCGCACGGAACCCCTTCTGGCTGAACTCGAAGCCTGGCCTCTTTTCCAGGAAGCTCGCGACCGTCTGGGCTACGCCCCCGGCACCTACATGGGAGCGCTGCACCTTGCCTGGCGCCTCCGCCATGAACCCGAGACGGCCGCCGCTGCCCGGGAGGGGCGGCTGCGCATTGGCCTTTCAGCCGCCTGGCTGATTGAGGCGCTCGGCGGCCCTACCGGCCACGCCATGGATCTCTCCCTCGTCCAGGCCACCGGCCTTTACGATTTCCGCGGCCGGCAGTATTGGGGTGAATGGCTCGACCGGCTCGGCATTCCACCCACTGCCCTCCCCACCCCCGTATCGACCGTGCATGACTACGGTGTGCTGCGCGTGACCGCCCCCGATGGGCGGACGGCCGAGGTGCCGGTGCTGGCGATGGTCGGCGACCAGCAGGCAGCACTTTTCGGCCACCGCTGCTGGCTCCCTGGCCAGGCCGAGTGCACCCATGGGACGGCCTCGTACCTCGAGGTGAATATGGGGGAACGGCTGCCGGCCGCCTTTCCGGCCAGCTTCTACCACGCCTGGACCCTGGCCGGCCGGGATACCTGGTGCCTGGAGGCGGCCACGTCGGTCACCGGGGCGGTTCTGCGCTGGATGCGGGAAACCCTCCGCTTTTTCGAGGAATACGACGAAATCGATGCCCTGGTCTGCCGCACGCCCGACAGCGGCGGCGTCTATTTTGTGCCGGCTTTCACCGGCCTGGAACATCCCCACCTGGCGCCCAATGCCCGGGGCACACTCTTTGGGCTCACCCTGGGCACCGAGCGCCCGCATATTCTGCGGGCCTTTCTGGAATCGATCGGCTTCCAGCTGCGGGATATCCTGCACATGGTGGCGGCAGAGACCGGGGTGGCGGTGAAAACGCTGCGGGTGGGCGGCGGCGTATCCGGCAGCGATGCCGCCTGCCAGATCCAGGCCGACATGCTGGGAATCCCGGTCGAACGGCCGGCCTTCCGCGAGACGACATCCTGGGCCGCCGCCGCCCTGGCCGGGATCGGCCAGGGCTTCTGGTCCACCCCGGAAGCGCTCCCGCCCACACCCGGAAGCGTCGATCGCTTCGAACCTCGACTGCCGGATGCGGATCGGGACGATCGGTTCGCCCGCTGGCAGCACGCCGTCACCCTCACCCGCTCATGGTAAAATAACTGATGAACCCTTTCCCCGTTTCCCGTTCCCTTTTCCCGGATCCCGGTTCCGTGTTGCCCGTTCCCCGCTCCCCGTTCCCTTACCTCCTATGAAACTCGGCGTCTGCTACTACCCCGAACACTGGCCGGAAACTCGCTGGCCGACCGATGCCCGGATGATGCGCGAGCTCGGACTCGACCTCGTCCGCATCGGCGAATTTGCCTGGAGCCTGATGGAGCCGGCCGACGGCGTCTATGCCTGGGATTGGCTCGACCGGGCCATCGAAATCCTGGCCGTTGAAGGGCTGCAGGTGATCCTCGGCACCCCGACGGCCACACCCCCCGCCTGGCTCAGCCGCAGCCATCCCGACATTCTGCGCATGGACGCCAACCTAACCTACCGGGATCACGGCACCCGCCGCCATGTCTGCCCGAACAGCCCGACCTACCGGGATGCCAGCCGGCGCATCGTCGCCGCCATGGCCGATCGCTACGGCACCGATCCCCGCATTGCCGGGTGGCAGATCGACAACGAATTCGGCGGCGGCAAGACCGGCCGCTGCTACTGCCCCCACTGCACCGCCGCCTTCCAGACCTGGCTCCGGGGGCGCTACAGCACCCTGGCCGCGCTCAACAATGCCTGGGGCACCGCCTTCTGGTCCCAAACATATACAGATTGGGCGCAGATTACCCCGCCTCACGACGGGATCAATTACAAAAATCCGAGCCAGGTGCTCGATTTTTACCGTTTCTCCTCGGACAGCCTGGTCGACTACCAGCAGGAGCAGATTGACCTGCTGCGCGAACGCGCCCCCGGCCGCTTCCTGACCCACAATTTCATGGGGCTCTTTCTCGACGTCGAGCAGTTCGACCTGGCGGCACCGCTCGACTTCGTCAGCTGGGACGCCTATCCGACCGGCTTTCCCGATCGGCAGCGGCAGATGCTCTATCCCCTGGCCTGGGAGCGGGAGCGGAACCGGCCGGTATTCGCCTACGACGCCGGCGAGCCCGAAATCCTGCAGATGGCTCACGATCTCATGCGGGGACTGAAACAGCAGCCCTTCTGGGTCATGGAGCAGCAGGCCGGCCACATCAACTGGGGCGATATCAATCCGGGCGTCCGGCCGGGCACGCCCCGGCTGTGGACCTGGCAGGCGGTCGCGGCCGGGGCCGATGCCGTCATCTATTTTCGCTGGCGGGCGACGACCCTGGCTCACGAGCAGTACCACTCCGGTCTGCTGCGCCACGACGCCTCCCCGGATGTCGGCGCTGGTGATGTCGAGCGCCTGGCCGCTGAGCGGGCGCTGCTGGAGCGGGTCACAGCCGTCCCCCCATCGCCGGAAGTGGCGCTGCTGGTCGACTACGACAGCCTGTGGGCGCTCCAGGTCAACCCCCATCAGCGGGACTTTCACTACCTGCGCCACCAGTTCGTCTTCTACCACGCCCTGCAGCGGTTGGGCATCCCCGTCGACCTGGTCTCGATCGGCAGCGATCTCAGCCGCTACCGGCTCGTCATCGGCGGTTCGGTCCACCTGCTCGACGAGGCGGAAGCCGGCCGGCTGCGGCGCTACGTGCAGGCCGGTGGGAGCCTCCTGCTGGGGGTGCGCAGCGGTTTCAAAACCGGCTCTGGCCTGGTCACCGACCGGCCGCTGCCCGGCCTCCTGCGCGATCTCGCCGGCGCGACTGTGACGAGCTGGCAGTCACTTCCCCCGGGGGTGGCCATCGACCTGCAGACAGACATCCCGGGTCTCACCGGCGCGGCCGAAATCTGGCAGGAGGTCCTCGCGCCGGATGATGAGCAGACCGAGGTGCTGGCCGTCTATAAAAATGGCCCAGCCGCGCTCACGCGGCGCCGAACCGGACGGGGGGAGTGCGTTTCCCTGGGCTGGTATCCGACCCCGCCGCAGGCGCGGGCCCTGCTCGCGGATCTGAGCGACCGGCTGGCTATCACCCGCCTCGGCGATTTCCCCGACGGGGTGCTGGCAGCCCGCCGGGGGAACTGCCGAATCTTTCTCAATTTCACCGACCGGCCGCAGGAAATCCGGCTGGACGGCCGGACCCAGACCATCCTCCCGCGAGATATCTTCGTCGACGACGGCGATTCCCCCCATTGAACCCATCCCGGCAAACGGGCTGAAAAATAAGGGGTTATCCTACTTGCGATCCGGGTAGGAGTTCAGTACTATTACCCTGTTGTTTTAGCGGTATCAAAACAATCAGGGATGGAACGGGAATGGAGGACCGGGGGAATCGCTATCTAATTGTGGGAGCCGGTGTTTCGGGCCTGGCTGCGGCGCGCCATTTCATGTCGAGGGGCATCCCCTTCGACGTCGTCGACCGCAATCCAGGTCCTGGTGGCCTGTGGGACTGGCGCGTTCCGGGCAACGGGATGTACCAGTCAGCCCATTTTATCTCCTCGAAAAATCGCACCGCCTTCCCCGGCTTTCCGATGCCGGAGAGCTACCCGGATTTCCCCAGCAACGAGCAGGTTCTCGCCTACCTGGGCGACTTCGCCCGCCGGCACAACCTGGTTGGATCAATCGAATTCGAGCGGGAAGTCCGCTGGATGGAGCCGGCTGGCGGTCCCGGCGACGGCTGGCGGGTCATTCTCGACCGGCAGGAAGAGCGGCGCTACCGGGGAGTTGTTCTGGCCATCGGCCATTTCTGGGACCCTGTTTACCCCGAAATTCCCGGCCATTTTAACGGCCCCTGCCTGCACTCCGCCCACTACAAGACCCGGAATCTGTTCGCCGGCAAACGAGTCCTGATCGTCGGGCTGGGCAACAGCGCCTGCGACATCGCCTGCGACGCGGTGCAGGCCGGCGCGGCGAGCGTCACGGTCAGTGCCCGCAGCGGGGCCTGGATCGTGCCCAAGTACATGATGGGCGAACCGGCCGACGGCGCCGGCGGTAAATGGACCGGCCGGCTGCCCGAACGGCTGCGTCACTGGTTGAACGGGCTGGCGCTGCGCCTGCTGGCTCCCCGGCCGGAGCGCTTCGGTCTGCCGGCGCCGCAGCACGCCTTCCACGAACGGATTCCGGTCGTGAACACCCTGTTTCTCTACTACATCGGCCACGGCCGGATCGACACCCGGCCCGGCATCGCGGCGCTGGACGGCCGGCGGATCTGCTTTACCGACCAGAGCGAAATGGCGGCCGACGTCCTCGTCTACTGCACCGGCTACCGGGTTTCCTTTCCGTTTCTGGACCGTGCTCACCTGAATCCCCAGGGGAGCCTGCCCGGCTTCCACCTGCACGTCTTCCACCCGGAGCGGGACGACCTCTTCCTGATCGGCATTCACGAACAGGCCAGCGGGGGCTGGTCGATGCACGACGCCCAGGCGCGGATGGTCGCCCACTATCTGGCCCTGCTGGACCGGGAATCGGAGGCGATCGGCCGAGTCCGGGCCGCCCTGCCCAAACTGCACCGGCAGGTGCGCCAGGTTTCCGAGCGCCTCTTCCAGCGCGGGGGAGCCAACTTTGCCATCCAGGTCGAGGAACAGATCTACAAGAAAGCCCTCAGCCATCTCCAGGCGCTGCTGCACGCGGCCGCTCCCCGACCGGATTCCGAACCCCTGCAGGCGCGCCTGCGGCCGGCGGCCGAACCCTCCCCCAATTCCGGCATCATGTGAAGATAATCCCCGACGCCCGGAATACCCCTTCAGTCGGGGGTGTGGTATATTCCCGGCGGATCCCATCCAATCTAACCACCCGAACCAGCTGAACTACCGGACGATCGATGAGCAACCTGCGCCCCTTTGTCGAAGATGCTTTCGTTTCTCGTTTTCGCGAAAAACCCGCGCTGGTCATTCGCGCCCCCGGTCGGGTCAACCTGATCGGCGAGCACACCGACTACAACGACGGCTTCGTGCTGCCG
>JBFFZG010000302.1:0-5788 GCA_041568735.1 Promineifilaceae bacterium (SeqCode)
CCAGGTGCCGGCCGCGGCCGCCACCACCTCATCGGCGAATTCGGCCGCGTACCCCTCGTTGATCAGCTTCTGCCGGGCCATTTCCAGCGGGGTGCCGCTTTCCAGGTCGGCGCGTACGGCCGGCGCCTGGTGGGCGGCGGCGCCTCGCATTGCCGGCCGTTGGACCACCTCAGGGCTGAAGCGGTTCCAGCAGTGGCGGCATTCGACATATTCTCCCAGATCCTTCAAGGGGATGAGCGGGACGAAAAAGAGCGAAAAATAGAGCTTCGCCTTTTTCCGCGCGTAGGAATGGGAATGCTGGCAGTGCGGGCAGAAAAACGTCCCTTCACCCACCGTTTTCGCCCGATCGTTGACGCCGAGAATAATCATTCAGCTGCTTCCTCATTCATCCGGTCAGAGTCCTTATTTTAGCAGAGTTCCGAGCGAACCACCGATAATTCCGGCCGGCGGCTTATTTTGAGTTGCCAATCGACGACAGGTTTGGGTTTCAGGTCCCTGTATCCGATCTAATGAAGGCGGTCCTTTATTCGGCTCGGTGACCCGCGGTATGCGGCAGGCCGGCTCCCCATATTTTGCCATCTTTACAACAGCTTCCGATTTAAATTATCATATCACCTTAGCAGGGGGAATCGATGTCTGGGACCGCTTTGAACAAGGCGGAACCCAAGTTATTTCCGCAGCTAATCGTGAAGACGGATTTGGTCCTGAATAGGAGGCAAGATGAAATCCCAGGAGGATGTCGTCTTATCGATTCACCTGAACGGCCGCGTCCTGGCCGCCATCGGCATAGCCGCCCTGCTGGTCGTCCTTCTCTTTTCACGATCAGGCGCGCAGGCCAAACCCGCGCCGGATGTCAACACCGATTTCCCGGAAAGCCGTGCAAATTCGGTTCCGGCAGCCCCGATCAGTTTTCCCGAGCCCCCGGAGGGATTTGTCTGGACGGCGAACAGCGAACTGATTCCGATCGAATCGTTGGGAAAAGAACCGGCTGCTTCTCAGGCCATCGCTGATGTGTTGGCAGCGCCGGGCAGCCGGGGGGAATTCTACCTGACAAACACCAGTTACTTATCGAATCAGGCGCTGACTGCCTGTGGCAGCGGCTACCACATGGCTTCCCTGTGGGAAATCATCGACCCGACCAATCTCAGCTACAACTTCAACCATCCCGCGGCGTACACCAAGGTGGACAGCGGCCAGGGACCGCCGTCAGGCTGGTACGGCCGGGTGCGCACGGGGACGGACAGTTCAACCAGCGCTACGGCGGGAATCGGGAACTGCAGCACCTGGACGAGTGTGGCAGTCAGCGATTACGGGGTATTTGCCCGTCTGAGCCGCAGCTGGGAGGCGCCCCCGGCCGAAATTGGGGGAATCTGGGATATCACGGTATTTACCTGCAGTGTCACCGGCCCCGTCTGGTGCGTGCGAGATTGAGGCCATGATCCGCCTGAACGTCCCATTCCGCGCTGGCTGGAGGCAGGTTTGCCTGCTGCTGGTGATGCTCCTGTCATCGAGTTTTTCGGCATCGACGGCCGCGATCGACGGATCGGCCGCGGAGCAGGCCGCCATGACCCGTGTCACCCGCGGCGGCCGGCATTTTTATCTGACCAATGCGAGCTACCCCTCCTCCCAGGCGTTGGCGGCCTGTGCCACTGGCTATCACATGGCCTCATTTTGGGAGATTATCGACCCATCGGCGCTGACCTATGATTTCAATCATCCGGCGGCGCACACCAAGGCGGACAGCGGGCAGGGGCCGCCGTCGGGCTGGTACGGCCGGGTGCGTACAGGCACGGATAATTCAACCAGCTCCACAGCGGGAATCGGGAACTGCAGCACCTGGACAAGCACTGCGGCAACGGATTCCGGCGTATTTGTCCGATTGAGCCGCAGCTGGGAGGCGCCTCCGGCCGAAATCGGGGGGGTGTGGGATGTGACGGTATTTGCCTGCAATGTCACCGGCCCCGTCTGGTGCACCGGCGAATTTCACCTGGTTTATCTGCCCCTGGTTAACCGATAAGGTCAGGCCAGGTGCACTGGCTCCAGGAAGAACCCGTTCCGATTGATCCTCCCCTCACTTTCTTATGCGGAATTGATAGAAGGCCATACCATTATAGGGATCGTAAAATCAGGGGCGCATTTCCGGGTCAAACTTGCTTTTTAACCCCCGATCGTCAATAATTAAAACTTGGCCTGCGGGCCTGTAGCTCAGTTGGGAGAGCGCTACAATCGCACTGTAGAGGTCAGGGGTTCGAGTCCCCTCAGGTCCACTTTAAAAAACTAAATACAGCAATGGCTTTGACCAGGAGTAGTAGATTCAACGCTCCGCCAGAGAGCGGCGCCACCGGCTGCAAGCGCCGCATGCAACGAATCGAACTCGCCTGTGAGCCGCGGCGGTGAAGAGTCCGTCAGCAGGTAATCGTGTCCGGTGGTGGTCGCTGAAGAGAGCACCAAATACCGACACGCCGAAAGCCGGCTCCTAGCCCCCGCCGGGTGGCGCCCGTTACGCGTTTGAGAGGACAGCTGTCGATGGACAATATTTGCCTTTTCACAGGCGTTCATTGATAATTGTTTTTGATTTTGGGCCTGTAGCTCAGCTGGGAGAGCGCTACAATGGCATTGTAGAGGTCAAGGGTTCGAGTCCCTTCAGGTCCACAACGTAAGTTTTCGGACTTCGACAGCGTCAATCAGAGTGGTACCGCGGAGTCCCCTTCGTCTCTGAACGAACGGGGACTTTTTGTTTTCCAGGAGAGAGTTTTGAACGATTTCAGCAGCGATGATCGCACCTTCCTGCGCCAGTATCTGGCGGAAAAGTTCAATTTAAGCGAGCTCAAGACGCTGGCTTTTGATCTGGGCGTCGACTATGAGATGTTTCCGCACGGGACGAAGCCGGATCTTTCCCGGGAGCTCATCGCTTATTTCGAGCGGAAGGACCGGCTGCACAGCCTGATCCAGGGGATCATTCAGGTCCGGCCGGACAACCGGCTGTCCCTGCTGCTGGCCCGCTTTCCGGAAAAAGATGGGATTCAAAAAGTTCAGATCATCCTGTCGAACGACCAGATCAAGGGTAAGCCGGACCTGCAGCAGAAGCTGGCCGAGCTGCTCGGTATTTCCGCCGGAGATGTAATGGTGATCGCCACGGCCGCCGGCAGCGTCAAGGTGCTGCTGGGCCTGCCGCCCGAGGCGGCCGCCCGGCTGGCGGCGCTCGAGCTGCCCTATCAGCTGGCGGAATACGAGATTATTTCAGTCAGCTTTTTTGCCAGCCTGCCCCGGCCGGCCCGGGACGGCTGGCGCTCGCTCTTCCAGGCGGCGGCCGGCACGGCTGATGTCGTGATCAAAGGGGCCGGCCTGGGGCTTCTGGGAAAAATCCTCCTGTGGCTCCTCGGCGGCGTGCTGGTTCTCCTGCTGATCGGCGGCGGGGCGACGGCCGTCTGGTGGCAGGGGCTGCCGCGGATGACGATTGTCAATCAATGCGATCGCACCCTGCCCATCCCGGTGCCGGACATCGGCCGCAATCTGCTCGACCTGCCGCGCGAACTGCCCCGGGGGCAGTCGCTTGATTTCCCGCTCCTCTCCGGGCGCGGTATCTACCGGCTGATCGCCGTCGAACAAGGCCGGCAGTCGACGATCGTTCTGCTGCTGCCCCGGCCGCTGCCCCTGGTCAATACCGACCGGCTCGACTTCGGGCCGATGGATGAGACGGTTCGCTTTAACTACAACGGGACGATCGTTCAGGTTCCGACCGAATTTGTTGTCAGCCGCGGTCAGCGCGGCCAGCTGGTATTATGTGCGGAAGGCACGAGATGAAAGAGATAACGATACAAACCGACCGCGGAGACATTTACGGCCGGACGGCCGGCGAACCGGGGCAGCCCCTGGTGTTGGGACTCCATGGCTGGAGCCGGCGCAACGGCTGGCAAACCTGGGAACCGCTGATCGAGCCGCTGGCGGCGGCCGGATTTCACGTGCTGTCGATCGACATGCCCGGCTGGGGGCGCAGTCCGGCCTGGGAGAAGATCCCCGGCAAGTCGGCGGTTGTCGCCCTGCTGGATGCCCTGGGCGAAGATACCTACGCCATCATGGGCAAGAGCTGGGGCGGCGGCATCGCCCTCGACTTCGCGCTGACCTACCCGCAGCGGGTGCAGAAGCTCCTGCTGACGGCGCCGGCCTACCGTGGAATGCCGGCCGAGCTCGAGCGACTTATCCAGCCCGTGCTGCTGGCCTGGGCCGAGGACGACCCGGTGATCCCGATCAGCTATGGCGAGGCCATGGTCAAGGTGATCCCGAACTGCATCTTCCAGCGGTATGTCACCGGCGGCCACAGCGCGGCGCCGAAAAATGCGGATGATTTCACCCCGAAGGCGGTGGCGTTTTTACGGGAAGAAACGAGTTGAAAGTGGAAAGTGAAAAGTTGAAAGTGATCGGGTTGCCGGAGGCCAGGAGAGCCGGGCGATCCGTTGGGGAAAATGGTCATGAGTGATTACAACCACAAGGAAATCGAAGCCAAATGGCAGCAGCGCTGGGAGGAAACCGGGCTGTACCGGCAGGAGGTCGACTGGAGCCGGCCGAAGCACTACGCCCTGACGATGCTGCCGTACCCGAGCGGCGATCTGCATATCGGCCACTGGTATGCCATGACGCCGAGCGACGCGCGAGCCCGCTACATGCGCATGAAGGGGTACAACGTCCTGTTCCCGATGGGATTCGACGCCTTCGGCCTGCCGGCTGAAAACGCGGCCATCAAGAACAACATGGATCCCAAGAAATGGACTTACGAAAACATCGAGAAGATGCGGGTCCAGATGCGCTCGATGGGGGCGATGTTCGACTGGCGGCGGGAGGCGGTCAGCTCCGATCCGGAATACTACCGCTGGACCCAGTGGTTATTCCGGCGGCTGTACGACCTGGGGCTGGCCTACCGGACCCTGGCTCCCGTCGACTTCTGTCCCTCCTGCAACACGACCCTGGCCCGGGAGCAGGTCTGGGGAGAAGATCGCCACTGCGAGCGCTGCGGCACGCCGGTCATCAAAAAAGAGCTGGAGCAGTGGTATTTTCGCATCACCGACTATGCCGAAGAGCTGCTGGATTTCAGCACGATTGAGTGGCCTGAGCGGGTCAAGACGATGCAGACCAACTGGATCGGCCGTTCGGAAGGGGCGACCGTCGTCTTTAAAACCGAAACCGGCGACGAAATGCCGATTTTCACCACCCGGCCGGACACGCTGTGGGGGGCGACCTTCATGGTGATGGCGCCGGAGCATCCGCTGGTCGAGAAGATTACCTCGCCCGAGCAGCGGGCGACCGTCAGCGCTTACCAGGAGGCCGTCTCGCGGCTGACCGAGATCGACCGCGAGTCGGCCGACCGGGAAAAGACCGGGGTTTTCAGCGGCGGGTACGCTATCAATCCGGTTAACGGCGCCCGGATCCCGATCTGGATCGCCGATTACGTCCTGATGGGGTATGGCACGGGGGCGATCATGGCTGTTCCGGCGCACGATCAGCGGGATTTCGAATTCGCCCGCAAGTTTGGGCTGGAGATCGTGCCGGTGATCCACCCGGAAGGAGCGGAGCCTCTGTCGGCCGACACGATGACCGAGTCCTATGTCGGGCCGGGAGTCATGGTCAACAGCGGCCCGATTGACGGCGTGCCGACCAGCCTGGAGAAGGGGCGCAAAAACCCGTCGATCGACGCCACCATCAACTGGCTGGAGGCGAACGGCGCCGGTAAGGAGGGGGTCAGTTATCGGCTGCGCGACTGGCTGATCAGCCGGCAGCGCTACTGGGGCGCGCC
>JBFFZG010000303.1:0-5761 GCA_041568735.1 Promineifilaceae bacterium (SeqCode)
AGGCCGTCCCGGTAGATCGCCCCCCGGTAGGCGGTGATGGCCTGGCCCAGGGCGTCCATCATCGCCCGCCGCTCCCGATCGCCGAACCCGGTGGCCAGCGACGGCTCAAACCGCCGGAAGACGGCGTGGACGGCGGCCAGAAGCTCGGCCAGGGCCCCATTGACCTCGATCTGGCCAGACGCCGCCCCGGCCAGCTGCTCTCGCCAAAAGGCGACGAAGCGGCGCAGATAGGCCGTGGTCACGACCGAAAGCCCCTTACCCACCAGCGCATTGTTGGCGTCGTTCCATTCCGGGCGCTGGGTGTTCATCCAGATGCCCCCTTCCGGAACGAAATTGGCCATTTTGGCCAGGAGCAGCACCAGGATTTTTTCGATCATCGTGGCATGCCGAACCTGCCCGGACGGATCCCGGTGCAGCCGGCCGTCGCTGCCGATCTGGTCCACCGCCGCCTCGATGGCTTGCTCCCGCTCCCAGTCAAAATCAATCGTGTGGGACCAGTCGGCCAGCATCTCCGCATACGGGCGCAGCCGGTAGGGGACGTCGGCCGTGGCGAAAATCGGCTGTCCCCACAGGCGGGCCAGCGAGCCGGGATGCACCTGCTCGGCAATTTCCAGCAGCTTCTGCAGGTAGATGATCTGGTGATCGCTCCAGTAGCCGATATTCGACCAGGGATTGTCCGGCTCCGGTATCTCCCACTCGATGCCGGCCCGGGTCACCCGGTAGGGGTTGTAGCCGTCGGCCGTCGTGGCATTGAGAAACTTGGCGATGACCCCCTCGATATAACCCGGAAACGAGAGGAGCAGCGGCTCCCAGTTCTGAAAGATATCGCGCCAGTTCCCCTGGTAGTCGATGTGGGGGGAGCCGTCCGGCTTCTTGAGATTGATCGAAAAATGATTCCAGGGACGGCTGGGATCGCCGTGCCGGCGGCTGAAGATGAGGGGGAGATATTCGTAGCAGAGGCGGATGAGATCGGCGTCGCCGCCGGCGGCCGCCCGATCGTAGAGCTGGTCGATCGGCAGCTCCTCGGGCAGGCCGGCCAGCCAGCCGGCGTGGGCCCGGGCGACCGGCCGGTTGCGCGTCTGCAGGAAGGCCTGCAGATCGTCGCGGCTGACGGTGTAGCCATCGGCAAAGATGTCGCCGCGCATGATGTTAAAGAGGACATTGGCGAAATGGTGGGCCGCTGTCGTTTTAGTGGCCGACAGCTGCAGCCCGTCGGCGGCCGCCACGAAGCCAACCAGGTTGGCCGTGTTCTGCTCGATATCGGCCTCGAGCGCGCGCACGATGGCCGCCCGCTCCTGCCCCAGCAGGCCGGTCAGCCGGACGATCGCGGCCCGGTCCTGGTTGACGTCGGCAACGATGTGCCATTCTTTGCTCTCGCCCGGCGGCAGATCAAAGGTGGCGGCGGCCAGGTAGGCCCCCGGCCGGCCGCAGAGATCGCTTTCCGGGGTGAGGGACAATCCCCGGCGAAACCGCTCGAGCTGGGCCGTGCTCAGGAGGTGAACCGGGTTTTCCAGCCCCACCTGCCAGGCGACCGTCGCCTGCAGCGACTCGCTCGGTTCAGCCCGGTCGCTCAGCGTGGCGCTGAGGGCAAAGATACCCACGCCGGTCCGCGGCTCCAGCTCATTCCGCTTGTAGGCGTGGAGGAGACTGCTCATCGTCGACTGCAGGGCGGCTGTGGCCCCATAGGGCAGCAAGTTCTGCAGGCCGTCGAGCAGGTCAATGGCGCACGGATCCGGCCCGTCGTTCCGCAGCCAGCCGCTCTTGATAAAACCAAAACGCTCGCCGGTGCGCCAGGTGACGCGCAGGGTCAGCTGCAGGTCCCGGTTGATTTCTTCGAAGATGAGCTGGCTGCCGGCAATATGTTTGTAGAGGTGGCGTTCAATCCGGTAGACCCCCGCATACCGCTCGGAAAAAGGCTCCCAGAGCTGCACGCGGCCGTTCCGGCTGGCCCGGATCACCGTCTTCCCGCCCGTCTCTTCAGTATGGGCGATGATCTTATCTTCAGTTTCATAGGGGAACAGGGCCCAATCGGCCTGACGCCGCCCCGCCGTCACCCCCCCATTGCTGGCCAGGAACAGCCAGTGGTCGGCGCTGCTGACCAGGCTCATGAAAAAGGGAGGCATCTGGTCGCTGTGGGCGATGCGGTAGTAAGTTTCGCCGGCCAGCTCCACAAAACTGCCGGCCGGCTCCTGCTGCCGCGGCTGAAGGGGCTGCTGGCCGAGATAAACGACCTTTTCTCGCTGGGTCACCGGATCGCGCTCCTAAAATTGACGTTCATTCATTGGAAGGTTTTAGTGTGAAGGCTTCAGCCGGAAGGGGTTCCGGCCAAAGCCTTCACACGAGTCAGCTCCGCCGCGGGCTCCCGTCGAGAGAACCCGCCGGCGGCTTACGGGACGGCTTCGAACGCCCCCACATCACAGGCGGCATCCCGCGGGACGCCCCGCTGGTCGGTCGCCGGACAGACGGCCGGATCGGCCGCCCCGATGGCCGGACTGCCGGCCAGCAGCGCGTGGGTCCGGGTCGGCCCGCCGTTGTCGGCCAGCGCTCCCAGCCCGGCACTGCCCACGACCTGGTCATTCGGGCCGGCGAAGCAGGTGGCGTCGGTCAGCACGTTGTTGTGGTTGGCCACCAGCGCCACCGGGCCCGGGCCAAAGGGGGCCAGGAAGCAGTTGCTCTGAGCACTCGAGACGATGCTGTTGGTCAGGGTCAGCGTGGCGCTGCTCGGACCGAACGTCCCTACGAACACATCGGCGGGGGCCCAGACCGGTGAGGTGTTATCGGCCACCGTGGTGTTGACCAGGTTGACCACCCCATCGGTCGCGAACAGGGCACCGCCGTACCAGCCGGTGGCCGTGTTGCCGCTGATCGTGCTGTTGACGATCTCGGCATTGCCCAGCAGTCGCAGCCCCCCGCCGACGTCGCCGGACAGGTTGCCGCTGATCGTGCTGCGCACGATCGTCGTGGTCGTGTTGAAGAAGCTGTAGACGCCGCCGCCCGACCAGCGGGCATTGTTGCCGGCTACCGTGCTGTCGACCAGGGTCAGCGACGCGCCGTCCCCGCTGTAGATGCCGCCGCCGCCCTGCCAGAAGTCGCCGGCGTCGGTGTCCATCGTGTTGTTCGTCACCGTGGCGTATTCCAGCGTCAGGTCGCCGTTGTTCAGGATGCCGCCGGCCAGCTGCCAGCCGAAGCCGTCGGCGATGGTCAGGTGGCGGATGGTGGCCGCGCCCGTTGGCTCGACGATGAGGACCCGATCCACGCCGCCGCCGCTGACGGTCAGGCCGGGGGCGCCGGAGCCGTCGATGGTGACCGCCCGGTTCAGAATCAGCGGACCGGAGGTCAGGCCGATCGTGCTGCCGGCCAGGGCCGGGTCAAAGACCACGGTGCCGCCGTCAGCGACCAGGCCGATCGCGTCGCGCAGGGAGCCGGGTCCGCTGTTGGCGGCGCTGGTCACGGTCACTTCAGTCGGCGCGGTCAGGCGGACCTGATCGAGCTTCAGGCTGGCCAGGGTCTTACCCGCGGGCAGCTTAAAGCCGTAGCCCCAGACATCCGTGAGGGTCAGCCCGTCGTCGGGCGCCCCGGCCGGCTGGGCCGCGCTCCGGGTGAGCGCATCGAACGGAATGACCACTTCCTGCCAGCCGGTGAAGTCGTCGACAAAAGTCGCCTCAAACCGCTCGGCCGTGTCCGGCGCCTGGTAGACTCGGACGTAGTCGATGGTCATCGCCTGCGGGAAGGTCAGGTCGTCGCTGACGGCCCCGCCGAAGTTGCCGCCGATGGCCAGGTTGAGCAGCAGGAAGACCGGGTCGTTGAAGACCCACTCGTTCGGGGCGACGTCGGCCGGCGTGGCCGTGTGGTAGAGAATGCCGTCGACGTACCACTCAATCCGGTCGGGCTGCCAATCGATGGCAAAGGTGTGATACTGGCCGGCGACGCCGCCCGGGAAGGGATAGGTATTGCCGTACGACGACCCACCCGAGTAGCCGGGGCCGTGAATGGTGCCGAAGATCTCGTTGGGCAGCCGGCTGACGTACTCCATGATGTCGATTTCGCCGGTTTGCGGCCAGTCGACCCGGTCGATGTCGGTCCCCAGGCTCCAGAAGGCGGGCCAGAGGCCGGCTTCACCCGGCGGCACCAGGATGCGGGATTCGATGCGGCCGTAGGCGAACTCCGCCCGGTTCTTGGAGAGCAGCCGCGCCGACGTGTACTCGCAGGGGCCGTAGTAGCAGGTCTGAGAGCCGTCGGCTTCGCGGGCCGTGATGACCAGGTTCCCCTGGCCGTCGGTGGCGGCGTTGTCCGGGCTGTCGGTGTAGGTCTGCCGCTCGGCGTTGCCCCAGCCGGGGATGCCGTTGATCGTGCCGTCCCCGATTTCATAGCCCCAGTTGGCCGGATTGGGCGGGGTGCCGGCCGGGTCGTTGAACTCGTCGCTCCAGGCCATCGACCAGCCGGCCGGGCCGGGATCGGCGGCGCGGTTGTCGAGCACCTCCAGGGTGATCGTCTCACCGCTGCCCTGGCCGTAGAAGAGGAAGGACAGCCCTTCGGAGCGGCTCCAATCTTCCCCGATGGCGAAATCGCGGCCGAAGCGCAGGCTGGTGCCGCTGGCGGTGAAGGGACGGCCGCTGGTCAGCCGGCCGTAGAACGGGGCGTTGGCCGCGTCGCAGGGCAGCCCCGTCTCGCTGAAGCGGAAGTGGAAGACCAGGTCGAGGTAGCTGTCGCCGTTGACATCTTCGGCATGGCGGACCGGCCGGCCGCTTTTATCCCGGTGGGTTTCGGACGCCTGCCCCAGCCGCACGGTGGCCAGGTCGACCAGCCGCACGTCAAAATCGGCCGAGCCGTAGAGAATGACGGGAATCACACCGTTCCCCTGATTGCAGAGACGGCCGGCGATGCGCATATCGACGCCCAGCGGCAGCGCGGTGTTCAGGACCCGCTCGTAAGCCCCCTGCCCCGGCAGCGCCAGGGGATCGCCCGCGGCGATCTCCGGATTGGTCAGGGTGACTCCGCGGGAGGCCTCCCACAGGTAGGGGTAGCCCTCGAAGTCGTCTTTCAGCAGCGAGTCGTAGCGGTCGTTGTCTTTGATGGTGGCCGCCGCCTGCATGATGAAGCCGGGCGCGGCGTCGACCGGGTTGGACAGCCGGAGAATCACCCGCTCATTCCCTTCGTACTTGGTGTCGTCCAGGGTGGTCAGCGGGAAGGAAAGCTCGGACGCGCCTCCTTTGACAAAGGTGAGCGTGCCGGCGGCCGGCGGCACGTAGTCCCGGTCGGGAACGGCCGTCCCCGGTTCCACGGCGTAGTCGACCGACACCTGGGCCGGGTCGTCATCGCCCAGGGAGCGGTTCAGCTTGACCTTGATCTGCCCCGTGGCCCCTTCGGCGATATCCGTGTTGTTGGCGGAGAAGCTGACGGCCAGCTCCGGCAGATCGGCCTGGCCGTAGAGGCTGACGTCGTCCAGGTAGTTGGTAAAGGCCGAGCCGGCGCTGAAGACGCCGAAGGCCCAGCCGTGGACCTCGGTCAGGTTGAGCCCGTCATTGGGGGCCCCGTTGCCGATCTCCTTGCGGTTGAGGCTGGCGAAGGGGATCTCGATAAACTGCCAGCCGGAGAAGTTGTCGATGATGTCGATCGAGTAGCGCTCGGCCGTGTCGCCGGTGGTGCCGGGGGCGCGGTTGTCGAGCAGATCGAGGAAAAGGGTGCTGCCGGTGTTGTTGCCGTAGAGCCAGAAGCTGATGCCGACGTAGCCGCTCCAATCCTGGGTGACCCAGGTGTCGAC
>JBFFZG010000304.1:0-5698 GCA_041568735.1 Promineifilaceae bacterium (SeqCode)
ACGGCCAGGATCGGGTCCCGCCGGTAGGAATCGGCTTCGTAGAAGACCTGCATCGCCCCTTCGGTTTCCAGCTGGTCAAGGCCTTTCTGAAACTGCTTCTGCTTGGAAATATCCTCGTTCACCAGCCGGGCAAAATGCTCGGGGGCAAAGCGGGGGATGTGGGAAAAAGTGATGGGGCCGTTGGCGCTCAGCGTATCGCCGATGCCGAAGTTTTTGTTGGCGGGGAGGCCGATGATGTCCCCGGCATAGGCATCATCGACGATCGAACGCTCCTCGGCGAAAAAGGCGTAAGGCTGTGAAATGCGCAGGGTTTTCCCGGTGCGCGGGTGGTGCACCTGCATGTTTCGCTCGAATTTTCCGCTGACGATGCGCACAAATGCCACGCTGTCGCGGTGCCTGGGATTCATATTGGCCTGGATTTTAAAGACGAAACCGGTGAATTCCTCGGCCAGTGGATCGATCCGGCCGCTGTCGCTCACATAGCCGGCCGGCGGCGGCGCATACCGGATAAAATCATCGAGGAAGAGCTGCACCCCGAAGTTTGTCAGCGCCGAACCGAAATAGACAATGGTCTGCTCCCCGCGCAGGAACGCCTCATAATCGAAAGCTGCCAGCTCGTCCAGCAGGGCGATATTGACGTGCAGATCCTCCTGCTGGACGGCACTCAGGCCGGTGGCAATGCGGGGATCCTCCAGCGTGGTGATCGATTCCGGTGAAATCGTCTGGTTGTGAACCGTGCGATCGTAGAGGTAAACCGCTTCGCTGCGCCGGTCAAACACCCCCATGAACGAATCGCCATCCCCGATCGGCCAGTTCATCGGCACCGGGGTCATCCCCAGCACCGTTTCGACCTCGTCCAGCAGCTCCAGCGGATCACGGGAGGGCCGGTCCATTTTATTGATAAAAGTAAAAACTGGAATCCCCCGCTGGCGGCAGACATCGAACAGCTTGCGCGTTTGCGCCTCGACCCCCTTGGCCGCATCCAGGACCATAACGGCGCAGTCGGCCGCCATCAGGGTGCGGTAGGTATCCTCGGAAAAATCCTGGTGGCCCGGTGTATCGAGGAGATTAATCACATGGCCCTTATAGGGAAACTGGAGAACCGTCGAGGTGATCGAAATCCCGCGCTCTCGCTCCATCGCCATCCAGTCGGAGGTGGCCGACCGGACGTTTTTTCGCGCGCGGACGCTGCCGGCCAGGTGAATCGCGTTTCCGTAGAGGAGCAGCTTTTCGGTCAGGGTCGTCTTGCCGGCATCCGGATGGGAGATGATGGCGAAAGTCCGCCGGGATTCGATTTCTTTCTGGATTTTTTCGGGAAGGGTCGTTTCAGTCATTGAATCGGTGCGGCGGCCTGGCAGCCTGTCAGGAAGCGCCGGCAGCTGATCGGATTTCAGGCATAAAAAGAGGTCACGACAGGCGTGACCAACATTTAATTATATGCGATTTGGATGGATTTCGCAATCAGAGGTTTACATAATCGACCGGGAGACGGCCGGTTTCAATCGATTTCTAATTCCCGTTCCGCGCCTGGCCGGTCATACCTCTGCGATAATGATCCTTCACGACGGCAATCTGCGCCCCGTGTTCGCGCTTGTGGCCGTAAAAGGTGTAGACCAGAAAATCCTCCAGATCGTACGTGGGACCATACCAGGCGAGAATTCCCCGGGCATGCCAGGTCTCAGCGGATATTCGGGCCAATTTTTCCTGGGCGATTTGAAAGGCCGACTCGTAGGCCGTCCAGACTTCGTCCGGCGAGTGGCCTGCGAGAGCCGCGATCGCCTCCCGATTGAACGCCTCGCCATCGGCCCGCATCCGATCCAATCGGGGAGTTGGGGCCGTTGGATCGGTCATTTGAGACAGAATTTCAGCCAGGACCTGCTCGTAGGAGCGCAGGTGGGCCAGGATATCTTTGACGGACCAGGTGCCACAGGCATCCGGGGCGACCCAACCGGCCGGCGGCAGGTCTTCGACTTGCTGCTGCAGGAATTGGTGACCGTAAAACGCGATATCCACGGGGTTCATTATGCCAGCCTCCTGATTTGCCGGCCGCCGCTCGCTCCGGGCCGGCGCTATTCCGGTGGTTCGAAACGAACGGCGCGCAGAGTAAAGTCGCCCCCCGACTCGCCGTCAAACGCGCTCACCTCGAGATAGAGGACCAGGTCGAAGGGAATTTCCAGCTCTTCAAACCCGGCATTCAGCCGCTTCGTATTCAAATCGTCATTCTCGAGAAGCAGCGTGCCGTCCTCGGCGTAAAGGCGGAGGTAGGGGTCGTATTCGTCCTCGTCCGCCGCTTCAAGATAGATATTTATGACATCCCCTTCTTCAACCGTCAGGGTGTAAAACAGGGTGGCGCCAATTTCCAGCGTGCCGGTAATCGACTCCCCGAGCACCAGCTCGCCGACGATCTCCGGCTCAAAGCTCAGCTTGCGGTCGAGCGTTTCGATCCCGGCCTGCAGCACGACATCGTCATCAGTCAGGAGGGTCTCGGGGGTTACGGGCACCCGCACCGACGGCACGACGCCGATCCCTTCGATGTGAATGCTGCCATCGGCGTCAACCGCCCGGCCGGTAGTGTAGCGGATCTGCTCCCCGGCCGGCATGCGCAGCTCACTGACCGAACCGCCGAGCCCGGCCGTAGGATACTGGCCGACGACCGTGGCCCTGCCGTTCAGGGTCAGATCATAGGTGAAAAATTCGCAGGCGCTGGCGCAGGCCGGGCCAACGAGGACGACCACCTCGCCGTCGTAGCGCAGCTCCGGTTCCGGCAGAATAAAGCGGCGGGCATCTTCTTCGCGGATGATGAAGGTGTCCTCTTTTTCATCATAGCGCTCGGCATTACCGGTCACCAGGGGTTCGTCGAAAAAGTAGGCGGCCATTTGATCGGCCAGGAAGCCAAACCCACCGCTGTTCTGCCGCATATCCAGGATCAGGCCGGGCACCTCGTTTTCGTTGAGGTTCTGCATGAGCCGCTCCCAGAGCTGCACAGTGAGCAGTTGATTGTCGAGAAAACCGGTGATTTCCGCATAGACATAGCCGCTGTCCAGCAGCTCCCACTGCACCGGCAGTTCAAAGCCGGTCCGGCCGGTGAAAAATGACGATTGGTTGAAGCTGTTAAACTCTTGAATCGTATCGAGCGTCACCGTCTCCTCTTCCCCATCGTCATTGACAAAAGTGACCTCGACCTCGCTGCCGGCCGGGAAACGGGTGGCATAGCGGAGCTTCTGCAGCCGGGCCGTATGGGCGGTGCTGAACGGCGCGGAGTAAGCCACTGTCTGGTCGACCCATTCCGAAATCGGCGTCTCGTTGATGGCTACGATTTCGGTCCCGAGGGTGATCCCGGCTTCGGCCGCCGGGCCGTTATCGACGATGAAGTTGACGATGACCCGGCCGTCGTCGATATCCCGGATGCCGATGCCAATGCCCCCGGCTACAGCCGCGCGGAAATCCTCGATGACAACCGGCGGTCCGACGTGGCCGTCGGGAATATTCCAGAGGAAATCCCGGAGCGCTCGCCGGAAGGCCAGCGGGTCGTCGTCGTCCTCAGCCGCTTCGATTGCCGGCCGGTACTCCTCGGCCAGGGCATCCCAATCGATTTCCTTGATATCGGTGAAGGCGTATTTCTCCTTGAAATCGGCCACCATCAGATCGAAGGCATCGCTGTAGCTCTCCTCGGAAAAGTCCACGAGGGCGGCGCCTGCGGGCTCGATCAGATCGATCACCTGGCGCCGGGCCCGATCAAAGGTAAAGGGGTCGGTATCGAGATTAACGACCGTATAGCCCTGGGGCAGATCGACCATCGGCGTATCATCATCGGTGAACAGCAGGCCGTCCGGCCCAAACGCGGCCGGGAAGCTCTGCGCGTCATCCGGCGCATAGACAATCAGCCGGCCGCCGATGATTTCCCGGTCCGTTTCCAGTTCTTCACTGATTCGGGTCGAGGCGTAGGCGGTCGACCAGCCGCCGCCGGCCAGGTCGCGCTCTTCGAGGAATGGACCCCCAAAGGTGTTGTTCCAATAGGCCACGGCAAAGACCTGGACGCCGTCCTCTTCCTCATCATCGAGATCGACATCCCGCTGCCCGCCCTTCGGTTCGATCGGGAGGACCATACTGTAGCTGAACGGGGATTCAAAAAAGTTCGAGGTAATTTGCCCCAGCACCTGGGAGGCCAGCGGAAAAATGTAGCCGGTATCGCGGTCGACAAACCCAGCCTGATCTTCGAGCAGAATGAGCGGCTGAGCGACACCGGCCGTGAAGAAAGGATTGGTATAGGTCACCACCCCGGTGATGCTGATCAGCCCGCCCTCTTCCTCGTTGAGAAACTCAATTTCGGGCTCCTCTTCCTCTTCTGCCGGGGCCGGAGTTGCCGCCGGCGTCGGGGTTGCGCTCTGTTCAGGCCCGGCGCCTGGGCCCGAAAGAACGGCCGGCTGGCAGGCGGCCAAAAGCAGCAGGATAGAGGCGATGAAAACCAGGTAACCAGTGCCCTTCATTGAAAACTTCTCCTTGATCGAGATCTTATCGGCTCCCTGGCGGGCCGTTCGGGTGCTCCATGATCCGCAAATTACGGCTCTAACTCCTCGAGACGAACCACTGCAGCCTGGCGGGAAAGATACCACGTAATGGTCACGAGAACAATGAGGGCTCCGACCCCCTGCCACCCGCTCTCGAGCCGTTCGCCGAGCAGCCAGCCCCCCAATATCAGAGCGCTGACCAGCCGCCAGGCCATCATACTGCTCACAATCGGCGCTCCGAGCCGGCGCAGGGCGGTGATCTGTCCCCAGTTGGCCAGTAAAAACACCCCCAGGCTGAAAAACCAGAAAACCAGCCAATCGCCCGGTCCAAGTGATCCATAGCGAGACCAATCCTCGCCGTAGAGCCCGCTCGCCAACCCGCTGACCAGGACGACCGCCAGGAGCTGCACGAGAATGATTCCTTCGGAGCTGATCGCCCGGTTGCCGGCCGTACGCCGCACGACCAGCATATAAAAGGCCAGGAATCCGCTGCTGGCCAGCGCCAGAAGGATGCCCAGCCAATCCGAGCGGCCGGCGGCGGCATCCTGCCCAAAATTGCCGCTGAGCATTAGCAGTGCGCCGGCCAGTCCAAGGAAAATGGCCGTCCCGGTATAGCGGGGAATCGGCTCTTTAAAAAGGGTCGCCCCCAGCAGGATCACCAGAAAGGGAGTTGACTGGGTAATCAGCTGGGCGTAGATCGACAGCGTGTAGCGGGCGGCCAGCACATTGGTAACCGCCCGGCCGACCACGATGAGGGCGAACAGCCAGATCGTCGGCGAAGTGAGCAGGGTCCGGTTCAATTGACGCCGGTAAATGGCGGTCATGATGACCAGGGGGGCGATATTGGCCAGGGTCAGGAGGGACATCGACGGCAGACCGCTGACCGTCTGCAGGTAGCGCGCCAGGACCGGATAAATCCCCCAGGAGGTATGCGCCAGCAGGGCGATGCCCAGATAAGGCCACGCCCCACCTGACCATCGAAGCTTTGTTTTGACCTTTTCACCTGCTGCCATCAATTTCCCATCCACCGGCTGGATTCCAGGCTGAACCCTTCTGGCAGGCATGATAGCGAATTCGAACCAGGCCGGCATACCGGGACCTGGAATTCTTTTCTTCTGTATACACAAAACAACAGACCCGGATCTGGGGATTTTGATTGATCGAGCGAAGGAACAGGGGTGGAAACAGGC
>JBFFZG010000305.1:0-5693 GCA_041568735.1 Promineifilaceae bacterium (SeqCode)
GCGGTCGAAAACGTGTCCACCACCAAGGCGGAAGGCCTGGTCAAGCTGGACGACAATACCCTCGGCAGCCTGGATGCCAAGGCCGAAAAATTTATCCAGGACGTTATGACCATTGAGGTCAATACCGAAGCCTTTACCGACAAGATCAATTCGATCCACAAGATGGGGAACGATGAGATCCGGGAATCGGCCTCTGTTTCCAATCGCATGCTGAACCGGCCGCTGGCCGCCATGGAAGCCGGCCTCTTCGACGACAAATCACCCGTCTCCCGCGCCCTTCTCGATCTGCGGAAGACTGTGGAAGACCTCGACCCCTCCCGGCAGGGGGATCTGCTTTCCTCGAAAAAACTGTTTGGCTTCATCCCGTTCGGGGACAAAATCCGGGATTATTTCTTGAAATACCAGTCCTCCCAGAAGCACCTGGATGCCATTCTCAATACCCTGCAGCGCGGGCAGGATGAGCTGCGCAAGGACAATACGGCCATCGAGCAGGAAAAAATCAATCTCTGGCAGCTGATGGCCAAACTGCAGCAGTACATCTATCTCGGCCGGCGCATCGACGCCGCCCTGGAAAGTCGCGTCCAGCAGCTCGAAGCAGGTGAACCGGAGAAGGCCCGCATCGTCAAAGAAGAAATGCTCTTTTACGTCCGGCAGAAGGTTCAGGACCTGCTGACGCAGCTCGCGGTCAGCATTCAGGGCTACCTGGCGCTCGACCTGGTGCGCAAGAACAATCTCGAGCTGATTAAAGGGGTGGACCGGGCCAGCACCACCACTATTTCCGCCCTGCGCACGGCCGTCATCGTCGCCCAGGCCCTGGCCAACCAGAAGCTGGTTCTCGATCAAATCACCGCACTCAACACCACGACCGGCAACCTGATCGAGTCGACATCAGCCATGCTGCGCCAGCAGTCGGCCGAGATCCACGAGCAGGCGGCCAGCTCGACGATCGAGCTGGAGCGGCTCCAGAAAGCCTTTGACAATATCTACGCGACGATGGATATGATTTCGGAATACAAAGTCCAGGCGCTGGCCGTCATGGGGCAGACCGTCAACACCCTGGCCGAGGCGGTGGAAAAATCGAAGACCTACGTCGATCGGGTGCGCCGGGCGGAGGCAATCGAGGCTACGGCAGACATCGACTTTACAAAGCCCCCCGACGACAAGGACGACAGCCTCGAAGTTTGATCCGTATCACTCCACAGAGAGGGCGCCCGGCTGAGCGCCCTCTCTTAGCGCCAGGAAGTTTCCCGGTTGACAAAAATCAGCCGTTCAATGCCTGTTTCGCAGACGACCACGTGAATTGTGCGGGTGAAAGCGTACCGGATTTTGACATCTTCGATGAGGGAACAATTGCCGTTGGCATGCGATTCCGCCCCCAGGTCGAATTTGACTGAATACCAGCGATAAACCAGGTTGATCGGGTCATCGGTGGCGTAGGTGTCGTCCCAGCGCAGGCGAAAGGGGGGCTGGAAGTTGCTGTGGCTGGAAATCTGCCGCGCCTCGGGATAGCGCGCCGCCTGCCGGTCCAGGGTGAAAGAAACAGCCAGCAGTCCCACGCACAATCCCAACAGCCCACCCAGACCGAGCAGGAACAGACCCGTTCGTTTGACCCATACCGAACTGTCTTCCATGATGACCCGTCCCATTGAGATTCGACGCATCCGAACGGTTCGCACCGTTCACGAGCGCAGCGGCCAGCCGGCCGAAAGGCTCTCCGTCGGCCTTGAGCTGGCCGGCGGCCGAATTTTTTGGGGAGCGTGCCCGCCGCCGACCGGCCCATCCGAATTCGAAGGAGAGGCCGTCGAAATCCTGGAAGCCGCCCTGGCCGGAATGTCGTTCGCCGATTGGCCGGCCCTCGGCCGCCTTCTCCAGACATTAAGCCCCCCAGATGCCGCGGAAAGCCGCCAATCTGGAATCGATGATAGACCGGAATCGGCCGGCAGGCGAAAATTTCTCGGTGGGCTTCAGCCGGCTCCCATTCAAACGGCGGCCGGCCCGGACCCGGCGACAAGTTTCAATCGGCTGCGAATCGCCGTCGAAACCGCGGCTTTCCAGGCCTGGCAGGCGCTCCTGGACGGCGGAGACGCAGACAAAGCGATCCATCCGCTGCCATTGACCGCTGCCCCGGGTGATGTCGCCGGAGGGCTGCTCCTGAAAGAAATCAGCCACCTCCTGGCCGCCGTGAGTCCAGCCGACCCGGTCGTCTCCTTTGGCGCTGACGGCGGGAAGCTGCAGCGCTACATCCGGGAGCTGAGCCGCTGGATCACGGATACCGCCGGCGAAACCCCCGACTCCACCCCGCGGGTAACCCTCCTGCTGGACCTTCGCGGTGCTTTCGATCGTCTTTTCGCCGGCGACCTGGGACGGATCCTGGGCGCGATGGTCGACCTTGCCCACGCCGCCGCGCCGTATCCGATCACGTATCTCGATCCTCTGCGCCAAACCGGGGAGCGGCCGGCCGATGACGGGCGCCTGGCAGAGCTCGGGCACGGGATCCGCTTCCGCCGGCTGCAGGCCCGAATCGCCGCCACCACCCCCCCGGCCGGGTCACCGCTCCCCCAGGGGGTCGACATGGTCCTGGTTTCGACCCCTCAGGGGCTCTGGCCGGCGGCCGAGCAGATCGACCGGCTGGCGGAGAGTCAATCGCCAGTGCTGTTTGACGCTCGAGCCCTGCCAGCCGATTCGCTGCCGGAGCTGGCCGGCGCCGCCTGGCTGCAGCAGGCGGAGACCATCATCCAGCCAGCCGGCCGGGAAGCTCTCATCGGCGCGGTCAACTGGAATCGACGGCTGCGCGCGTCCGGCTGAATGTGAGCAAATTACTGGAAGGATCCCCAAAAACGGCCGCCATTTGATATAATAAAGGATTGAATTCAAGTTAGAGCGCTTCTTTCCTGTATCGAAGCGGCCGGTTATAAGGAGATTCGCATGATTCAAGGTTGGGAATGGCTCATCATTCTGGTCGTCGTCCTGCTCGTGTTCGGCGTTGGCCGGATCAGCAAGCTCGGTTCAGAGTTTGGCAAGGGCATTAATTCGTTTCGCAAAAACCTGAAAGATGGGATGGAAGACGATACCCAGGCTCAGAAAGGCGGCAACGAAATTTAAGACGGGACTGCCCGTCCAGAATTTTCGATCAATCACCTAATGGATAGCTTTTTCGGCATTGGCACTCCAGAGCTGCTGGTCATTTTGATCCTGGCCGGGATCGTCATGGGCCCGCAGCGCATCGCCCAGTTCGCCCGCTGGCTGGGGAAGACCACGGCTACCCTGCAGAACATCTCGCGCGGCTTCGCCATGCAGCTCAAGCAGGAGCTCGAATCGATCGACGAGGGCGGGGAGATGAAGGATATGCTCGCTGAAATGCGCAGCCTGCAGAAAGAAGTCAGCAACCTGCGCCAGCAGGTCAATGAAACGGCCGCCGCGGCTGTAGCCGAAACCAAAAAGAGTGTCGAAGAGAGCAAGGATATCGTCAACCAGTCCATCCAGCCGCCGAATCTCGGCGAGGAACCGGCCGCAGAGCCGGCTAAACCTCCGGTCAACGGCGCTGCTCCGGAGCCGCAGCCGCAGCCGATCGAAATTCCCAGCCTCATTGAAGTCCCGGATGATCCCGAATAACGGCCATGTCTACCCTGGAAGAACAACTCAACCCGGAAGCCACCTTTTCCATTCTCGAACATCTGAATGAGCTGCGGGTTCGGCTGACCTGGGCGGCCGGGGCGCTTCTGCTCATGACAATCGTCAGCTTCTTCTTTTCAGAAAATATTTTGCTGTTTCTCCTCGAGCCGTACGGTGGTGAGCTGCAGACCCTGCGGCCGACCGAAGGGATCGAAACTTATTTTAAGGTGGCCTTCACCTGCGGGGCGATCCTGGCCATGCCGGTGATTATCTACCAGCTGTGGCTCTTTATCGCACCCGGCCTGACCAAAGCGGAAAAGCGCTACGTCTATCTCTTCGTGCCCAGCACGCTCATCCTCTTTTCGCTCGGCATCCTGTTCGCCTGGTTCATCCTGGTGCCGGCGGCTGTCGGCTTTCTCTCGGGCTTTATGCCCTCGATTTTTAAGACCGACTGGACCGGGCAGGAATATATTGGCTTTATCCTAATGATGCTTTTCTGGCTCGGGGTGAGTTTTGAGATGCCGGTCATCGCCTATTTTATCGGCCGCTTTGGCCTGATTTCCGCCCGCACCCTGGCAGATCAGTGGCGCTTCGCCGTGGTCGGCATCGCCGTCCTGGCAGCCGCCATCACCCCATCCATCGATCCGGTCACCATGCTCCTGACGATGACCCCACTTCTCATTCTCTACATCGTCAGCATCGGCACCACCCGCATCGGCCAGCGGCAGTTTGAAAAGGCGATGGCCATCTAGGATCCGGGCCGGGCCGCAGCCTGCCGGCGTTAAATCTTGACGAACGCGGCCCCATTCAGTTAAAGTTCCCCCCGATGACCACACAGACCCCACCCGTGTCCAATCGGACCCGCCTGCGCCTGGCCGCCGTTATTTTCCTGGCCCAAAGTTTTTTCTCCGCCAGTACGATCGCGGCCTTCACCCTGTCACCGATCATCGCCGCCAACCTCAGCGGCAGTGAGACTTCCGCCGGCATCCCCAACACCCTGACACTCATCGGCCGGGCGCTCTTCGCCTTTCCCTTTGGAACCCTGATGGACCGGTTCGGCCGCCGGCTCGCCCTGGCCGGGGGGTACTTCTTTTCCGTGCTCGGCGCGCTTATTTCCATCTGGGCCATCCTGGAAAATTCCTATGTCGGCTTCCTGGCCGGCGCTTTTTTGTTCGGAATGTCCCGCTCCTCCGGGGATCAGAGCCGCTTCGTGGCGGCTGAAATCTTTCCGATTGAACGGCGAGCCAAGGTCATCGGCACAATCATTTTCGCCGGGACGATCGGCGCGATCGGCGGACCGCTGCTCGTGCCGCCAAGCACCCGGATCATGGCCAGTCTGGGGCTGGAAGGCAGCGCCGGCCCCTTCGTCGTCGCCGCGGCCGCCATGCTGATCGCCTCCCTGATCGTCGCCTTTTTCCTCTTTCCCGATCCAAAGCAGATCGGTCGCCTGACGGCCGATGAAGAAGCGGCCGCGGACAGCAGCAGCATTGAAAATTACGCCGAACAGCGGCCGCTGCGCGAAATTTTCGCCTCACCCCTCGTCATCCTGGCGACTCTGGCCATGACCATCGGCTATTTTGTCATGGCCTTCATCATGGTTATTACCCCCCTGCACATGGCCCACCACGACCACAGCACGACGGCGATTTCGACCACCATCATGTGGCACACACTGGGCATGTTTGGCCTTTCCTGGCTGACGGGCTACCTCATCGACCGCTTCGGCCGCATTGCCATGATCGCGGCCGGCTCCGTGATCTTGATCCTCTCCACCATCCTGGCCCCACTTTCGACCGGTCTGCCCCTGATCTCGCTGGCCCTCTTCCTCCTCGGGCTGGGCTGGAATTTTTCGTTTGTGGCCGGTTCATCCCTTCTCTCGGATGCCCTGTCTGCCCGCGAACGGGCCCGGGCGCAGGGGGCGGCTGAAACCCTGGTGTCCCTGGCAGCCGGCGGCGCCTCGCTCGGCGTTGGCTTCGTTTTCCAGCGCGGCGATATCGTTCTGGTCAGCCTGATCGGCTTCGTCCTGGCCTTCTTACTCCTGGTCAGCCTGATTCTCCTGACCCGCCTCGACCAGGCGACCC
>JBFFZG010000306.1:0-5667 GCA_041568735.1 Promineifilaceae bacterium (SeqCode)
AGGCCCGCCGCTGTTCGACTGGTCGGGCGACGGCCGCGGTGGCAGATCCCTCGACAGGCTCGGGATGCGTGGTTGAGAGGGGAAGTTGGGCCGCGGCAGTGGATGGGCGCTGCCCAGGTGGGGAGCATCTGGTAGATGCTCCCCACCTTATGTTAACTACGGTGGGCCGCGGGGGGAGGGGAACGGGGAACAGGGAACGGGGAACGGGCTGTGAGCCATGGCCTGGGGAACCCATTGGCCCTATCCGGCGGATGCAGTCCAACTTCCCCTTTCGGGTGGCATCCCGAGGAGTCTTCGACGAGGGATCTGCCGCCAGGGCCGTCCACGAACTGACCAGAATTCCGGATATACGTACTTTGGGAGAAGGCCCGCCGCTGTTCGACTGGTCGGGCGACGGCCGCGGTGGCAGATCCCTCGACAGGCTCGGGATGCGTGGTTGAGAGGGGAAGTTGGGCCGCGGCAGTGGATGGGCACTGCCCAGGTGGGCAGCATCCCCATGCCAGGCGGCCTGAAAGGTGGCCGGCACCCGCCGGCCGGTGCGGTGGCGCAGCTCGCCATCGACAGGCCCGCCCGCGCCATCGCCCGCGGTCAGCGGGAGGTTGGACGCCAGGTCGGCCAGAGGGTGCTTAAAGAGTTCGGTCGGCGCATAACCCGGCATCTCCCCCCAGGTAGGGTTGGCCGCCAGGATGCGGCCGGCTGGCGAGACAATCGCCATTCCCCCCGGCGCGTGGGCGAAACGCAGCGCCCGGAGCTGCTCGTCGGTGACTTCCGACTGCTGAGCCGTGGGATCATCTGCTTGGGAAGGGGCCATGGTTGCCTGCCTTTGCCGGTCCAATCGACGGCTATCTCGCCAGAGCCTGCTTCAAGTTAATCCGCCTGTCTGCACAGGCAAGTGCCGGCGGCCGGCTACTCTCCTCTGTCCAGGGCATCCCGGATCATTTTTCCAGCTCCAGATCGGATCGGATCCCCGTGGCCGCTGAGAAGCACGTCCGCCTCCAGACCGGCCAGCCGGCGAATCGAAGCCCGGTGCCGGGTGGGGTTCAGCAGAAAACCGCGCCAGCCGAGCTCAAAATAGGGCCAGGTGACGATGGCGTCGCCGGCGAAGAGAGCCCGTTTTTCCTCCCAATAGAAAGCCAGGTGGCCCGGACTGTGACCGGGTGTGTGGACGACCTGCAGGGGGCCGATCCGATCCCCGTCGTGGATATACCGGTCGACGAGCCGCGGCGGGTGTTTGGCGATATTCAGACTGTTGCCGATCTGAAAAATGTAGCTCTGCAGCGGGCGATGCGGCAGCCAGGAAACCGGCTGGGCGGCTCGCTGTCCGGCGATGATATCGGCTTCCCATTCGTGGCTGTAGACCGGCGCGCCGCTCAATTCCGCCAGGCGAGCCAATCCGCCCAGGTGGGAGCGGTGGCCGTGGGTCATGATGATGTGCTTGAGATCGGTGACCGGCCGGCCGAGCGCCTCGATCTGCCCGAGAATCGGCCGGGCGTCGGCGTCGAAGAGGGTATCGATGAGGAGGAGCTCATCCCCGGCGTCGATCAGAAAGGCGCGCACCCGGGCCCCTTTGCGGCCGCCGAGACTGTAGATACCCGCGGCAGCTTCCATTTTTTGCTTCCTCCTTTGTGTTTTGCTCTCTCCTTGATCTATCATGGCCGGAAAGCTGACACGGGGTTTTGCGAGTGCCTTCAGCCACTTAACCCGGAGTGGCTGTTCATTCCGGGAGAATTCTATCTATTATAGTTGGTTTTATCGCCTGGAGGCTTATGAGGATGTGGATGATCGTTTACGGGGAAAAATTGCGGCCGTTTGGGTGGATCTTCACTCTCCGCAAAGAAGGATCCAGCCGACCTGGAGGGTGGTTGTCAGGGGACTGAGTACCTAAAAAAAAGCGCCCGCCGGACCTCAACGGCGGGCGCCAGCCTGAAAACGGGAGTCTGTTCCAGGTACTCAACCCGGCTTGATTCGGCCGTGGGCGACCCATTCCTCCAGATCCTGGTCGCTGCCGATATGTTCGCCGTCGACAAAGATCTGTGGAATCGAGCGCACCCGGGGGAGACGCCGGGCGAATTCCCTCAGGTTAGCCGCATCGTCGATCCGGAATTCCAGGTACGGGATCTCGCAGCGAGCGAGGAGGCGTTTGGCCTGCTCGCAGTAGACACAGTTGGGACCGGTAAAAATCTCGACCTTTGCCATGGGCTGCATCGTCCCCGCCTACGCGTGGTGCGCGACGTGCAGAATCGGATCGAGACCATGGAAAACCGGTTCGAGCACCACCCCCAGGGCGTCGCCGAACTTGCTGATGGCGATGTACTGGGTGATGATATAAACCGCTTCGACGATCTGGGGCTCAGTGTAGTGGGCCTTCACTCGATCCCACAGCCCCTTGGAAATCCGGTTGGCGTCCACACCGATCTGGGCGGTCAGATCGAGCAGCGCCTTCTCCCCTTCGGTGAAGAGGGGGCTGGTCCGGTAGAGGTCCCCTTCGATGGCGGCGATTTTTTCGGTGGTGATCCCGAGCCGCTTGGAGACCGCCTCGTGCTGCACAACGCAGTACTGGCAATCATTCCTGTGGGTGGCCTTGAGAATGAGCAGTTCCTTTGTCTTCCAATCCAGGTATTTATCCTGCAGCATTTCCATCACGCTGTCGGTGAAGACCGTACCGAGATTTGGCGTGTGGCCGAAGACTTTGAAGATGTTGAGCAGCAGCTCAAAGCGATCTTCGGCTCGATCGTAAAAGGCGTTGGTCTCGGCGTTAGCCTGTTCGCGTTCCACGTAAGAAACAGTCATGAGAAACCTCCTGGGGTGATTGATGAACCGAATTGGACTGAACGGTCCATAAAAAGCGACAAAAAAAAGCGGCCCGGGTAATTAGTGAAGCGTCGTGACAATCACGTCGACGGCCTGGCGCAGGTCCGCCCTATCCGCACCTGCCTTGACCATGGTGCGCAGGCCGGACATGCCGGTGACGAGGTAGTTGGCGAGCTGATCGGGGGTTATATCGCTGCGAATTGATCCTTCCCGCTGCCCTTTCACCACCGCCTGGCGAAAAATATCCCGGTATCCCGCCAGCCCGGCCGCGACCCGGCGGGCGATTTCCCGATCTGACTGGGCAAATTCATTGGCGGTATTGGTCACAAGACAGCCTTTGGGATTGGCCAGCTCGTTGACCTCCTGAATGACCCGATTGAGTGTTTCGGCGATGAACTGGAAGCCGTCACTTCGGCCGTCGAGCCGGGCCTGCAGATCGACCATCGTCCGCTCGTGGTACCGATCAATACAGCGGAGGAACAGGGCGTGTTTGCTGCCGAAGGTCTGGTAGAGGCTGCTTTTGGACAGGTGCATATGCTCCAGCAGGTCCTGCAGCGAGGTGGCCTCGTAGCCCTGCTCCCAAAAGAGGGCCATTGCGGCATCAACAACGGTATCGGGATCGAATTCGAGGGGACGTCCGATCTTCATAATGTCAGTTTAGGACCGCCTGGTTCAAAAGTCAAGCCCAGGCTCAATGACAGGCGAACGACCGCTGTTGCGGCGGAGCGAGAGATCCCCTGGCAGATTGGGGTGGAGCGAAGGTCAGGGTCGATTTTCTCGCATTCCTCTGGTGGGAAGATCTCAATTTAAGGGGTAGACAGACCGCTTCGAAGTCGATTATACTGATAGTGGCCTCACGCCGACTCTTATTTCCTGAAACAGAATAACGTATTTATTTCGCCCGAAGCAAGGAGGTGGGTGAAAGGAGAGCACCTATCGGAGTCGATCGATCTGAGAGGCAGCAACTGCCAGTTGACGCCAACTAACACCGATATTGACATAACAGAAAAAGGAGGTCGTTAACGATGAAAAGGAAGTTCATCACGCTTTTGACTATTTTTGTACTCTCCCTGATGGGGGCCCAGCTGGTCGCAGCCGGTCCCGCGTCCTGCGACAACCGGGTCAATAATACCCACAGCAAACTCCTGGAGTGCGTGACATTGGATGGGGTACGGGCCCACCAGGCCGCCCTGCAGGCGATCGCCGATGCCAACAACGGCATTCGCACGTCCGGCACCCCGGGCTACGACCAGTCGGTCGATTATGTCGCCCAGAAATTGGCAGCGGCCGGCTACCAGGTGACCGTTCAGCCCTTCCAGTTCCAGACGTTCATTTCACTTTCGCCGGCGATTCTGGAGCAGGTTTCACCGTCCCCGACGGGTCCGATCGTCAACAACATCATGTCCTACTCGGGCAGCGGCGACAACACGGCCGCGGTGAGCACCGTTTTGCCGATTACCGGCTGCAATGCGTCTGATTTCGCCGGCTTCCCGGTCGGCCATATCGCCTTGATCAGCCGCGGCGCCTGCACCTTCGCCTTGAAGGCGACCAACGCCTACAATGCCGGGGCGTCGGGAGTGGTGATCTACAACAACATCCCGGGAGTGTTGAACGGCACTTTGACCAATTCATTCACCCTCGACATCTCCGTGACGTCTGTCACCCAGGCGGTCGGCCAGCAGCTGGCGGCCACCCCCGGGCTTGTCCTGCGGCTGAAGACCGACACCTTCCGCGGCATCGCCACCACCTCTAATGTGCTGGCCGAGACGCCGGGCGGCAACCCGAACAACGTCGTCATGGCCGGCGCCCATCTCGACTCGGTTAACGCCGGGCCGGGCATCCAGGACAACGGCTCCGGCAGCGCGGCCATTCTGGAGGTCGCCCTGCAGATGGCCAAGGTGAAGCCGGTCAACAAGGTCCGCTTCGCCTGGTGGGGTGCGGAGGAATCCGGCCTCGTCGGCTCGAGGTTTTATGTCAACAATTTGAGCCAGGAAGATTTGAACAAGATCGCCCTGTATCTGAATTTTGACATGATCGGCTCCCCCAACCACGTCTTTTTCATCTACGATGGGGACGATTCCGACGCCGTGGGTGCCGGGCCGGGTCCGGCCGGGTCGGCCCAGATCGAAGCGCTGTTCGAGAGCTATTTCACCTCTGTCGGACAGCCCTTTAAGGGAACCGACTTCAGCGGCCGCTCCGACTACGGCCCCTTCATCGCCGTTGGCATTCCGGCCGGCGGCCTGTTCACCGGGGCTGAAGGGATCAAGACGGCCGCCGAGGCCGCCATCTGGGGCGGCACGGCCGGGGTGCAGTACGATCCCTGCTACCACCTGGCCTGCGACACGTTTGCCAACATCAACCTGACCGCCCTCGACGTCAACTCCGACGCAGTGGCCTATGCCGTTCTGCAGTACGCGATGAACACGCAGGCGGTCAACGGGGTCAGCGGCAAGGGGAACTTCAAGCCGGCGCCGGGGAATTCGGCTCAGGCGGAAGTGGAGTTTGTGAGTGAGTAAGTAGTGGATCGGCCGGGTTCGCCTGGCTTCGCGATCTGAGGCTATGGGGGTGTGGAGAGCGTTCTCCACACCCCTTTTTGCTGCCAGAGGGGGATGGGCCGGCTGGGGAGGGGAACAGGGAACAGGGAACGGGCTGTATGCCATGGCGCGGGTGAAACCATCGGGCCTAGCCGGCGACTGCAGTTCGATTCCCCCATTCAGGTGATATCCCGAGGCGTCTTAGACGAGGGATCTGCCGCCTTTCCCGATCACGAATCCTGCCAGAAGAGCAGAGGCTCCTGCGTGCGCCGCGGATCCCTGATTTTCTGGCCAGTTGGGCGACGGCCGCGGCGGCAGATCC
>JBFFZG010000307.1:0-5665 GCA_041568735.1 Promineifilaceae bacterium (SeqCode)
GCGGCCGTCGGTCGACGTCGTGACCGGTTTGATTAAGGCCAATTTCCCGGCCCGGATCGCCTTTGCCGTAGCGTCCAGCACGGACAGCCGCGTCGTGCTGGACACGACCGGAGCCGAACGACTGCTCGGCCAGGGGGACATGCTCTTCCAGAGTCCGGACGCCCCAGCGCCGGTGCGTATGCAGGGCTGCTTTGTAAGCGACGGCGAGCTCAACAAGATCATCGATTACTGGAAGATGGAGCGGAGGCGTGCCGTCAGCACCGATCCCGCTGGCGAGGGGCGGCAGGTGAACGTCATCACGGCCGCCACCGATGCCATCAAAAAGGAAGAACTGAACCAGGCGGTCTGGGATCAGGACACCGCCGAAGAAAAGACAGCCAAAACCGAAACGCTCAAGCAAATCGAGGCGGAGCAGGCCCGGACGGCTCCGCCGACCCGATACAGCGAGCAGGCGCCGGCCGATGCCAATCCGCTGACCCCCGATGACCTCGACGAAGAGGAAGAGGCGAAGCTGCAGGCCCGCCGGCGGCAAGCTATGCCAACCCAGGCGCCGAAACGGGAAACCCGGCCGGCGGCGCCACCCCCTCCGGTAAAACCGGCACCGGTCGAAGAAACCGACGTCGAGGAAGACGAGGAAGACGAGGAAGCATCGGCCCTCTGGACGGAAATGACCGATGAACTGCTCGAAGAACAGGAGAAGGCGATCATTTCCAGCCAGTTTGGCGATGATGAGCTGTGGGACGACGCCGTGGAGGTGGTCAAGCAGCTCGGCAAGGCATCCACCTCGCTGCTTCAACGGCGGTTTCGCATCGGCTACACCCGGGCGGCCCGCTTGATCGACCGCATGGAAGAAGAAGGGATCATCGGCCCCATGCCCGGAAACAACCAGGCCCGGGAACTCATCGATGAGGATGATGACGGCTGACTTGAGGCAGCGTGAGCGGCGCGCCCAATGATTAATTTTTTATCAGATGTCTCCGATCGAAGATCGGATCTCCAAGTTCGCTATTGACATAGTACTAAAGTTTTATATACTAGAAGGTGCATAGGCTCCCCCCCGAGGTGAAAGGTTAAGCGCCCGCTTAATCTTCACCTCACTTTTTTTTTGGGGGAGAAAATCAGGACTCAGGAGGTCCTTTTTTTTTGCCAAAATTCCGAGGCAGCCAGGGGAAGCGTTTGCAGATCAGGTTTCACCTGTCCGATTTACCCGTGTTTCTACATTGGGGTTTCAGGGCATCTGCCTGCAGCTGCGGCCAGAAAAGGCTGGAACTGATTCGGTGTTTGCGCGGACCGGGATTTTAGATAAATTTACCGGGGCGTTTCCACAGCCGGAGTCCAGGCAATCGTAGACCGGTCGGGAGCCCAATCTAATCAGATCGATTTTGAGTGAGGCAACATGAAAATTTTAGTGACCGGGGGAGCCGGCTATATCGGCAGCATTGTGACCCACCAGCTGTTGGAACGAGGAGATTCAGTGGTCGTTCTCGACAATTTGTATCAAGGACACCGGGAGGCGGTCGATTCGAGGGCGACTTTTTACGAAGCGGACCTGGCCGACGCGGCCGAAGTCGACCGGATTGTCGGCCGAGAGCGGCCGGACGGCATCATGCATTTCGCCTCTTATACCCTGGTGGGGGAATCGATGCAAAAGCCGTTTCTCTATCTGCGCGACAACCTCGTCAACGCCTCCCATCTGATGGAAAGCGCGGTCAAGCACGGGGTACTCCGCTTTATTCTTTCCTCCACAGCCAACCTGTTTGACGACCCGGCTGAAATGCCCATTAAGGAAACGGAGCGCATTGTCCCGGGCAGCCCTTATGGGGAGTCGAAGTACATTCTCGAAAGGACCCTGCACTGGATGGATCGTATCTACGGGTTAAAATACGCCGCCCTGCGCTATTTCAACGCCTGTGGTGACCTGCCGCATATTGGCGAAGATCACAATCCGGAGACCCACCTGATTCCACTTATCCTGCAGGTCGCCCTCGGCCAGCGCGAGAGGCTGACGATATACGGGGATGACTACGACACGCCGGATGGAACCTGCGTTCGGGATTACATCCACGTGCTCGATCTGGCTGATGCCCACATCCTGGCCATGGATGCGCTCGATCGGGGCAGCCGGCGCTACAACCTCGGCAACGGGCATGGTTACAGCGTGCGCGAAGTTCTCGAGACCGCGCGGGCAGTCACCGGACATCCCATACCAGCCGTGGTGGGGGCGCGCCGGCCGGGCGATCCGGCCGTACTGGTCGCTTCCAGCGAAACGATTCGCCGGGAGTTGGGGTGGCAGCCTCGTTTTCCGGATCTGCGGGATATTATCAGCAGTGCCTGGGAATGGCACCGCCGCCATCCCCAGGGGTACTCGAGCTAAAGTAAAACGGGTAAAAGGGATGGTCCAGCTTTGGGTCTGCTTTGGACCGGCAAAAACCGGGCTATCCAGAATTAATCCCGAACCGACAGATAGAGATATGACCAGACTGCTTCTGATTCGCCACGGTGAAACCGATTGGAACAGGGTCGGCCGGGTGCAGGGCCAGACCGATGTCCCCCTCAATGAAACCGGCTACCAGCAGGCCTCCCGGATCGCGGCCCGTTTGGCATCGGAGAAGAAGATCCGCGCGATTTACAGCAGCGACCTGCAGCGCGCTTACGAAACGGCC
The DNA here is from genome assembly GCA_041568735.1 of Promineifilaceae bacterium (SeqCode). Classification (GTDB taxonomy): domain Bacteria; phylum Chloroflexota; class Anaerolineae; order Promineifilales; family Promineifilaceae; genus WTJY01. The sequence continues at coordinate 2,664 of JBFFZG010000307.1, forward strand.
AGAGCCATTGCCGCTTATCATCCCCACCTGGCGATCCGTCCCGACGCTCGGCTGCGGGAAGTGATGCTCGGCGATTGGGAATCAAAGCAGTGGGCGGATCTGGAGGCGGCCGAAGGTGAAAGCATCTTCAACTGGCGGCGGGACGTCAGCGCGGTGACTCCTTCCGGGGCGGAGAGTATGCACGCGATGAGCCTGCGGCTCAAGGCATTTTTACGGGATCTGCTCGAGGATCATCCTGAGGAGACGGTTGTCGTGGCGGCTCATGGAGGATCTATCCGTATGATCATTGCCACTGCCATGGAATGCCCCCTGAAAATGGCCTGGCGGTTTGGCACGGACAACGCCTCTCTGGCCGAACTGCTGATCAATCCCGATGGACCGTTTTTAAAAATCCTCAACGACACGCGCCATTTGAACGGCATTAACAGCGACGCTTTCCAGGCTGCCCCTGCCTCTTAGGAGGTCTGGATGTAGCGACGCCCCATCGCCTCGCCAAGGGTCAGGGCCAGTTGGGGGAGCAGAACGGCCGAGGGGCTGCTGCCCGTGCGATCCAGCACACAGGCGGTCTCTTCCCCGGTGGTCACCAGCAGGCCAAACGGCCCAAAGTGGTCGTAGACGACCTGAATCGACCAGCCTGCTGGCGCCCCAGCCGTCGCGCCAGTATAGGTCTGTGTTCCCACAAGCGTAGACTCATTTAAAAAATTCTGGATGACGTCAGCCATGTCGAATTCACGGCTGACGGCTTCAGGCTGGCCCGGGTAGCGATGAGTGAGGTCAACCAGCCGGTAGACGGCCGGCATCAGCAGGTCGTGCAGATCGAGCACGGCCGTATCGATTTCTTCCATGGACAGCGCCAGGGTGGTCGAAAGGGCGGTCAGCTCCGAGCGAAAAACGGCCGCGATGGCGTCTGGCACCTCCGGCAGCCGCGCTTCGCTGACAGCGGCGGGAATGGCGTGGACAAGCCTGGCCTGCAGCTCGGCCAGCAGGGTGGATGCATCCCAGGCTGGCTGCGGCGTGGGGCCAATCTGCAGCAGTGAGCCGGCGCTAAAGGCCTCCGGCAGCGCATGGGCAGTGCGGAAAGCATCCACCGGAGTGAATTCCCGGCGAATCCCGTTAATCAGTCTGATCGAGTTCATCTTCGATATCGCTCCAAAAATTAGCTGCCGGTCTGCGGCAGGATGAATTATGGATCTAAAACTATCGCACGGTCAAAGGGGATCCACGGTTGGCCCCGGTTGGCGATCCGGGCATCGAGGATAGCCAGGGGGCGATTGGTAAACACGTCGTACGGCCGCAGAAATCCCTCGATCTGCTGTCCGGGCACGGCGGTTTCGCCGACGGTCAGGGTGCGGGGGTGGTCGATCCGGCTGCCAGCGATCCATTTCAAGGTGGGGATGGCGCCCATGGCCGGGATATCGCTGTCCGGATCGGGATTGAGCCAGGCCCAGGCAAAGCCGTCTGGGGCTAAGCCGATCAGGCGGGTGGCCAGGCCGAGATCGCGCAGAATCGGCCGTTCGGCGGCGAATTCCTGGTGGACCCTGACGGCCGTTCCGGGCGAAAGGGAATCGACGCCGTCCAGGGCGGGCCGGCTCCCCAGCCAGACGATCCCCTGTTCCAGCGGGACATAGTGGGTGAATTCCGGCCGGAGCGTGATCTCCGCGGGGATCATGCCCCAGCGCCGCAGTCCGGTCAGGGTCACCGGTGTTTGTGGAGGGAGATCCCGAATTTCGGTCCAATAACTTCCATCGGTCAGCTGCCAGTGGAGATTCAGGCGAATAAGGCCGGGCAGGGTGGCGTCCCAGTCGTAGCCGCGCAGCGTGCGGCTGGCCGCAGGATCGGTCCAGTAGACGGGGTGGCCAGTTGTCGGCCGCCATGGGGACCCGGCCAGATCGAACGTTCCCAGCATAATGGTTGTTTCCCCGGCGGCTGTTGCCAGCGGGGCTTTTCCGGCGAAATATGCGCCGATATGGAGCTGATAGCGGCCAGGTGGCGTGCCGGTGAAGGGAGTCAGAGGCAGGCGGGCAATGGACATGCCGGCCGGCTGGATTGGCGTGGCGAGGTCTATCTGGGCGACCGGCCGGCCGGCGGCATCGATCAAGATGGCCAGCAGGTGCAGATCGGTCTGGATCGGCTCGCTTGGGAGCAGGCGAAAGGCCAGTTCGACGGCGAACGAGGCGTCGACAGTGGTCGGAGGAGGATGGAGGCGAAAACCTTCCATCGAGAGGCTTCCGAGCCGATCGGCCGTTGGGGTCATCGAGGTTGGCAGGGCTTCAAGGAGGGAGTTGGGGAAAAGAAACGCTTCGCCAAGCGCCTGGTAGGGGGGCAGCAGGCGAAAGTCTTCTTCGTCGAAATGGGTCGTGATCACCGATCGCCCCTGGTCTAAACCCGCCTTAACCCGGGCGGCCCAATCAGCCCCGTAGTCGGCCGATCGCGGGAAGAGGAATTCGATTTCGAGATCCGGACGACGGCCGTCGACTTCCTGCCGGTATTTCAGAGCGGAGTACCAGTGCCAGTCGGCCAGCACGAGGGCTTCTCGTGGGGCTTCACTCAGGATTTTTTGCGTGTAGTCTTGGGTGTCTGTGGTCTGACTCAGGGTGTGGAAGCTCCGATACCGTTCGATACCTGTCCGAATCGGCACGGCGAAGAGGGCGATGAAAAAAACAAGGATCAGCCCCCGCAGCCTGCGTCGGGGCAGAAAACCGGGTGTCAGGGGATGGTTTGCCGCCAGTAAAGTGAGGAGTTCAAAAATGAAGTAGCCGCCGCAAAGGGCCAGGGGAATATAAGCGGGGAGCATGTATTCCACGGTTTGCGGGGCCCGATAAGTGGCTGTGATCAGGGTATGCAGGGCAAAGGTTCCGCCCAGAAGGGCGGCCGGCCGCGGCCGGCGGGCCAGGAGGAGAAACCAGCCGAGGAGCGCGGCCACCAGGATGATCGAAGCGAACTGGAACTGCAGGACATTCAGCATGACTCCGAGGCGAGCCCAGAGATCGCCGGCCGTGCGA
>JBFFZG010000308.1:0-5624 GCA_041568735.1 Promineifilaceae bacterium (SeqCode)
CGCCGCTGCCGCCAAAATCGGGATGGTCGAAGTCGACGCCGGTGTCCATGATGGCCACGCGCACGCCGGCGCCGGTGTAGCCCAGGTCATTCTGGGCGATGTCCGCACCGGTCATGCCCAGGGCCGTGGCCAGCTCCGGATCGTTCAGCGGTGTCGTCTCCGGGATGGCGACGGTCACGACCGGGTAAATGGCCACCACGCCCGGCATCCGGCTCAGAGCCGAGAGCTGGGAAGGTTTGGCAGCGACCGAGAGGCCGTTCCAGAGGGTGTTGAAGGCGAAGCGCTCGGTGTACTGAATGCCGGCTTTCTTCGCCGCATTGCGAAAGGCCCGCTGCTCCCCGAGAACGGCAGCCAGGCCGGTGCCGTCGGCCGTCGGGGCGCTGCTCAGTTCGACAAACCAGAGGCCGGTCGTCTCGTCGACCATGGCCCCGTTCTCGGCCGAAGGGGCCGGGGACAAAGGCTCCAGTGCGGGCTCCTCTTCCTGGGCGCCGGCCGTGGCGGCGAAGAGGGCGAGCAGGACGGCCAGAAGCGCGATGAGTTTGAGATAACGGTGCATTAAGGGGGTCCTCCATCAAGGTTTGAAATCAGGTCTCTTCCGGCGGCCGATTGGGGGCGCCGCCTGCCCGTTTGAGCTGGTTCAGGGAAGCGCGTTTGAGGGTGGGTCACCTCCTATTTTGTCGGTTTCAGCGGGGGGCAGCCGGCGCGGCGGCCGGCGTTTGACATCAACTCACCCCCTTCGGGAGAAAACCGGCAGGGCCGGCGGCCGTCTGGCGGACGGCATAGCTGGTAATCGTTGGGCCGGCAGCCCCATCCCCGCTGGAGGCTCCCACCTGAAAGATTGCAGACCGTGTAAGCCCGGAAGTGTCCAGGTGGGTTTGAGGTTGGAATGCGGCTGCGGCCAGCCGGTCCGGTCGCCTGACGGCGTCTGACCGGCGGAAACCTCGCCTTAAACAGTGGCCTAACGATAACCTGCGGGAATGACAAAAGGCGTGATAGGCTCGTGATAAACCTGTGACAGGGCTGCCGTTGGCGGCGGCTGATTCGGTCTCCCCCTGTCCGGTTTGCTCCCCTCAAACAGCGCCGTCGCTGCGCCTGGCGGGGCTACTCTTCGATAACCACGACGAGGCCGTATCCCATGCCGGGGACGGTCTCGATGTAGACCGGTTTCCCTCTTTCCGGCTCGATTTTGCCGCGCAGCCGCTTGATCAGCTGGCGCAGCATGTCCCGATCGGCCCCGTCGACGCCCCAGACATAGTTAATAATGCTGTCGGGTGACATGACCTGGCCGGCGTTGGCCATCAGGTAGTCGAGGAGCCGGTTTTCGAGCGAGGTCAGGGCCACCGGCGGGGCGGAGCCGGAGCGCACTTCCCGCCGGGCTGGATCGAGCTGCAGGTTGCCGACCTGCCGCTTGGCCGGCCGGGCCGGTTTGCCGGCCCGCCGCATGACCGCCCGCACGCGGGCCACCAGCTGGCGGGGGCTGAACGGCTTGGTTATGTAGTCGTCCGCGCCGATGCCGAGCCCTTCGATCATGTCGTCCTCGTCGGTGCGGGCGGTCAGCATGATGATGGCCGTCTCCTCCTGCTCCTGCCGGATGGCGCGGCAGACCTGGAAGCCATCCCGGCGAGGGAGCTTGAGATCGAGAATCACAAGGTCGGGGTTCCATTCCCGCCAGCGCTGCAGGGCGGCTTCCCCATCATACACCTGGGCGACCTCGAACCCCTGCCGGCGGAGGGTAAAGGCGACGAGGTCGGCCAGGACCGGATCATCTTCGACGACGAGTGCTTTCATGCCGGTAATTATGGTGGGTAGGGGTTACGAAATGGATTTCGATCCCGGTCATTTCAATAAACAAGTTCGACCTGCCGGCGGGTGGCGGCCGCTTCGAGGATGGCGTCGCAGACGACGGCCGCCCGGTAGCCGTCCTCGAAGGTGGCGCCGTGCGGCCCGACCGGCCGGTCGTTGACGATGCAGTCGAGGAAGTGGCTGATCTGGTGGACGAAGGTGTGCTCCCAGCCGATGATGTGGCCGTGGGGCCACCAGTTTTCCAGCCAGGGGTGGAATCCTTCGGTCACCGAGACGGTGTGGAAGCCCCGGGTTTCCCGCGGCGTGTCGTCGACCCGGTAGATCTCCAGTTCATTCAGCCGCTCCAGGTTGAAGCTGACGCTCCCCTTTTCCCCGTTGATTTCAAACACGTTGCCATTTTTGTGGCCGGCCGCGAAGCGGGAGGCTTCCAGCGTGCCGATGGCCCCGTTTTCGAACTCGACCACGGCCGCGAAGGCGTCGTCGACGTCGACCGGCGCCAGGCCGCTCCCGTCTGGCCGCGGCCGCTCCGGGACAAAGGTGCGGGTCAGGGCGCCGACCCGTCGGATGCTCCCGACGAGGTAATGGGCGAGGTCGATAATGTGCGATCCGAGGTCGCCGAGGGCCCCGCTGCCGGCTGCCTCTCGATCGAGCCGCCAGATCCGGTCCAGGTGGTAGTGGGGCATGACCCATTCCTGCAGGTAGACGGCGCGAAAATGATAAATTCGCCCCAGCTCACCGCGGTCGATCAGCCGGCGAATCAGCCGCACGGCCGGCACGAAGCGGTAGTTGAAGCCGGTCATGTGTTTCACGTTGCTCTTTTCGGCGGCCGCCCACATCTCCCGGGCTTCGGCGGCCGTGCGCCCCAATGGTTTTTCGCATAGAACATGTTTTCCCAGCTGCAGGGCCAGGATCGACGGCTCCGCGTGGACGTCGTTGGGGCCGCCGTTGTCGAACAGCTGGATCCGGTCATTGGCCAGCATCTCCCGCCAGTCGGTGTAGGCCCTTTCATAGCCGTAGCGCCGGGCGGCCGCCTCGACCGCCTGCCGGTTGCGGCCGGCCAGGCCAACCAGCCGCGGCGCGGCCGGCGGGTGAGCCATCAGATAAGGGATCTTTTTGAAGGCGTTGGTGTGGGCCTTGCCCATGAAGGCGTAGCCCAGCATCCCGACGCCGATCTCCGGGAGGCCGCCGGCGGGCACCCCCCGGGCCATGGTGGTAAATCCGGTCTCGTCAGTGGACATGATTCCTCTCCGGCCGGCCGGCCGCGATGGCTGCGCTCTGATTCGCCGCGCCTTCCCCCAATCCAATTTGGGTACGGGCAGACGCACAGCGCCCTGAAAGTACCAGATCTGGTCTTCGGCTTCAACCTGATGAATGGGGAAAGGGCTCGAAATTACACGCCGCTGGCGTAGGGGAGGGTGAAGGAGAAGGTGCTTCCTTCACCTGGCCGGCTGTCGACCCAGATTTTCCCGTGGTGGGATTCGACGACCAGCTTGCAGAAGGTCAGCCCGATGCCGGTGCCGTGGTGGACGGGCCGGCCGCGGCCGTCGGTCGCCTGATAAAACTTGTCGAAAATGTGATCGGCCGTTTCGGGGTCGATGCCCCGACCGGTGTCGGCCACCTGGACAACGACCCCGGCCCCGTTGCCCTCGGCCCGCAGGCGAACCTGCCCGCCGGACGGGGTGAACTTCACCGCGTTGCCGATCAGGTTGTCGAGAACGCGGGCGATGAGCTGGGAGTCGGCCGCGACGGGCGGCAGCTCGGGGCAGGCCTCGAGGACGATCTGCTTGTCGTCGGCCTCGGCCAGCAAGGCGTGGAGGCGGGCCCGGTCCGCTAAGAGCGGGCTGAGCGGCAGGGGCTCCCGGTTGACCGGCAGCTGGCCGGCTTCCATGCGGGCCACGTCGAGGATCTGGTCGACCAGGCCGAGCATGTTGGTGATCGACGTGCGGGAGCTGCTGAGCAGCCGCTGCCGCCGCTCCTGCTGATCCGGCCGGTCGATAATTTTTTCCAGAAGGCCGACATTCAGGTTCATCGCCGTCAGCGGGGTGCGCAGGTCGTGGACGATCATTCCCGTCAGGTCATCGCGCATCGCTTCGGCCGCCTGCAGATCGGCGTAGGCCCGCCCCAGCTCTTCAGTCCGCCGGCGGACGAGCCCGTCGGCCCGCTGCACCACGGCCAGCAGAACGAAAAACAGGAGTCCCATGGACAACCCGGTTACGACCAGCCCTCCCCGGCGGGCGCTGACCAGGAGCCCGGCCACTTCGGGCGAAGCCATCATTTCTGCCATTGAACTCGGAAAATGGGCCGCCAGGAAGACCATCAGCCCGTATTCAACCAGGTTGCCGACCAGGTGGGCGGCCAGCAGCGAGAGCCCCCCGGTGACGATGATACCGAGGGCGGCGTAGTAGACGGCCGGGCGGAAGTGGCGCAGCCGTTCGTAGGAGAGCACCAGGACCCAGACGGCCGCGACAACCCCGGCGAGCAGCTGCCCGTGGTAGAGCCACCAGCTGACGTGCCAGGTTGGAAAGCTGTGGAGACTGACGGTGCCGAGGGTAAACCAGGCGGCGATGAGGCCCATGACCCCGTCGACTCGATCCCCGGTCTGCCGCCAGGTGCGCGTCAGAAGACCGGTGGCGGCCAGCCAGGCCACGAACGTCGCGCCGTAGGCCAGCTGCTGGTTCCAGGGAGAGACCCGGGCGTCAACGGCGGCCAGCCAGTGGGGAGCGAAGGCCACGATGAGGGCGAAAACAGCGCAGAAGAGGGCCAGCGACCAGCGGATCAATCCCATCTTTTGGATGGTCAGCGGACGGCCCGCCGTATCCAGTCCGGCCAGGAAGAAGATCACCCCGCCTAAAAAGAGGGTCAGCCAGGCCGCCCAGCGAATGCCGGGGTTATATTCGACGATCAGGGCGCCCGGCGTCGTCACGCCGTGGACGAAGAAGAGGGCGCCCATGACGGCGAAGGCGACCGCCAGCAGCTGGTGGCGCGGCCGGCAGTTTTTGCCGAGGGCGGCGGCTGTGAAAAGGGCCACGACGGCGGCGGCGAAGGTGAAAAAGGTGACGACATAAAAATGAAGGAGGGGGACCATGATCGTGTGATCGAGGTGGGGGAAAAAGCGGGCCAGCAGCAGGAGGCCGGCCGGAATGAGAAGGCTGATCGGGATAAAAAAGTGTTTCATTTCTATTGGATGTGGTCTACCGATTCCACGAACCACCTGTTATCCAGGTGACAGATCCCATTCCTGTCATAAAAGATACGGCAGCTTAGAGTTTCTGGGCCCAAACCGGCCGGATATCGGACCGCCCCCTGCCGGCCTTCGCGCTGCTTAACATCCTATAAAAGCGGCCGCCGGCCGTCAATTCCCCATTGGTCCCCCTCTCCCCAGCCGGCGTCCCCGGCCAGCCGCAGCCAGCCGGCCTGCCGGGTTTCGCTGACCCCGTAGGCCACGCGGAACGGGTTTTTCAGCTCCAGGGTCAGGAATTCCCAGGTGAGCCGGGGGCTTTCGCTCATGCCCGGAGTATAGACCCGTTCGGCCCGGTGGACGAGGCGGCCGGCAGGCGGCCGGGTGAAAAAAACAGGCAAAAGTTGGGATTCCAGGAGCGGGAGGGGAGGGTAGAATGGATTTTCCCGGAAACTCGCAGTTTCCGGGAAAATTAGGCGGCTCAACGGCTCAATTCTGCTGTTGACCGAAAAGAACACATGTTCTAAAATAAGAGGGTGGATTCTTTTATCAAGCTGCAGGCGATCGCCGTTCACATGAACCTGGAACCGGATGGGGAAATCCCCCCCCGGCCGCCGCGAGGCGATGTCGCCCCCTGCGGCAA
>JBFFZG010000309.1:0-5601 GCA_041568735.1 Promineifilaceae bacterium (SeqCode)
CGGCATCTGGGACGGGGAAGATGACCAGGGACCCAATCTCGGCCACCTGGCCCTCTACGACGTCGAAAAGGGGCGGCTGACCGTGCTGGACGGCGAAGCCCTGATGTTCGCCGAGGCCCACCTGTCGCCGGACGGCCGGCGTATCGCCTACGACCGGGCGGGGGAAGGGCGGCTCTACGACCTGGTCCAAGGGGAGAGTGTCCCGTTTGATCCGGCCGCCTTTCAGGGCTGGCCGGCCGGCCCCGACGTGCGGCTGGGCAGCGGCATCTGGTCCCCGAACGGAGCCCGGATCGCCTGGATCATTGGCGGCGGCCGGGTGCTGAACGGCAGCTGGGGGCTGGCGACGGCGATTTTCGACCTGACCGCGCAGACGGTTCAGATCTTCCAACCCTACGATCCGGTCGGCCGGGGAGGCTGGCCGGCCGCCCCCCGCTGGAGCCCCGATGGCAGCTGGCTGGTCGTCGAGCAGTGGGGCATCGCCCGCGCTGATACCGGCCTCTTCGCCCTGGAAATCAAGAGCGGGCAAAGCCTGCGGCTCACCCCGTATTTGAGCCGGCCGGTCTGGTACGACGCGCAGACCCTGCTGTTCACCGGACAGGAGGGAGCGGGGAAGATGGTGCCGGTGCGCGCCTGGCTTTTCGACACGCGCAGCGGGGATATTCGGGAGCTGGCCACCCCGGAAGGGTTCGCTCGCTTTCTGCAGAATTAATTTTCAGGAAGGCGGGGGGCCGCCCAGAGCGGCCGAATGGATCTTGATGTAGCGCGCTCCCTGGCGGCCGAGCTGGCTGTGGTAGAGGTGGAGGGCGTCGACCGTCCAGGCGGCCGATTCCAGCGGCTGGCCGTACGGCAGGTCGTGATTGACCACGCCGTAGGGGTCTTTGACCCGGCCGAGCGTCAGATGGGGATGGTAGGGCCGTTTCTCTGGCTCCCACCCCAGGCCGGCGGCCAGCTCGTCGACGGCCGCTTTCAGCCGCTGCAGGGGCTGCAGATCTCCCTCGACGCCGACCCACAGCACTTTCGGCGAGCGCGGATTGGGAAAGCAGCCCAGCGCTCCCAGCTGCAGCGCCAGCGGCCGGTGGCCGGCCGCCAGCGGGTCGAGCCCGTCGCTGAGGGCGGCGATCGCATCCGGCCCGTTGTTATCCCCCAGGAAAAAGAGAGTCAGATGAAAGGCCTGGCGGCCGACCCAGCGCACGCTGTCCGGACCGGTCCGGCGGCGGACTGACTGCTGGATTTTTTCCAGGGTGTCCCGGGCCTGGTTCGAGAGGTCAATGGCGATAAAGGCCCGAATGCCTTCGGGGTGGGTCCGTTTCATTTTTCCTGCCGCAGCCTGGCCCGCCGCAGCTGCCATTTTTCCCAGGCCCGCTCGGCCCAGGAGACGTGGTCGGCCGGCTCCGGCTCCGGCCGGGTGAAGGGGGGCATGTCGAACATCTTGCGCCAGGCATAGGTGCCGAGCAGTTTGAGGGTGGCCAGGACCGGCGCCGCCAGGATGGCCCCGAGAATGCCGGCCAGCGAGCTGCCCATGATCGCCCCGACCAGAACGACCAGCGGGTGGAGGTCCAGGGTATCGCCAACGATGCGGGGGACCAGGATGTTGTTCTCGACCTGCTGGATCAGGGCCATGACCGCCAGGACGAGCAGGCCGTACTGGATGGTCGTCAGGCCAAGGTAGTTGCCGTCCTGGAAGATGGCGACCAGGATGGCCGTGCCGGCCCCGACGATCGGCCCGATCATGGGGATGAACTCGAGCAGTCCCGAGAGAAGCCCCAGCGCCAGGGCGTTCTGCACCCCGAGGATGGCCAGCAGAATGGCGACGGCCGAGCCGACGACCAGCCCCAGGATCGCCTGCCCCCGCAGGTAGGCGGCCCAGATGCGGCCGAATTCCCGCCAGAGCCGCTCCGCATCCTCCCGGTAGCCCGGCAGGTCGGCCGCGTCGCTGATAAACTGGCTGAAGCGGGGGGCGTCGTCCGAAATATAAATGCTGACAAAGAGAATGAAGACCAGCCAGCCGACCAGCTCAATCGTGCTCAGGGCGATCTGCCCCAGGGAATTGCCGAGGCTGCCGGCGACCGGCTGCAGGTAGCTCAAAATCTGTTCAGTGACCCCCTGCCAGTCGATGGCGCCGGTTTCCATGAAGGGGAGCTGGAACGAATAGCCGCCGAGGGTAAAGGTCTGCCCGAGAAAACCCTGCACCTCCTCGACCACCGCCGGGCTGGATTCGATCATGGCGGGCAGCCCCTGCACCAGGCTGACCACCTGCCGGTAAGCGGCGATCCCGACCACGGCCAGGGAAACCAGGAACACGAGGGCCAGAGTGATGAAGACGGCGTTGACGACGACCGTCCGGTTGACGTGGGTGCGCTCGTTGATGAAATTGATCACCGGGTAGAGCAGGTACGACAGGATGGCGGCGATGATCAGGGGGCTGATCAGCATCTGAAAGCGCCAGAGGACGACCAGAATGAAAAAGAGAATGCCCAGGGCGACGATAATTTTCGTCGGCCGGTTCCAGGGGGGTGATTTGTGTTCTTTCGTGCGCGATTCAGCCATGAAAATTGACCTTTTCTTCGGACTCTACGTCAATTGTATCGCAAAAGTTTTTGCCGGCAGGTGGCGCCGGAACATGACGGCCGCGGATTCTGGGGTAAAATACGCCTCATGAACTTTAATCCCGAGACGATGACCCAGAAAGAGCGCTACAAGATCGCCACCGGCCTGGTTCTCCCCCGGCCGATCGCCTGGGTCAGCACCGTGGACCGGGAAGGCCGCCCCAATCTCGCCCCCTATTCCTTTTTTACCGTGGCCAGCACCGATCCGCTGACCCTCCTGTTCTGCCCGCAGACGACGGTCGGAGGGCGGCGCAAAGATACCCTGCAGAACATTCGGGAAACCGGTGAATTCGTCATCAATATCGTCGACGAGGACACCGCCGCAGCCATGAACCAGACGGCCACGGGGTTGCCGGCCGGCCAGTCGGAATTCGACCACGCCGGGCTGACCGCCGTTCCCGGCCGCTGCGTCGCCGTGCCGCGGGTGGGCGAAGCCCCGGCCGCCTTCGAGTGCCGCCTCGAGCGGGAGGTGGCGATCAATGAGGATCATCCGGGAGGCGGGGCGGTGGTCTTTGGCCGGGTGCTGCACATCGTCGTGCGGGATGAACTCATCGACGACACCTACATTTCACTCGAAAAGCTGCGGCCGATCGGCCGTTTGATGGGCAGCTGGTACTGCCACGTCACCGAGCTGTTTGAATTGATCCGCCGCTGATCGGCGGCCAGCTCAGGGGAAGTGGGCCGCCGGACTGGTCCGCTCGCCGTCGGGAAGGCTGCACGAGGATAGATACCGCATGGGAGAAAACCCCGCCAGGGAACCAGAAGAGCAGGCTTCGGGTCATCCGGAAGAGCCGGCTGCCCGGCCGCCCGGTGGGGTTCACTTCGGCGACATCGGTGGGAACCTGAACATCGAGGGGGATGTCGTCGGCGGCGACAAAATCACCCAGAATTTTGTCACCAACATCACCAACAATATCACCCAGGTCACGCGGGTCATCCGCAATCCGGCCCTGTGGCAGGACGCGGTCTGGGGCTTTCTGACCACCCACCGCTGGTATCTGCTCGTCACCCTGCTGCTCGTCCTGGCCCTGCTGGCGGTCTTCTGGATTTTCAAGGATCTCTATCTCATTCCCTGGCTGGCCTTTGTCGGAGCGGCGCTGCTCCTGGCGGTGGCGGCCTGGCAGATTTACCGGCGGCCCTGGACCCGGCTGCGCCAGGGCATGGCGGCCGCTTCAGGAGTGGGCTTCCTGGCCATCGTCGGCTTCTACACCGGCCAGATCCTCTTTCCGCCGTCGTTTCCGGCCGATCGCTTTGGCATCGCCATCGCCGAGCTGGGGGAGGGGGACGGCTTCCGGCGCACGTCGGCTGCCCGCGAAATCTCCGACGCCATCTACCAGAGCCTGTGCACAGCCATCGACGACGAATTCCCGCGCGACCGCTACGCCGATGCCTGCACCGTGGACGGAGTGGAAGCGGGCAAAGCGCCCAACCCCATCGCCGTGCTCCGCCTGGGCGTCGTGCCGGATGAAGTGGTTGCCCGCCGCCTGGGAAGCCAGATTGGGGCCGACGTTATCGTCTGGGGACGGGTGCGCACCACCCAGGACGGGGTGTCGGTCGACTACGAGATCCTGGAAACGCTCGACCAGGCGGTCAACCCGATTTATCCGCTCGTGCTGCCGGTGACCAGCCGGACCACGGAAATTACCTTTGAAACGGGGCAGCTCCTGGAGACCTCGCGGGTGGAGGCGGCCGTTTCCGGCATGGCCCGCAACATCGCCCTCTACACGCTGGGGCTGCAGGCCTATCTCGACCGGCGCTTCCCCGACACACTGCGCCTGCTGGCCGAAGTGGCTCGCCGGGCGGAGGCCGGCGGCGGCCTGCCGATCTCCGACGAAGGGCGGGGGTGGATCTATTTCTACCTCGGCCGCTCGGCCCACAACCTGCAGATGATCGACCAGGGGCAGGATTGGCTGCTGCAGGCGCGGGAAATCAACCCGGCCGAGCCGGCCATTCCCCACAGCCTGGCGCTTGGCTACGGCATGCTGGCCGGGGAAGAAGCGCTAAGGGACCAGTATTTCGCCGAAGCGCTGCAGAAGCTGGAACAGTGGCTGACCTTCAGCCCGGACGATCCGGTGGCCTACTACAATCGGGCCGAGATCTACTGGGTCTATCAAAAACCGCGGAACCAGCGCTTCGCCGAGCTCGATTTCGAAGAGGCGCTCGAACTCGACCCTTCTTTCATCGCCGCGTCGGTCAGCTACGGCCGCTTTTTGACCGATCAACAGCAATTCGAGCGGGCGGAGGCGGTGCTGCGCCGGGCGCTCGAGCAGGCCGGCCAGGTCGAGGCCAATCCCGCCTGGATTTATCTCGGCCTGGCCGATATTCTGCGGCAGACCGGCCGGGTAGAAGAGGCGCGCGAGGCCTACGAAGCGGCGACGGCGGCGCTGCCGGAGGAGCCGGTCACCCATTATCTCTACGCCGGCTTCGCCGAGCAGGTGGGGGATGTCGACGTCGCCCTGGCCGAGTACAATGCGGTCATTGAACATTCGTTCAACAAAGGGTGGGCCTACGAGCAGCTGGCCAATTTCTGGACCCGGCGCGAGGAACACGACCTGGCCGCCCTCAACTTCGAGAAGGCGGTGCGGGAGCAGCCGCAGAACGGGCTGCTGCGCGCTTATTTGGGCGACGCCTACGCGCGGGCCGGCCGGGAGGCCGACGCCTTTGCCGCCTATGAGGATGCGCTGGCGCTCGATCCCGGCCTCTACTACGTGTACGACGCCTACGCCGTCCGCCTGGAGCGGACCGGTGAACCGGCCAACCGGGAGCGGGCGGCCGAGCTCTACCGGGGGGCGCTGGCGGTGCGCCCGCTCGACGACTTTGCCCTGGAGGGGCTGGTCCGCATTTTCAGTGGCGACGGCCGTCTCGAAGCGGCAGCGGCCGCGGGGGAGTGCCTGACGGCCGTGCAGGAAGTCAACGAAGCCGGTGCAGCCACGGCCGCACCGGCGCAGGCAGAAGCCGAAAACTGCGTCGAGGCGCTGCTGGCGGATCTGGCTCA
>JBFFZG010000310.1:0-5600 GCA_041568735.1 Promineifilaceae bacterium (SeqCode)
ACAGCTGGCCGGCCGGTACGGTGAAGCCAATGCCGGCCAGCGCCTCGACTTCGGCACGGGGATAGCGGAAGGAGAAATCGTCGATTTCGAGCATGGCGGCTTAGAAGAAAACCAGCGCGAGACGGCCGGCCGCGGCCGCGGCGGCCGCCAGGACGAGCAGGCGGCGGGCCAGCCGCTGCCGCCCGGTATCGGCCAGTTCGGCCAGGCTGGTTTTCGCTCCCCGCCGGCCGAAGGCGCGCACTTCCAGGGCGATCGCCCGCTCTTCCATGTCGAGAATGCTGCCCAGGACCAGCGGCTGCACGAGCGGCAGGAGCGCCCGCAGCCGCTGCCCGAGACGCCCTTCGGTTTCCAGCCCCCGGGATCGCTGGGCGTCGAGAATGGCATTGGCTTTGGCCTGGAAGCGGGGAACGATCTGGATGGTCGTCAGCATGATGTAGGCGATTTTATCGTTGACCCCTCGCTGGCTCAGGGCGATCATCAGGGCGTCCGGCCGGGTGGTGAAGGACAGCAGCAGAAAGCTGCCCACAATGGCCAGGATGCGGCCGGTGCTGCGGGCGGCGAACGCCAGCCCTTCGATTTTGAGAGACAGGGGGCCCACGTCCAGAATCGGGGTCCCCTCCCCCCAGAAAAAGCCCTGGATCAGGAAAAGGGAAATGGCGAAAGGGAGGACCGCCTGCAGGGAGAGGCGCAGGAAGCGGCCGGGAATGCCGCCGGCCAGCGCCAGGGGCAGGAGAACGGCGCCGTACAGGAGATAAGGTGCCCACACGCCCGGCAGGACCAGGCTGAGCACAAACAGAAAGGCCACCAGGGAGAGCGTGGTCAGCGGGTGCAGCCGGTGCAGCGCGCTCTCCCGGGCCGTGTACAGGGTGAACGGATCGCTCACGCGGCGATCAGCGGGCGCCGGTGCCGCGCGGGAAGCGGTCGAGAAAGCGGAGTGGGAGCGCCCTCAAAATGAGATAGACGACGATGAAGGTAATCGCCTTGTCCAGCGGATCGGAGGAAACGCCCTGGGCGAAGGAGGCCGGCAGGATGCCGAAGCCGATGCCGCGGAACATGGCCGTGACGACATCGGTGCCGGAGCCGGTGACGCCGCCGAAGACATAGGCGGAAATCGGCGCCGAAATCAGGGCGGCGATCAGCCCCGTGATCACCCCACCCAGGACCGACTTCCACCACATTTTGAACCAGCCCACCTCGGCGAAGAGGCCGGCGACGAGCCCGATGATGGCTCCGACGGCCGCGAAGGGGGCGTAGGTCACGTTCAGACCGCTCAGCCCCCAGACGAGATTGGACAGCAGGCCGGTCAGCGCCCCGGCCCAGGGGCCGGCCAGCACCGCGACGAGCACCGTGCCGATCGAATCCAGGTAGAGCGGCACTTTGAGGGCGAAGATGATCTGGCCGACGACGATATTGATGGCGATGGCGACCGGGATCATCACCCAGGTCATGGTCTTAAAATCTTTCTGCATGGTTTCCATCGTTCCTCCTGCTCTCGCTGAGCCGGGACGGCCGGTAGAGGGAAGGCTCCGGCGGCCGGCTCCTGGCGACTTCATGGGCGACCTCAGTCACAGGCTCCATTCTAATGATGGGGCAGGTGGCGGGCAACCGACCCGCGGGGGAATTTTCAAAGCTGCCAGACGCCCACCCGACCAACGACGGTCACGGCGAGACGGTCAGCGTCTCCACCGCCGCCACCGGGGCATCCCCCCGCCGGTAGGTGCGGCCGTCGGGAGCTTTGAGGGTGACGACAAGCCGGTAGGTGCCCGGCCGCAGGTCCGGAAGATAACCCCATTCGCCGTAGAGCCGGCCGGCCGGATCGCCGTTGAGCGCCAGCTCGGCGTAGCCGGCCGCAGGCTCGTCCGCTCCCCCGCCATGAGGGGGAATAAAGGTGAAATTCTCCGTCTGCAGCTGCAGGTTGTACCCCGCGCCCGCCGCTTTTTCGACCCGCAGGCGCACGGCCGGCGGTGCCGCGAATTCGGTCACGTCGATCACGCCCGCCGGCGGCCGTTGGGCCAGGAAGGCCTCGTACTGCTGCCAGGCGGAGTAGGTGTAGCCCAGGAGGAGTACGCCCACAAAGAGCAGGAAGTTGACCGATCCGAAGGCGATGCGCAGCGGGAGCCGCCGGTGGAAGGTGATCGGCGCGGCGTAAATCCGGCCGGGCCCCTCGATGACGAAGACGATCAGGGCGGCGTGCAGCAGGGTGTGACCGATGACCTCGGTTTTACCGAAGACCAGGGTCGTGGCGAAGAAGACCAGGGTGACGACAAGGGAGAGCGGCCGCTGCAGCAGGCAAATGATCAGCAGGAAGCCCAGGGCCAGCTCGACGAAGGCCGCGCCAGTCAGGAAAAAGGTCGGCGCCAGCCCCAGCGTCAGGGCCGGATTCTCGGCCAGCAGGTAGAGCCCCCACTCCGGATAGACCAGCTTTTCCAGGCCGGCCCACATGAGGGAAAACCCGACCGAGGCGTAGAGGGCCGGCAGCCCCAGCCCGCGGATGCGATTGGCGGCGCTGTTGGCGACGAGGAGATAAAAGCCGACGCCGAGAAAATGGGCGTAGTCGAGCAGGTGGAAGAGGCCGTAGCGGGCGGCGGCCAGCCCCCAGAGAAAGATGAGGCCGGCGCCGGCCGCCGGCGTCGTGCGGCGGAAGATGAGCAGGAGGGCGATGGCGAACTGCAGCCAGCCGACCCAGCCCCAGGGGAGGGGGAGTTCGGGGGCCAGCAGGGCATCCGCCTGCCAGATCATCAGCATGACCGCGCCGGCCCCGATGCGCATGACCAGCAGGGCGTTTGCGGCGTATCCTTCCAGCCGGCGGTTCAGCCGCCGGTACCAGGGCTGGGCGCCCAGCAGGCGGTCGAGGGGGACCAGCCCCCCGATGGCGGCCGCGCTGAGGAAAGCCAGGCCGAAGAAGGTCGGCGTCAGCACCTCGCGCAGGGTCAGCGGCCGGTCGCCGAAGCTGAAATCGGCGAACCACTTGACGTGGGCGGCCGCGTCCGGCGCGTAGGCCAGGGCCAGGAGCGCGGCCAGGGCGCCGCCGATCAGCAGCGGCCGCAGCCGGCGCCTGTCCTGGTGGGCACGATAGGATGATTCCATAGTCATTCGTTCGAGTAGAAAGCGCCGGAACAACGGCCGGACGTGATTTGAATCAGTGACCGGGGCCGCGGCGGGAATTTCGCCGATCGAGAAGCTCCGCCGCCGGCCGCTGAACGATCGCCAGGAGCCGAGGTCTCGCCCTGGCGAAACCCCGGCCAAACGGGCCGGGTCACGGCGTCCGGACAAAGGTCATTTTCAAAGGGATCGGCCGGCTCAATGAATCGCCAACCGGGGAGGAGCGCTCGCAGCGCTCGATCAGATAATCGATCTGCTCCTGGGTCGCCTCCGGCGCGGTCAGATGGACGGTGTAGGCGATTTCATCGTAGCCGGACCCCGGCGCCTCCGCGAAGCCGAGATAGGAGCGGACGTTGAAATGGCCGGTCGCTTCAATCCAGAGGCGCTCGATTTTGATCCCCAGAAAAGAGGCGTGCATGGCGACCAGGTCGACGTCGCAGGCCGCCAGGCAGGCCAGCAGCATTTTCATGGGATTGAGATACCCCTCCCCACCCAGAAAGGCCTGAATCCCATCCACCTCGACCCGGGATTGGTCGCCGCCAACCCATTCGGCCACGGCCGTCGGGTGGCGATCGGCCCGGGTGGGGTCCGCCTGGACCATTTTCTTAAAGGCCAGGAGCCGCTCGACGTCGACCCCCTGGTTGATTTGGACTTCACCGGCAATCATGTTCATTCTCCTTCCTGGCTCGCCCAGGTATTTTATCAGTATTCAATGGCGCTGTCTGGCTTCTCAGATGGGCGCCACGTCGCCCCCGATCTCTTTCCAGGCTTTCAGGCCGCCGCCGATGTGGGCCACTGGATCGAACCCCATCTCCTGCAGCCGCTGGGCCGCCAGCGCCGATCGGCCCCCGCTGGCGCAGTACAGCAAAACCCGCTTGCCGGAGGCGAAAACCGGATTGTAATAGGGACTTTCCGGGTCCACCAGGAATTCCAGCATGCCCCGCGAAGCGTGCACCGCACCGGGAATCCGGCCGTCTCGCTCCAGTTCGGGCCAATCGCGGATGTCTACGAAGATCACGCTGTCATCTCCGAGCCAGGCGCGTGCTTCCGCCGCCGTGTAGGTCACGACGCAGTCATTCGCCTCGGCCACCAATATTTTATATCCCTTTTTCATTTTGTTACTCTCCTTATAATTAGAATGTTCAATTTCGCTATTATTGAAGCAGGATCGATGACGGCACGGGTATCGCCGCCCGATACCGGGGGCGATACAACGGGGATACAGATGTCGAACGAGAGGGAAGAAAATTTTAGCTCTCTCGGGAATTGGGTCCGGGAGCGGCGGCGGCGGCTCAATCTGACCCAGGCCGATCTGGCCCGGAAGGTAGGCTGCGCCGCCATCACCATTCGCAAAATCGAACAGGATGAAAGGCGGCCGTCCAATCAGATCGCCAAACTTCTCCTCGAACACCTCCTCATTCACCCGGAGGAACGCGACGCTTTTCTGCGCCTGGCAAAAGGAGAATTTGTTCAAATACCGGCCGGGGTCGCCCGACCTCCACGTCCGCCGGCATTTCTCGACGCATCGGAACCCGAGGTTCAGAACCGGCTGTTCGTCGCCCGCGAAGCGGAGCTTCGCCAGCTGGAAGCATGGCTGCAGGATGCCCTGCAGGGGGCGGGACGCATCGGTTTTGTTACCGGGGAAGCCGGCCACGGCAAAACCAGCCTCCTGGCCGAATTCGCCCGGCACGCGCAGAAAGAGCACGAATCCCTGATTGTGGCCGGCGGCCTGTGCAGCGCATTTTCCGGCACGGGAGATCCCTACCTGCCGTTTCGCCAGATGGTCAGCCTGATGGTTGGCGATGTGGAGGCGCGCTGGGCCGGCGGCACCATCCCCCGGGAACAGGCGGTTCGCCTCTGGCACCAGGCCCCTTTTGCCCTGCAAACCCTGCTGGCTGATGGGCAGGTCTTGATCGACACGCTCATCCCGGCCAGCCTTCTGGTCCGCACGGCGGCAGCCCATCCCAACAGCCCGCCTGACTGGCGTGAGATCTTGATGGGCGTGCAGCAGGAGCTGAGAAAGCGTCGAGATGGGGAACAGCGGCAGCTCTTTGAGCAGTTCTACGATTTCCTCCACCGCCTGGCAGCCCGCCGGCCGCTGCTCCTCTTGCTGGACGATCTCCAGTGGGCGGATGGCGCTACCATCAACCTCCTGTTCCACCTGGGTCGCCAGCTGGCCGGCAGTCGCATTCTCATCCTGGGGGCCTACCGGCCCAGCGAGATCGCCATCGGCCGGCTCGAGGAGGAAGCCGGCGCCGGCCACCGCCATCCGTTGGAAGGGGTGGTGCAGGAGCTCAAACGGTACCACGGCGAGATTGAAATCAATTTGAGCCGCTTCATTCCAGATGAAGGGCAGGCCTTTGTCGATGCGCTCATCAACAGCGAGCCGAACCGGCTCGACGAACGCTTCCGCCGGGCGCTCTTCTGGCGCACCAAAGGGCACCCCCTGTTCACCGTCGAACTCCTGCGGGCCCTCCAGGAGCAGGGGGACCTGGTGC
>JBFFZG010000311.1:0-5575 GCA_041568735.1 Promineifilaceae bacterium (SeqCode)
GGATAAGGTGCTCGATGCGGCCGCCTGGACGTATGTAGCCGCCGCCATCCAGGCGATCATGACCGTCCTCTATTATGCCTTAATTCTATTCGGCGGCCGCCGCCGCTGATGAATCCAGCTGCCTGAAAGGGACTTCCTGGGTCCTTCTGATCCTCTGAAGATAAGGCCGGGCTTCACCCCAGAAGCCCGGTTTTTTTTCGCCTGCCTGCGCTATACTTCTCCCCCATGACCTTATCAATCACCTCCATCATCCTCGCCCTCCTGCCTATCCTGGTGGTCCTCTATCTGATGATTGGCCGCCGCTGGGGCGGCAGCGAAGCCGGCCTGGCTGGGTGGGTCGCTGCCATGGTCATTGGACTCCTTTTTTTCGGCGCCGATATGCTGCTGTTCGTCGTCGCCTTTGGCAAATCCCTCCTGCTTTCGCTCTATGTCCTCTACATTATCTGGATGGCGCTGCTGCTTTACAATGTGACCAATGATGCCGGGGTGATCAAGGCGATCGGCCAGGAACTGCCGCGGCTGGCGGCCGATCGCGGCGCCCAGGCGCTCCTGCTGGCCTGGGCCTTTGCTTCATTTTTGCAGGGAGCCTCGGGCTTCGGCGTTCCGGCTGCCATCGTCGCACCCCTTCTGGTCGGGCTCGGTTTTTCCCCCTCGGTGGCGGTTGTCGTGGCCCTGATCGGCCATGCCTGGGCCGTGAGTTTTGGCTCCCTGGGGTCGGCGTTTCTGGCCCTCGAGGCGGCCTCCCAGGTCGACGGCCACCTGCTGGCCGGGCCGTCGGCCCTCTACCTCGGCCTGGCCTGCCTCCTGTGCGGAATTTTTGTCCTCTGGAGCGCCGGGGGCTGGACAGCCTTTCGTCACCGCGGGGTGCTGCTGCTGCTGACCGGCCTGGTGATGGCCGCCGGCCAGTATGTCGTGGCCGTGACCGGCTTCTGGACCCTGGCCTCGTTTTTGGGATCGCTGGCCGGGATGGTTTTTCTCGTCGTTTTCCTGCGCCGAGAACGCGGGACGGCCGCCCCATTCAATGCTCGCCCGCTTTTGGTGGCCTTCTGGCCCTATCTCATATTGACGATCATCATTTTGCTGGGCCAGGGTGTGGTTGGCGATTGGCTGGGGTTCGCGATCCTCAACTACAATTTTCCCACCGTGGAGACGAGCCTGGGTTGGGTGACGGCCGGCGGTCCCGGCCGTTCGATCGATCTGTTCGGCCATCCGGGGGCGCTGCTGCTCTATTCCAGCCTGATCATCTTTTTCTGGTATCGCCGGCGCGGCGTCCTGCCGACGGCGGCCGGACCGCTGGACGGCCGGCGCATTGCCGGGCGAACGGTCCAGCGCTCGGTTAAATCGACCATCAGCATCATCGCCCTGGTCGCCATGGGCACGACGATGCAGCACGCGGGCATGACCCAGCTCCTGGCCGATACCCTCAGCAGCACGGGCCGCCTCTTTCCGCTCCTCAGCCCCTTCATCGGCGCGCTCGGCGCTTTCATGACCGGTTCGAATACGAACAGCAATGTCGTGTTCGCTGATCTGCAGCGGCAGACGGCCATGGCACTCAACCTGTCGGTGCCGTTTATCCTGGCGGCACAGACGGCCGGCGGGGCGATCGGCAGCGCGTTCGCCCCGGCAAAAGTTGTCGTCGGGGTCAGCACGGTGTTCGGGGCGGACGAAGGGGTAGTTCTCAAGCTGGCCACCCTCTATGGGCTGGCGATTATCGCCATTATCGGGGGGCTGGCTTTATTTGTGGTGGCAGCGGAGGTGAGCTAGAGCTGGATCGGCTTTCGATGGACGCGGCATTTTTCCGCTTCGGTGATGGCCAGAATCTGTTCGACGGTGCGATCGATTTTTCCTTCTTGGTTGACGACCAGGTAGTCGAATTCGTGAATTCGCTTGAGCTCGTTCCGGGCGATCGTCATCCGCAGGTTGAAGGCTTCATCTGATTCCGTCCGGCGGGCGCGCAGGCGGCGCATGATCACTTCTTCCGATTCGGCGGCCAGGAAAATGAAGGTGGCGTTGGGAATTTTCTTTTTCAGCGTGGCAGCGCCCTGGGGATCGACCCGCATGATGACGTCGCGATTGCTGTCCAGGGCTTCCCGGATTTGCTGCTTGGGCACCCCTTTGTAGTTGTCGTGGACGATGGCGTGCTCGAGCAGTTCGTCATCGGCAATCATCCGTTTAAATTCCGCCTCCGACACGAAGATGTAGTCGACCCCGTTAATTTCCCCCGGTCGGGCCGGGCGGCTGGTCGCGGTGACGACAAAATGAAAGGCGGGATTTTTTTCAATCACCGCCCGCACAACGGAATCCTTGCCCACCCCGGATGGCCCGGAGATGACCAGCAGAACCGGGTGAGCCGGCTGAATGTAAGGGTTTTCGATCGCTTTCACCTTCGTTACAATTGCATCCACCTGATTTCACCCATCCTGTTCCGGCGTTTTAAGTTGAGATTGTTGCGGCCGGTCCTGATTCCAACTTTGCAGTAACTTTACCGGGAATCCCGATCCGGTTCAATTACAAATGGGTAAAAAAAGAGGTAATAATGCCATTATACGATTTTCGCTGCCCGGACTGCGGCCGCAAGGTCACGCTATTTTATAAGACTTTTGCGGCATACGAACAGGCCGAGGCGCATACCTGTCCCCGGTGCGGCGGGCAGCGGTTGAAGCGGCGCATCGGCCGGGTCGCCATTGCCAAATCCGAGGATGCCCGGCTGGATGCCCTTTCGGACGACGCCATGCTGGCCAATCTGGACGAGGATGATCCCCGGGCGGTCGGGCAGTTGATGCGCCGGATGAGCCGGGAGATGGGAGAGGACCTGGGCGAGGAATTCGACGAGGTAGTCGATCGGCTGGAGAAAGGGCAGCCGCCGGAGGAGATCGAGGCCGCCATGCCCGGCCTGGCCGATGATGCGGCCGGGTCGGATGCCGGTTTTGACGACGATTTCTAGTTCCATTCCCCCCCCAGCCAGAATCAGGCGGGACTTCGCTGCAGGCGGGCCAGCGTTGCCGTCCGCAGGTCGGCCTGAATCCTTGAGACCGGCCGGTTGGCGTCAATCCGGACCCAGCGCTCCGGATCGAGCGCCATGAGTTTTTCATAGCCAGTTTGAATTCGCTCGTAAAAATCCCGCGATTGAAGATCCATGCGGTTCATTTCCAGCTGGCCGGCGGAACGGCGGCGCAGCCCCTCGGCGATATCGACCTCGAGGAAAAAGGTCAGGTCGGGTTTGAGCCCGCCGGTGGCAAACTGGGTGATCCAGCGCAGGTGTTCGAGGCTGAGGCCGCGGCCGTATCCCTGATAGGCCAATGTGCTGTCGGCGTAGCGATCGCAGAGAACGATCTTGCCTGCCGCCAGGGCCGGCCGAATTACCTGGCCGACGTGCTGGGCCCGGTCGGCCGAATAGAGGAGAATCTCCGCCTCGGCCGTCATCGCCTCGTGGTCGATGTGGTGGAGAATATCGCGAATCTGGCGGCCAATTTCGGTCCCTCCGGGCTGGCGAGTTTCGACCGTTTCGTACCCTTGTTGGCGCAAAAACTGGGCCAGGTTGCGAATGTGGGTGGTTTTTCCGCTCCCTTCGGACCCTTCAAAAGTGATAAACATAGAAGCGCATTCCAAATTTACGGTTGAATCGCTTGAGCCCGAGCCCGGCTCGCAGCGGTCGTTTCGGCCTTCGTCCGCGGTCCCTGTCCCCCAAAATAATTCAATCGGACAATCGGGGCCCTGCACCACGGAGGCAATTTTAACTCAGGCCGGTTGAAATCGCGACCCGCTCTGGCGCGCGTTCCGGCTGCCGGACGGCGAAACCCCGGGTTAAAAAGAAGAACCTCATAAGAGGTGAAGCTTCAGAGTTTATTTCTTTTTGTACTGGACGGGGGACAAGATAAAATGTCAGGTATCCAGCCTGGCCCGCAGACACCGGGCCGGACAGAGAACAACACATGGAAGCATGAAACTATTCGTAATGACGGCCGCGTTACTGGCTTTTATCGGGGTTGGGGCCGGGGCTTTTGGGGCGCACGGGTTGGCTGATTTTCTTCGCGATTCTGGTCGGGAAGGGACCTTTGATACGGCCGTTCGCTATCAGGTGTACCACGCCCTGGCGTTGTTCGGCGTGGGCCTGCTCCGCCAGTTCTTCCCTGACAATCAGTTCCTGAGCTGGTCCGGCTGGCTTTTTATCACCGGGACCCTCATCTTTTCGGGCAGTCTTTACCTGCTCATTTTTACCGGACAGCGCTGGCTGGGTGCCGTGACGCCCCTGGGAGGGCTGGCATTCCTCGGCGGTTGGCTCCTGCTGCTGCTGGCTGTCTGGCGTATTTAAATCATCGGAGGTCTGAAAATAATGAGTCGAAGCAAGCGGGTCGTGCGAAGTGCCGTCAAATCAGAAGAAAAGAAGAGCACTCTCTGGATCTGGGCGGTAATCGCCGGCCTGGGAGTGGTTGGTCTGGGTGCCCTGCTGGTCATTTCTCTCCTTCCCCAAGCCGAGGCGACCATTGATGGCCTGCTGCAGTTCCCCAACCTCTCGCGCGGTCACAATGACGCCGTTTCGTATACCGATTCCCTGCCGCCAGCCGGCGGGGAGCACGCCTCGATCTGGCAGAACTGCGGCATCTATGACACGCCGGTCGAGGGCAAATATGCCATCCATTCCCTGGAGCACGGAGCGGTCTGGATTACCTATCAGCCGGATCTGCCGGCGGCCGACATCGAAGCCCTCCAGGCCATGGTTCGCGGCCAATCGTTCATCCTGTTGAGCCCCTGGCCCGGTCTGCCGGATCCGGTCGTCCTGACGGCCTGGGGGGTTCAGCTCTCGGTGCCCGGGGTCGATGACGAGCGGATCGGTGAATTTATCAACGAGTTCCGCCTCGGCCGCCAGACGCCGGAGCCCGGCGCCTCCTGTACCGGAGGGGTCGGGTCGCCGACCGGTTAATCTTCCAGACCAATGATGAATCCCTTCGGCATTCCCGAAATAGAGGTCGACGAGCTGGCCGAGCGGCTGGCCAGGGGGGATGATTTCCTGCTGGTCGACGTCCGGGAGCAGCCCGAGCTGCAGCTGGCGAATCTGGGTGCGGGGGTGATTCACCTGCCGCTGAGCGATCTGGCTGATCGCCACCTGGCTGCCATCCCCGCCGTGCTGACCAACGCTCGTGAGCGAGACCTCGTCATTTTCTGCCATCACGGGATTCGTTCCGCCCAGGTCTGCGCCTATCTGAAGGGAAA
The DNA here is from genome assembly GCA_041568735.1 of Promineifilaceae bacterium (SeqCode). GTDB lineage: Bacteria > Chloroflexota > Anaerolineae > Promineifilales > Promineifilaceae > WTJY01. Next base: position 5,212 of record JBFFZG010000311.1, read on the forward strand.
TGGCTGGTCGAGGGTGTTCAATCTTGCTGGAGGAATCGACGCCTATGCCAGGCGCATCGATCCGGCAGTCGGCTTTTATTGAACGATTGTTCGGCCATCTTCACGCATCAGCCCCGGGGGCTGGCTCAAATCGGGCCAGCCCCCGTTTAATTTTTTGGCGCCAGCCAGCGGAGAGCAGGGTGCGGGCCGCCGTGCGCATGACGGTCCAGAATCCGGCGCGATCAAAGCGCCAGGCGAGGACCAGATAGACCACGGTTCCGAGCAGGACCAGGGCGCTGAATTCGGCCGCCTGGGCGAGCAGATCTCGACCGGGAAAAACGAAGAGTCCCCGCCAGGCCGGCCAGAGGCGCAGGAGCCACAAAAA
>JBFFZG010000312.1:0-5566 GCA_041568735.1 Promineifilaceae bacterium (SeqCode)
GCCTTCGGAAGAAACTCAACGGATATTTCGCGATTACACGCTCGCGCATGAAGAGCTGGAAAAGCGGTGGAATGAGCTGGTCAGGGAGGACGACAGTGACTACACCGATTACGTGGTTGTAGATCAGTAGCGATCAACCCGAATCCGGGTCCACTCTGGCAGTTCATGAAGTGCCGGCAGAATAGAGCGGCCGGGAACTGGCCGATCACAGCCGTCCGATCATCACCACCTGCACCATGGGGCCGCAGGGGGCGTTGGACGCTCTGGGGCAGGCTGCTGCACGACATGGGGTTCAGCAATTGGCAGATTTTGGAAGGTGGGGTGCAGGGCAGGATCGAGGCCGGGCTGCCGGTGGTCTGAAGCGGTCAGGGTTTGGGATGAACCGGATGCTTTTCGACAGCCGGTTGAATTTTCGGCCAATGTTTCCAACCTGGTCGGAAAAGCTGGACGGCCTTGTTTCACCACACCTTTCAATTCGTAACGATGGGCAGACGTTCGCCTGCTAAGATTCGGGATATATGCGATCCGTAAAGGAGCGAGTATTATCCCGGACGTCCATCGCGCCTGATCGCCAGAACGCCGGCATGAGTCGGGTCAGAGGCCAGGCCGTGCGGCTGAACCCTTTGAGCGGCCAGCTCCCCCTTTCACTCTTCTGCAGCGAGGGTCCGGCGGCAGCCGGTTGGCCGGAAAATCGGGGTCAGATTCTGGTCAAAGGTGGGTCCGCTCCTCTGGCAGCCGTTTGGATTGAAGGGAGCAAGGGATAGGGGCTGCGGCCGCACTCACATCCGCCCGGCCCGTTCCACCCGTTCATGACAGCATCCCTTTCACCAAACGCCACCCGACTCCGACCGCCCTGGCTGCAGCTGGCCCGCGTGGGCTGGATTCTCCTGATGACGGCCGCCGTCGCGCTCTTTTTAAACAGCGTGGTCAACACCGCACGCCTGCCGCTGCCAAGCTGTGCCGGCGGCGACTGCCCCGTCTACACCCAGGTCACCCGAGAAGATGTCGCGCTCGCGCTGGAAATGGGGGTGCCCACCTACCTGACCCTGCTTCTGGGAGGTTCTATCCTGGCCCGCTTGAGCCTGGCTTCGGTCGGACTGATCATCTTCTGGCGCCGCTCCGATGACTGGGTGGCCATGATCATATCCGGAGCGCTCGTGGCCGTGCTGCTGGAGGGAGGGCAGGGGATCGATCCGGCACTGCATATACTGCAGGCCGTGGTTATGGGGATCGGCACCGCCTTGTTCCTGCCGATTCCCTTTATTTTTCCCAACGGCCGCTTTCAACCGCGCTGGCTTCGCTGGCCTGTATTTCTGATCACGGTGCCCTACGTGCTGCTCGTCGTTTTTTTCCTGGAATCCCCGTTTTATGCTGCGGTGACCGCCGTCCTGACCATTCTCTGGGTTTTGTTCTCGATCTACGCCATGGCCATCCGTTATTTCCGGCTGGCCACACCGGTTGAAAGGCAGCAGATCAAATGGGTGCTGCTGGGGATCGCCGTCGTCTTCATCAATGCCCTCTACTATGCGATCATCAGCGCCCTGTATTCCCCTGCCCAGCCTTCCCCGCAGCGGATCGTCGCCCAGCTGATCAACGCGCCGCTCTATGTGGGTCTCTACGGCTTTTTTGCTTTTGCCATGCTGGTGGCCATGCTGCGCTATCGCCTGTGGGACATCGACCTTCTTATCCGCCGCACCCTGCAGTACACCCTGCTGAGCGCCCTCCTGGGCCTCGTCTACTTTGGCGGGGTGGTGCTGCTCGAGCGGATTCTCAGTCCCCTGACCGGCGCCGCCAATTCCCCGCTGGCCACCGTGATCACCACCCTGGGTATCGCCGCCCTGTTTCACCCTCTGCGCCACCGGGTGCAGGAATTTATCGATCGCCGCTTCTACCGCCGCAAATACAACGCCGCCGTGGCGCTGGCACAGTTCGCCGTGACAGCGCGGGATGAAGTGGCGCTGGAGCGGCTGGCATCGGCTCTGACCGATGTGATTCGGGGCACCATGCAGCCGGAAACTCTTTTCCTATGGCTCAAGAAACAGTGAAACCGGGATTTGAACTATTCAGCCGCCGGACCCGCCTGGCCGCCGCCCTGCTGGTGGCCGGTACCGGCTTCGCCCTCTTCACACTGGCCGTTTTCTTTTCGTTTCTCAGCGGCGTGGCCAGCCAGCCTGATGGCAGCGGCTTCGAAGGCACCGCCTACCAGGTCATTTCCTCTTTTTCCGCCCTGTGGGCCTTAATTCTCGGCCTGGTCATCGTCTGGAAAACCGACCCCAACCGCTACGGCTGGATCTGGCTGTCCCTGGGTTTCTTTTTTGGCGCCGTGCTGCCCTTCACCACGACCTACAGCTACTACACTTTAATCCACGCGCCCGGCGCGCTGCCCGGCGGGTGGCTGGCCGCCAGCCTGGGCGGCTTCGCCTGGCTCTTTGGCCTGTCCGCCATGCCCTTCGTGCTCCTGCTTTTCCCGACAGGCCGGCTGCCCTCACCGGCCTGGCGCTGGATCGGCCGGGGGACCGCCGCGGCCATCGGCCTGGCCGCCTTGACCGGCTGGTCGTTCGGCACCGAGAGCATTTTGCCGCTGCCCAACCCCCGAGCCCCGGTGGGGCCGCTGGTCGAATATGCTCGGATGGTGGCCACTGCCGCTGTGTTCGCGATTTTTGCCGCGATCCCCCTCAGCGCGCTCTCATTAATCGCCCGCTACAGGCAGGCCAACGCACTGGTGCGGCTGCAGTTGATGTGGTTCGCCCTGGGTGGTCTGCTTTTTGTTCTCTTTCTGCTGAGCGATTTTTTCTATACCGCCCCCGGTCTCTGGGAGCCGCTCAAAGAAGCGGCCGGTTTTGGTGTGCTGCCCCTGGTGGTGACCGTCGCCATGCTGCGCTACCGGCTGTACGACATCCAGGTCATCATTCGACGCACGCTGCAGTACACGGTTCTCTCCGGGCTGTTGGCGCTGATTTACTTTGGCAGTGTGGTGCTGCTGCAAAACCTGCTGGAAGCGGCCGGTGGCCGTCAATCCCCCATCGTCATCGTCCTCTCCACCCTGTTCATCGCCGCGCTGTTCAGCCCCCTCCGCCGCCGGGTGCAGGCCTTCATCGACCGGCGCTTTTACCGGCGCAAATACGATGCCCAGCAGGTGCTGACCCAGTTCGCGGCCGTCGCCAGGGACGAGGTCGACATAGATCGCCTGGCATCAGCTCTGACCGATGTGATACGGAGCACCATGCAGCCGGAGCAGGCAGCCATCTGGTTGAGGAAGGGTGAGAAATGATGCGGGCAAAAACAGCTCTCCTTCTTTTTGCGGCCGCCAGGCTGTTCTGGCTGGCGTACGGCATCTTCCTCTGGGTTTTCTGGCTGGTCAGCGTGCCGCCCTTCTTACAGCGAGCGGCGGCCGGATCGCTGCCAACCGGTGCGATTGGTGGGCTTTCGGCGGCGCAGGTGGCAGCCGCTGGCGCGATTTCCTGGGGAATTTCTGTGGCGCACTGGGCCTGGATCAATACGGCCGTTAATGGCCTGGCTTTTTTCGTTTCCAGCCTGATTGCGCTTTTGATCTGGTGGCGGGTCCGTACCGGTTTCGGCCTGTTGACCGCCTATGTTCTTTTGCTTGGCGGTTCGGCTTTCATGAATGTGGCTGTTTATAGTGCGGAGCTTTCGCAAATGGCCGCTGCCGCCTGGGAGCTGGGGGCGCTCATCTGGCCGCTGTTCATGCTCTGGCTCTATATTTTTCCCAACGGCCGTGCCGTGCCGCGCCGCCTTTTTTGGGTATTCGCGCTGCCGCTGGGTTTCTTCTCATTATTTTTTTTACTCAATTCACTCACCATCTTTCTGGGCGACAATTCCTGGCTGGCAGCGGCGATTGCACCTGCTGAACCGCTGGTTAACGGACTGATCCTGTTCCTGCTCCTGCTGGTCATTGGCGCTCAGGTTTATCGCTACACGCGAGTTTCGGGGCCTGCCGAGCGCATACAGACCAGGTGGTTTCTCTTCGGTCTGCTCTTTTTCATTGTGCCAACAGCCTTGCTTGGCCTGGTTACGGATTATCCGGCAGAGCTGGATGTGCTCACTTTTATGGCGCTGCCCATTGGCATTGGCATCTCTATTTTGCGCTATCGGCTGTGGGATATTGACGTTATCATTCGCAAAACGCTGGTGTACACCGTGCTGTCCGGGCTGCTGGCGCTGATCTATTTTGGCAGTGTGGTGCTCCTGCAGACCTTTCTCGAAGGGGTCAGCGGCCGGCAGTCTCCCGTCGTCATCGTCCTCTCTACCCTGCTGATCGCCGCCCTGTTTCATCCGCTGCGACGCCGGGTGCAGCGAACCATTGATCGTCGTTTCTTCCGCCATCCGTACGACGCCGGCCTGGTGCTGGCGCGCTTCGCCGCGGCCGCCCGCGACGAAGTGGATCTGGCCCAGCTCACCGCGGCCCTGGCCGGTGTCGTGCGGGAGACCCTGCAGCCGGACCAGGTCAGTGTCTGGTTGTCCCCGACAAAAAAGAGTCTGCGATGAATTGACGGCTGCCTGCCGGGGTTGTGCCCGATTCGCACCGGGCCGGCCTCACCCGATCAGCTGTCGATCTCCGGTGGGCAGGACTCGAGGTGGAGAAAGCGGCGGCAGTCCGCTTCGGTCCAGCCGCGGGTCTGCCGGCTGCGGGCCAGGGCCAGCAGGTCGGCCGGCTCGAGCGGGTACGCGCGCACCAGCCCGTCCCGCCCGGCGGTGATCAGCTCGGAGCCGTCCGGCGTGAAGGTGATCCCGCCGCCGCCGGGGAGGACCAGCCGTTCGGCGATGGCGCTCCCATCGGCGCCGCCGTTGAAGGCGGCCAGATCCCACAGGCGGACTTCGTCAGCCGTCGCAGAGGCGAGCAGGCGGCCGTCCGGGCTGAAGGCGACATTGAAGACGACATTGGTGTGACCGGTGAGGGCGGCCGCGAGAGCGGCCGCCCCGCCTTCGAAATCCAGTGTCCAGAGACGCACGGCCCTGTCAGTGCCGCTGGTGGCCAGCCAGCGGCTGTCGGGCGAAAAGGCCAGCCCCCAGGCGCGGATGCCGTGACCGGCATCGAATGAAAAGACTGGCTCACCCGTCCCGGCCGCCCACAGGCGCACCGTGGTCGGGGCGGTTTCGACGTGGAGCTGCTCGCCCGACGCCTGGACGGTGGCCAGCCAGCGGCCGTCGGGACTGAAGGCGACCGCCGACAGATCGGCCGTATGTCCCTCGAGAACGGCCAGCATTTCCCCGCTCTCGACGTCCCAGATGCGGGCGGTGCCGTCCGCCCCGGCCGTGGCCAGCCGCTCGCCGTCCGGCGCAAAGGCGATGTCCAGCACCCCCTGGATTCCCCCGATCAGGCTGCCGCCGTGCCCCGCCAGGCTCAGCAGCTCCTTGCCGGTTTCCGCGTCCCAGATGCGGGCGGTGGCGTCTGAGACGGCCGTGGCCAGCCGCCGTCCGTCCGGGTGAAAGACCGCGGCCATCACGGTTCCCGGCCGCCGGTCGAGCGCCCGCACCAGGGCGCCGGTGGCCGGGTCCCACAGCCGGGGGACGCCGCCGGTGGCCAGCCGCCGGCCGTCGGGGCTGA
>JBFFZG010000313.1:0-5557 GCA_041568735.1 Promineifilaceae bacterium (SeqCode)
AACGCCGGCATCCTGCGGGATCGAACCTTCCACAAAATGACCCTCGAGGAATGGGAAGCGGTCTATCGGGTGCATCTCTTCGGCGCCTTCCGGGTGACTCACGCCGCCTGGCCCCATTTTCGCGGCCAGCAGTATGGGCGGGTCGTGATGACTTCCTCATCGTCTGGGATATTTGGCAACTTTGGCCAGGCCAACTATGCCGCCATGAAGCTGGGGCAGATGGGGCTGGCCAACACGCTGGCCCTCGAAGGAGAACGGTACAACATTCGGGTCAATACGATCGCCCCCTATGCCGGCTCCCGCATGACCGAAGGACTGATGCCGCCGGATCTTTTCGCCGCCCTGGCGCCGGAGCGGGTGGCTCCCCTGGTGGTCTTTCTTTGCCACGAGCGCTGTCCCGTCAGTGGCAAAAAATACGAAGTCGGAGGAAACTGGATGGCCGAGCTGCGCTGGGAGCGCACCCGGGGACTGCAATTTGCCCTGGACCAGGAAGTCACGCCGGAGGCGGTGGCCGGCGGCTGGGAAATCCTGAGCGACTGGTCGGACCCGGATGTGCCGACCTCTTCGGCCGACGCTTTTCAAGTTATTCTAGGTGGATCGGACGGTAGAAGCTCCAAATGAGGTCTCGTTGATGATCCAACGCTGCCATCGGATCGACGGAAATATCCATGAAAGATGAATTTTTCAAAGACTGGCAGGTCATCATCGAATTTCCCGTTGCCTGGGGAGATATGGATGCCTTCCAGCATGTGAACAACGCCCGCTATTTCACTTATTTTGAAAACGCCCGGATGGCTTACGTGCAAAAAATCGGCTTTCTCGACCTGGTTGAAAAAGAAGGGATCGGGCCGATTCTGGCTCGCATCGACTGCTGGTTTCGTTTCCCCCTGACTTATCCCGACACCGTCTGGGCTGGCACCCGGGTCTCCCAGATCGGGGAGGATCGCTTCACCCTGCTTCATCGGGTGGTCAGTCAGCGCCACGATCGGATCGCAGCCGATGGGACCGGGCTGATCGTGGCCTACGATTATCGGGCGGGACGAAAAGCCCCAATTCCGGATGGCATCCGGTCACAGATTATGGCGCTCGACAATCCGCGGCCGCTTTGAATGCGGCCCTCTGGCCGTTCACAACCGGGAAAAACAGTCGTTCAAGTTGGTAAGGGAGGATTTATTATGGGACCATTTGCCGGAAAAACCGTCTTTATTACCGGAGCCAGCCGGGGCATCGGCCATGCCATCGGCCTGAAGCTGGCCGCCGATGGGGCCAACATCGTCATCGCGGCCAAAACGACGGAGCCGCATCCCCGGCTGCCCGGCACGATTTACACCGCGGCCGACGACATCGAAAAAGCCGGCGGCAAAGCCCTGCCGCTCGTCGTCGATATCCGCGATGAAGATCTCGTGGAGGCAGCCGTCAAAAAGGCGGTCGATCATTTTGGCGGATTGGATATCCTGATCAACAACGCCAGCGCCATTTACCTGGCGGGCACGACCGAAACCCCGATGAAGCGGTTTGACCTCATGCACCAGGTCAACACGCGCGGGACCTTCCTGTGCTCGCAGAAGGCGATCCCCCATCTCCGGAAGGCGGAGAATGGCCATATTCTCAACATTTCTCCCCCGCTGAACCTGGAGGAGCGCTGGTTCGCACCCCATGTGGCGTATACCATGGCCAAATATGGTATGAGCCTGTGTGTGCTCGGCATGGCCGGAGAGTTCCGTGGGAAAATCGCCGTCAACGCCCTGTGGCCGCGCACGGCGATCGCCACGGCGGCCGTGCAAAACCTGCTGGGCGGCGACGAGATGATTCAGCGCTCCCGCCGGCCGGATATCATGGCCGACTGCGCCCACCTCATTCTGCAGCGGGATAAAAATGACTGCACGGGCAACTTTTTCGTCGACGATGAGGTGCTGGCCGAGGCCGGAGTCACCGATCTCACCCATTATGCCGTGAACCCCGCGCTGGCCGACGAACTGATGCCGGATTTCTTCGTCTGAGAGCGGATCGGACGGCCGGAGCCTTCGGCCGCCCGAATAACCCGGCCGGATAAGGGGGCAATCGACCCGAACCGGCCCCTTTTCAGGACCCACTTCAACCCATTATCGCCACTGACCCCGAGTGCAACCGGCCATGGAACTCCCGATCAACGTCACAACCCGCCAGGCGGAAATAATCATCACCTCAGCCCAGCTCTTTCGCCAGAAAGGATATCTGGCTACCAGTATTCGCGATATCAGCGAAGCGCTGGAAATGACATCGGCTGCCCTCTACTACCACTTCAAAAATAAAGAAGAAATCCTCCTGACCATCATGAATGTCGGGTTGGATGTCCTCCTCGAAGAGGTCAGCCAGGCGGTGGCGCCGGAAGAGGGGGTCTGGCCGCGAATTCGGGCCGCGCTGCGGGCCCATCTCCGCATCAGTCTCTCCTACCAGGATTTCGCCTTCGTGCTGCTCCAGGATTGGCGCCATCTCTCCCCGGAATGGCAGGCCCGGGTCATCGCCCGGCGGGACGCCTACGACGAGCTGTGGGATGGGCTGTTCGCCGAAGGGCGGGCGGCCGGCATCTTCCGCCCCGGCATCGACCTTGAACTGCTCCGCCTGATGACGATTGGCGCGGTAAACCTCGTCGTTTCCTGGTACCGGCCGACCGGGACCTACTCGCCCGAAGAAATCGCTGACGCCTTTCTCGACTTCATCGGGAAAGGGGTCCTCGCTCCTCAGGGGGATGATTAGCCTTCGGGAAATGCCCGGCGCGTCAGATGAACCTGGAGCCGCGGCGGGCGCCTCTTAGTTTGCCTGGGGTTCCCTTTCGTTCTGGTGCTGCTCTTCCCGGCTGACCTGCTCCGCCTGAATGGCCGTCAGGGCGATGGTGTAGACGATGTCGTCCACCAGCGCACCGCGGGAGAGGTCGTTAACCGGTTTGCGCAGACCCTGGAGCATGGGACCGATCGAGACGACATTGGCGCTGCGCTGCACCGCCTTGTAAGTGGTATTCCCCGTATTCAGATCGGGAAAAATGAAGACAGTGGCCCGGCCAGCGACCTGGCTCTGCGGCGCTTTCTGGGCGGCCACGTCAGCCATGACAGCCGCGTCGTACTGGAGGGGGCCGTCGATCAGAAGATCCGGCCGTTTTTCCTGGGCAATCTGGGTCGCCTGGCGCACTTTGTCGACATCGGTTCCGGCTCCCGAACGGCCGGTCGAATAGCTGATCATGGCCACTCGGGGTGGAATGCCAAAGAAGGCGGCCGAATCGGCGCTTTGAATGGCGATGTCGGCCAGCTCCTCGGCCGTTGGATCGGGATTGATGGCGCAGTCCCCGTAAACCAGAACCTGATCCGGCAGGCACATGAAGAAAACCGACGAGACGAGCCGGGCATTTTCCTTGGTTTTGATCAACTGCAGGGCCGGCCGAATCGTGTTGGCCGTCGTGTGGATCGCGCCGGAGACAAGGCCGTCGACTTCGTTGGCGTAGAGCATGAGGGTGCCGAGCATGACATTGTCCCGCAGCTGCTCGATGGCCATCGGTCGGGCCATTCCCTTGCCGCGGCGCAGATCGACCAGCATGTCGACGTAGTTCGCCGCGATATCTACCGGATTGATGATGGTGATGTCGGAAGGCAGGGTCACCCCGTTGTCCCGGGCCACCCGTTCGATGGCGGTGGGGTTCCCCATCAGGAGGCAATGGGCGATTCCTCGCTCGTGGCAGATGGCGGCCGCCTGGATCGTCCGCGGCTCCTCCCCTTCGGGCAGGATAATGCGCCGGTTGGCGACCCGGGCCATTTCCGCCAGCTTGAAGCGAAAGGCGGGCGGACTCAGCCGCGGTTCCCGGTCGGTGGCGACGAGATCCTGCAGCCAGCCGACGTCGAGCTGGCGCGCAACCGAATCCATGACCCACTCGATCCGCTCGAGGTCGTCGAGCGCCACTTCCGTGTTGAAGCTCTGGAGATTGGCGGCTGTCGTATAGGTATCGGTCGAAACGAGAAGCACGGGGAGACCGGTTTGAATCGCCTGGTGGCAGAGCCTCATGATCGATTCGTTCGGACGGAGCCCGCTCGTCAGGACCAGCCCCGACAGCTGCGTTCCGCTCAAGGCGGCCATGCAGACCGCCAGAATGATGTCATCCCGATCGCTCGGCGTCACCATGAGCGACCCGGGCTGCAGGGTATAAATCATATTGGCTACGGTGCGGGCCACGACGGTGAAGCGGCTCACCCGCCGGCGGCGAATTTCCCCCAGATTGAGAATTTCCGCCCCGAGATGGCGCTGAATATCGGTCACCCGCGGTGAGACGAGCCGCTGCTGCCAGGGGATGGTGCCGATCAATTTGAAGTCCGGCCGCTTGAAGAGCTTACTTTCCTGGCGTATGAGGGTGTCTTCATCCATTGTGGCCGTCGACGCCGGCATCGATCCCGGCTGCAGACCGACCCCGACATTCCGGTACTGTTCCGGCGGCACATTGATTTTGTTGATGATGGCCCCGAGAATTTTCGGACTGTCCAGCCCCCCGTAAACGCGCGCGGCGATTTCCAGCCGTTCGTCGAGCTCGGCGACGGTGTCTGTACCCAGCCGGCTGACCAGGATAACTTCGGAATCGAGGGCCTTGGCCATCGCGGCGTTGAGCTCCTCGGCGTAAGGGTGCTGGTGGGTCGGCACCAGCCCTTCGACGACGAGCACGTCAGCCCCGTCGACCATGCTGTGCACCCGGCCGACGATTTCCTCGAGCAGGTCGTCCTGGTTCCCTTCCGTCATGAAATGCTCGGCCTGCTGGATCGGCATCGGTTCCGGCGGTTCGAAATGCATCGTGCGGCGGATCATGGCCGTCGACCGTTCGGGACCTTCATCGCCGCCGGCAGGCTGGTTGATCGGCTTGATAAATTGGACGCGCAGCCCCATCCGATCCAGGGCGCGAACCAGACCCAGAGAAACTGAGGTCAGGCCGGCCCCCGGGCCGGTTGAGGCGAGAAACAGGGTATGAACACTCATCGTGTCTTCCTCGACTAAACGTTAAACAAAAGGGCGGGAAACGCCACCCGGGATCGGGCGGAGTCCGCTTCCTGACCGGTATTTTAGCAAATCTTATGCGTTAATGAGATCCAGACAGTCGCCGGCGATCATCCGCTCTTCATCTGTGGGGATGACGAGGATGGCCGGCCCATCGCCCCGGTCGATTCGCCCGCCGGTCAGGCGGCCGTGGTTGTCATTGGCGGAGGCGTCCAACGATAGACCGAGATACGCCAGCTGTTCCACGACCTGCTGCCGGACTGGCGAAGCATGTTCTCCAATGCCGCCGGTGAAGATAAGGGCGTCGAGGCGGCCAAGTGGGACAATCAAAGCGGCGATCGTTTTCGCCAGCCGGTAGGAGAAGAGATCGATGGCCAGCCGGGCGCGTCTATGGCCGCCACCGGCCGCTTCGAGCAGCGTCCGCATGTCGTTGCTCAGACCGGAAACGCCCAGGAGGCCGCTTTTCTTGTTGAGCAGGTCGGTAATTTCCGCCAAGGACCAGCCAAAATTTTCGTGTAGAAACAAATGAAGGCTCGGATCGACATCGCCGCTC
>JBFFZG010000314.1:0-5529 GCA_041568735.1 Promineifilaceae bacterium (SeqCode)
CCATCCCTTCCATCCCTTCCATCCCTTCCATTGAAAACGTGAAAACGGCATCGGCGGGTTCAGCCGGTCCGGCCGTCTGCAGCAGGCCGAGGGTTGATTTGCTGCTGCTGGTGCCTGGATGGAGTCCAGCCCTCTGGACGGCGCCTGCCGGCCGGCGCCGGGATGCGACGGGTGAAGGCTCAGCCAGGCGAGGCGATTTGAGCCGGCGCAGCCGCCGGCGGCTGAGGTGGGGTGTTCCGCCCCTTTCCGATCAGCTGTTCGGGGTCAGGGAAAGGGATATTCCCCCAGGATCGCCTGGGCCGCCAGGTCATGGCCGAGCCTGTTCGGGTGCATCCAGACATCGGCGAAGAGCAAATTTTCGTAATCCTCGCACGCGCCCAGATCGGCCCCGGCGCATGCCTCTTCATAAACCGGGGTCAGATCGATGACCGGAATGCCGGCCAGGGCGGCCCGGGTTTCGAACACGCGCTGGGGAGTTCGGGGGTGATTGGCGCTGTTGAGCTGAAAGGCGGTCGGAAAAATCACCAGGGCGAAATCTGCTCCGTTTTCCCGGCTGGCCTGCGCCATCTCCTCGACCGTCTCCCAGATGTAATCCCAGAAGGGATCGTCTTGTTCGGTTGGAAAGTAGAAGTTGACAGTCCTGGGCGGGTTGAGAGCGGGAATCGCTTCCGGCCCCCGGTTGTTTTCGCGCAGGAACCGCCACTGCATGGTGAGAAACGGCCAGGCGTGGGTGTTATCGCGCAGCCAGACGAGCCAGTTCGGCGTATTCAGGTCGCCCGGATCCCGGCCGTAAATATCGTTAACGAGGGTGACGTCCAGCAAAATCAGGTCCGGATCGAGGTCGAATCCCCGATCGAGCAGGAAATTGCGCGACGTTCTCAGGGTCCAGCCGGGCACGCCGATATTGATCACTTCGTAGCGGTGTCCGGCCGCCTGCTCGTTCAGTCTGGCTTCCAGCAGCTTGCCGTAGGTCTGGTTCAGCAAAACCTCCCAACCGAAAGCAACGGAATCGCCGACATTGAGAATGCGATAGGTGTCCGGCGGCTTAGGGATGGCAAATTCATCATCGCGCACCCCGAAGGAGTTGATCTGGACCGGAATGCCTTCCCAGACATAACGGGCTCCCGGTTCAAAGAGAAAATAGAGACGATCGGCGCTGCCGTGCATTTCCAGCGGCATGCGCCGGGAGGCCACCAGGGTCCAGCCGTGCTCCTGCTGGGCGAGCCGGCTTTCCCAGAGATAGGCAAACCATTCCAGGGCGGCGAGACTGCCGATAATCGTCAGGGCGGAAATCAGGAGGCCAATCCGGAGCTCCTTCTTATTCAACCGGCCGGCGAGGCGCAAACTTTTAATTTTGGGCTCTGGCATCGAAGATTGCTGATGTGGGTTCCAGGAAGATCGTCGGTTCTGGTGGGTGAGATGGGTCTGCGTCACCTTGGCCCGGTCAGGCCGGGTTCGCGCCCCTATCGTAGCAGGCCAAACTTACGGATTGACTTGACGGCCGCTCGAGCGGCAGGCTCCTGTTCAGGAGAAGTCCAGCGACCGCGCTAAAAAGGCCCAGATATCGGCCGCCTCCTCGATCGGGTTCGCGGTTGGTTTGCCGGCCCCGTGTCCCCCCCGCGCCTGGATGCGAATCAGGGTGGGCGCATCGCCGCTCTGGGCCGCCTGCAGGGCGGCGGCAAATTTACAGGAATGGCCGGAAACCACCCGGGCGCCGTGATCCCCGGTGACGATCGAGGTGTCCGGCCAGGCCGCACCCGAGCGGAGATTGTGCAGCGGCGAATACGCCAGCCGCGTTTGGAACTGGTCCGGATCGTCGACCGACCCGTCGTCGCTCAACCTCGGGACTGGCGCCCGGTCAAAAACAGGGTGAAATCCACATCTCCCGGCGATTCGCCGAGGGTGGTCAGGATGGCGGCCGCCTCGCTGCGGTGCTGGGTTCCGTGGTTGACAACGTGATAGAGGCACTGCCAGAGCAGGCGCTCCCGGGTTTCCCCCTCGGGAATCGTGTAGCGGACAACGGCCGACAGGTCCCCGTCTTCGAGGCGGTCGAGGTAAGCCCGCATTTCCCGCTCCTCGGACTCCCAGTAAGCCGCCACGGACTCGATCGTGGGAAAATCGGCGATTTTCAGGTCCGGAGCGAATTCGCCCCGCATGCACAGGATGCGCCAGAAGTATTCCGCGTCCAGGGTGTGAACGAGCGTGTCGCGCAGGCCGCCGTGGCTGAAGCCGGCCGGCGCGGTGAAAGCCTCTTCCGGCAGGCGGCGGCCGGCCCTGAGAATTCGCCCGTTGGCCCAGTAGTTGTAGTCGAACATCAACCGGATTTCATCGATCTGCATGGCTGCAGCCCTTCTTTATTTAGCGGGGGATTACCCCCTGGATAATCGCGTGCCGGCTGTTGAGCTGCCAGGTGGCTCACATAAGGCCGCTCCACGGCCGGCCGCGACGCCGGCTCACGAGACAAATTGTCCCTTTATCCTATAATAAGGGGACACCGCACTTTCACCAAAGTCGGCAGCCCGTATTTTATCTCAAAGGAGCTTTCCAGATGGAAAAACAAACCAAAGGGGTCGGCGCGATCGACGCCTCCATCGTCGAAGACCACGATGGCATTACCGTCATCCGCGGCGGCGGCGGCGAACGCGGCTGGAACGGCATCCGGTACCTGCAGGGGATGTCGGCCAAAAATGTGGGTTCCGAAGCCCTGTCGATCAACGTCGCCACGGTCCCGCCTGGAGCCATCGCCTACGCCCACATTCACGACGGCTTCGAAGTCATGCTCTTTATTCTGCAGGGCAAGGTCAAGCACACCTTCGGCGACGGCCTGAAAGAAGAGGTCCTCAACGAAGCCGGTGACTTTATCTACATCAAGCCGGGTGTGCCGCACGAGGTATTTAACATCGGAGACGAGCCCCTGATCGCCTTCGTGGCCCGATCGGCGGCCGACGAATGGGACAAGATTGTCAACTATCCCTCGCAGTTCCGGCCGGCCGACGGCTGATTCCGCGCCGGCCGGACCACGCCGCACAGGAGAGAAGGATGTGGATTGATTCGATCAGCGAAGAGGAAGCCACGGGCGCCATCGCCAAAATCTATGCCGGGAGCCGCCGCTCCTGGGGCGGAGTCGACAATATCATCAAGGCCCACAGCCTGAACAAGGCCGCCCTCCGGGCCCTGATGACCTTTTACAACGGGCTGATGCACGGCGACTGCGATCTCGCCCTGCGCCAGCGTGAGATGATCGCCGTCACCGTTTCCGTTCTCAACGACTGCCGCTACTGAATACGGCATCATGGGGAGGGTCTCCTCAGAGAAGTCGGCGATGCGGATTGGGTGGCGCTCATGCAGCAGGACTACCGGCTGGCTCCCATGAGCCCGGCCGATCGAGCGATGCTCGACTACGTCGCCCTGCTGACCCGCACGCCGGCGGCCGTCGTCGAAGAAGACATCGTGCAGCTGCGAACGGCCGGCTTCCAGGATAAGGCGATCCTGGAAATTAATCAGATCACCGGCTTTTTCGCCTGGTGCAACCGGACAGTCGACGGCCTGGGGGTCGAACTCGAGGATTTCTGGGAGACTCCCGGCCAATCCAATATCTGAACTGCCAAACACCGCCAACTTATTCCGCTCTACTCTGGGAAAAAATCGAAAATATCCCCGCTGACCCATCGCGTTTCTTAGAATTGTGTATATAATGTTGGGATTGCCCCGCGAGTCTAGACTGAAAAAAAGGAGAGAAGAAGGTATGTTGACCCAGTTCAGGAAGTTCGCGTTCTTTGCCCTCTTGGTGATCCTCTTTGCGGCCGCCTGTCGCCAGGCGCCGACGGGAGCGGTCACCCCGGCGCCCACAACGCCCCCTGAGACGGAAGAGCAGGAAGTCGAGCCCACCCCCGTGCCTACCCAGGCCGAGGAAATGCCGAAAACGATCAAGCTCGGTTTTATGGGCCCCCTGACCGGCGGCGCCGCCTTCATCGGCCAGGAGCAGCTCGGTTTTGTCAAGGTTTTCGTCGATGAATTCAACGAACGGACCGGTTTGAACGTGGAGATCGTCGAAGGGGACGACGAAATCAATCCGGACGTCGGCAAAGTCGTGGCCGAGCGCTTCGTCGCCGATCCCGACATCCTGGTCGTGGTCGGTCCGGCCGGCTCCCAGGTCTGCGAGTCGACCCAGCCGGTCTTTGAAGCAGCCGGCCTGGCCCACCTGACTCCCTCCTGCACCCGGACCACCCTGACCGATCCCGGCACGTCGACCTTCTTCCGGCCGATCCCGACCGACGACGATCAGTCCAAGACGATCGCCGCCCACATGCTGGACACGCTCGGTGTGACGGCCGCCTTCATGGTTGAGGACCAGTCCTCCTACGCGGTCGGCCTGGTCGACCAGCTGGAAGAGATCCTGGCCGACGGCGGCGTGAGCGTTGAGCGGGCTTCGGTCACGCAGGAAGAGACCGACTTCTCCTCGATCGCCACCTCGGCTATCGCCGCCGGCGCCGACGTCGTCTTCTTTGCCGGCCAGATCGAAGGGCAGCTCGGCACCCTGGCCGTCCAGCTGCGCGAGCAGGGGTACCGGGGCATCTACTACCTGCCGGACGGCGGCTTCTCGCTCGGCTGGGTCAGCACCGCCGGCGAGGCGGCCAACGGCACCTACGTGACCTTCTTCGCCCCCGATCCCAACCTCGTGGCGACGATGGCGCCGTTCAACGAGCGCTACGCGGCCGAATTTTCGGCTGAATTCGGCGCCTTTGGCGGCGCGGCCGGCTACACGGCCTTTATCGCTCTGAACGCCATTGAAACCTGCGCCGGCGCCGGCGACATTTCCCGCGCCTGCGTGGTCGACGCCCTGGCCAAGACCGACCTGGCGACGACGCCGCTCGGGCTGCCGGTTCGCTTCGGCCCCGGCAACCAGATCGAAGGCGGCTCGTTCTCCCTGTTCCAGATCGAGGACGGCGGCTTCACCCTCTTGTCCGGGGATGAGCCGTCCGCAATGATGGCGGAGAAGCTCGAATACGACGGTACGATCAAAATCGGCTTCCTGGGTCCCTTGACCGGCGGCGCCGCCTTCATAGGGCAGGAGCAGCTCGGCTTCGCTCAGGTGACCGTCGACCTCTTCAACGAGGAAACCGGTCTGAATGTCGAGATCCGGGCCGAGGACGACGAGATCAACCCGGATGTCGGCAAAGTCGTGGCCGAGCGGGTGGCGGCCGATGCCGACGTGCTGGTGGTGATCGGCCCGGCCGGCTCCCAGGTCTGCGAGTCGACCCAGCCGGTCTTCGAAGCGGCCGGCCTGGCTCACCTGACCCCCTCCTGCACCCGGACGACCCTGACCGATCCCGGCACGCCGACCTTCTTCCGGCCGATCCCGACCGACGACGATCAGTCCAAGACGATCGCCGCCCACATGCTGGACACGCTGGGCGTGACTGCCGCCTTCATGGTGGATGACCAGTCCTCCTACGCGGTCGGCCTGGTCGACGCGCTGGAAGAGCTCCTGGCCGACGGCGGGGTGACGGTCGATCGGGCCTCGGTCAC
>JBFFZG010000315.1:0-5515 GCA_041568735.1 Promineifilaceae bacterium (SeqCode)
CGCCGCCCCCCCCCCCCCGGCCGGCGCCCAGGTCAAAGGCGGCGCTGGCCGCCGTGCCAACCTGGTGGCCGAGCACGACCGCGGTCAGGTCAGACCCCAGCTCGCCGGCCAGCCGCCGGCCGGCGCCGAGCGCCTCCTGGCTTACCGGCGTCATCTCCCCGTTGAAAATTTCGATGTAAACCAGAACGCCGCTCATATCACTTTCTCCTCAAACAGCCGATCGGCCAGTTTGCGCGCTTTGTCGGCCGCGGAATCGCCGTCGATCATCTCGACCGCGCCGTCCCGCGGCGGCAGGGGGTAGATTTTGGCCCAGTCGACCCGGGCCGCGCTGCCGTTGACGCCGAGGTCGGCCGCCGACCAGGTCGGGATTTCGGCCCGGTTGGCTTTGCGAATCCCCATGAACGAGGGATAGCGGGGTTCGTTGATCTCTTTGACCACGCTGAGGACGACTGGGAGCCGGGCGGTGACGACCTGGCGGCCGTTTTCCACGAGCCGCTCGACGGTGATCGATTCAGGGGTGATTTCGTTGATCGCCGCCACGAAAGTCAGGGGGGTCCAGCCCAGCTTGCGGGCCAGCATCATCGGTACGACACCGCTGTCCCCGTCGATCGCCTGCTTTCCGGCCAGGACGATTTTGACATCGCCGACTTTTTCCACCGCCGCGGCCAGGACGGCCGCCGTGTCGAGGGCGTCGACAGCTTCCAGTCCTTCATTGGAAATATGGACGGCCGATGAGCAGCCCATGGCCAGGCTCGTGCGCAGCACGTCGACGGCGTCGGCGGCGCCAAAAGTCAGGGCCACGGTCTCGGAAGCACCGTGATTTTCCTGCAGGCGAATCCCTTCTTCGATCGTGTATTCGTCCCACGGGTTGACCACGTTGGGCTTCCCGCTGCCGGTATCTTCCCAGGAGACGAGGCCGTTATCGACTTTAAAGACGGCCGTCGTACTGGGTGTTTGTTTGACACAAACAACAACCTTCATAAATCAGTTCCTCCACAGGGCCAACCGGGCACGGCCGTGCCGGTTCAGCCGTTTTGATCGGTACGGAATCGTGAATTCGATTTGTCAGCGAACAAATGGGTCTTCAGGCACACAGGTTGTTCAAACTGCCCAATTAATCCGCGGATTAATCAGCCAAGATTATAACGGTCCCCTCGCCTTCGGGCAATATGACGCACGGTGTCAAAAAGGGCAGGGGTCATTCGGGCAGAAGTTCAAAAATAAAAACCCCATCGACCGCATAGCGAAGCCGCAGGGCGGGGTTTTGAGCCAGGGCGGCCGGGTCGAAATAGCCGCCGCGCACTCCGACGAAGACGTGGGTAACCCCATGGTCCCGCAGCAGGCGGGCCGCCTCGCTCGTCGACCAGTCGGCGACGGCCGAAGCCGCCGTGTTGAAGGCGTTGATTTCTGCCGTCAGCGGCGGGCTGTAGAGGTGGTCGACCGGCGGGGTGGTGCTGCGCCGGGCAGTCAGCGGGGTGATCCAGCTGCCGCCGTCACTGCCGGCCCAGGTCGACCGCAGCCAGGCCCAGGCACTGTGGGCGACGCGGGCCTCGGGCGGGGTGTGGCCGGCCAGCCAGGTCAGGGCCGGTAGATCGGCCGGGCGGACGAGCAGGGTCGTCTCGTTGAGGACCGCCACCTGGGAGCGGATCCCGAACAGCGCGGCCAGCGCCAGCCAGCCGCCCAGTGCGGTCAGGGCCAGGGCGTGGACCAGCCAGCTTCGGCGCGCCAGCCGCTCGAGGGCCAGAACCGCGCCGGCTGCCAGCACGAGCGCCTGCGGCACAAAGAGGGTGATGTAGAGGCTGTTGAGATTGACTTCCGGCAGGAGGATCGGCCAGCCAGGCCGGATATTGTCCCCACCGACGAGGAGAAAGAGCAGGCCGGCCCACAGGGCCAGGGCGATGGGCGGCCGGATCAGCCGGGCTGGCGGCCACCGGCGGATCAGTCCCAGCAGCAGCAGGGCCAGGGCGACGGCGGCGGCGGCCCAGAAGGCGCGCTCCCAGCCGGTCGTCACGTAGCCGGCCGGGAAGATGTTGTAGCCATCTTCCCCGGCCTGCAGCGCGGGCTGAAAAACTTCCGGCCGATCCCGGTAGAGGACCCACAGGCGGGGCAAAACCAGGAGACCCAGCAGCAGCCCGGCGGCCGGCCAGGTCATGGGGAGCCGCGGCCAACCCTTTTTGAACGGCGGC
Organism: Promineifilaceae bacterium (SeqCode); assembly: GCA_041568735.1. GTDB lineage: Bacteria > Chloroflexota > Anaerolineae > Promineifilales > Promineifilaceae > WTJY01. The sequence goes on from JBFFZG010000315.1 coordinate 2,187, forward strand.
CGGAGCCAGCTGCCCAGCCCGACCAGCAGGGCAAAGGGGAGGTAAAACAGAAAGACCCGGGCGTGCACGAGAAAAAGGCCGGCGCCCAGCACGGCCACCCCGGCGGCGGCGACGACCACCGGCCGCCCCCGCGCGCGAACCAGGCGGCCGAGCCGCCAGGTCAGCGCCAGAAGCACCGGCAGGATGAGCAGCCCCGCCAGCTGGGTCAGCCGCCCCCAGGTGGTGTAGTAGGCCGGAAATAGGAAAGGGAGGCCGGCCAGGAAGGCGGCCAGCCAGCCGGCCGCCCGCCGCCGGGTCAGCAGCCAGGCGCCGGCGTAGAGAGTCAGGCTCAAAGCGGTGCTGAGCAGCTGCATGACGGCCAGCAGGCTGGCTTCCGGCGGGGCGAGGCGGCCGAGCAGGAGCTGCAGGCCGGCAGTGAGCGTATGCGCGCCATAGTGGTAGGGGGTGCGGGCCACCGGCAGGAAAGGGGCGTAGCTCTCGAGAAGCCGGCCGCTTTCTCCCATGACGGCCGTGATGAGGGCGTGGCGCGAGGCGTCGACCCATGGCAGAACGGCCGCGTCCCGGACGGCCAGCAGCCGCACGGCCAGCACCAGGATCAGGAATCCGGCCAGGGCCAGGGTCTCTACCCGCGCGAAATCCCCGGTTCCAGTGGACCGCCGGCCGCGGCGCGGCCAGATGAGATAGAGCCAGCCGCCCCCCAGCACGAGCCACAGCCCCCAGCCGCTCCAGCGGGCGCCCAGCAGGCCCGGCCAGAGCCACAGCAGGGGCCAGAGGGCGATGCCGAAGGCCCAGGCCGCCCCCCAGCGGACCGGGAGCGGCCAGCGCACAGCGGCCGCGCGCAGGGCGACCAGGCCGGGCAGCGGGATGAAGAAGAGGGCGGCCAGGAGCACCGGCCCGAGGCGGTCGATCAGGGCGCGCAGAATCGGGCCGGCTGTCCGCCATTGGAAGGTGTAGGTGGTCTTGAACTGCAGTTCCCGGGCGCTCCCGGCCGTGGCGCCCGAAAGCGCGCCGCCGGGCAGCACGTCGAGCGGATAGCCCCACCACGAGAGGGGATTCTCATCGGATCCGATCAGGGAGAGGATGTACGTGCGCCCGCGGGAGGCCGGCTCTGGCGGAAAGGTCAGCTGGATCTTCTGGTTGTGGTCCATGGAGCCGCTCTGGAGAAAGCGCTCGACCAGGATCCGACCATCCGAGTCTTCCAGCCGCAGCCGGGCGCCGGCGGCCGGATCCGCTTCTCCTTCCCGGAAATGAACCAGGGTGAACTCGAGGGCGGACAGTCCGTCGTGAGCCGGGGTGAAGGTCTGGACCAGCCGCTCACCGGCCTGGGGGGCGGGCACCGCCAGCCCGAAGCGGGGCTGATCGAGATCGGCGGCCGTGATGGCCGGCGGCCACGACCGCCCCCAGGCGAAAAGGAACGCCACGGCCGCTCCGATCAGCAGGAGCGGCAGCCGGACGCGGGTGACGGCGGCTTCGGGGATCTCCCGGAAGGCGGCGGAAGTCGGCATGGCGCCAAGCGTAGCAGTCAACGCCGGAGCGGTCGAGAAAATCGGAAACTGTGGGGATTAAAACCGGGGGGGAAAATAAAAAAAACGCTGACTGGCTAGGGGGGGGCCAAGTTGCCAGTCAGCGCCACACCAAGGAGGAAAAGCTATACCCGTATAGTAGGGTTTTTTCCTTACGACCATTCTTACAAAAATGACCAATTTGGCCATTATTAGAAAATTAGTACTAAAGTCCTGGTTCCTGCCGGCGGCCGGTTCTCGCGCGGGGGGGCTTACCGGCGCCCGGCTCCATGGCGCCAGCGCCACCAGAGGCCGGCCGGGTAGCCGGCCATTTTGGCGAGGTCGCCGACCAGGCGAATGATCGGGATGAGGGCGAAGGCGCGCGCCCGGCTGGGGGGGCGCCAGCGGGTGGTCAGGGGCCAGAGACGGGCGGCCGGCCGGCGGCAGTAGAGAATCATGCCGCTCAGAAGCAGGAACCAGCCGGCCCGGCGGGCCTGCCAGATCATCCGGCCGACCAGGGGGAGGGCGAGCAGGTAGGTGGCGTAGCGAACGGCGTGGCGGGCCGGCCAGAGATTGGCCTTGCCGTCGCCGCGGGCGTAGCAATAATACTGCCGCGAAAAGGCGCGCAGGGTGCCGCGCGGCCGGAAGTAGGCCGTCGCGTAGGGGGCAAAACCGAAGGGACCGAACCGCTCGCGCAGTGCCAGGTCGAATACCAGATCTTCGCTGTAATCGAGCCACTCGGGGTAGCCGCCCACCGCCTCCCAGGCGCTTTTCAAAAAGGCGACCGAGCGGCTGGACGGGAGGAACGTTTCCGGATCGATGTCGGAGAGGTCGGGCAGGACGGTCGCTCCCATGACCACCTCAAAATTCGTATAGGGATCGGCCTCGAACCAGCCGCCGACGACCACAGGCGCCCCTTCGCTCGCCTCCAGCGGCAGAGCCAGCTCTTCGAGCCAGACCGGCGACAGGGCAACCCCGGCGTCGGTGGCGGCGATGATCGGCCCGCGAGCGTGGCGGATGGCGATATTGCGCCCGGCGCTGATGTTGGCGCCCGGCGCCGAGAGGACGGTCAGGGGGAGCCAGGTCTCGTACTCGCGCAGAATGTTGAGCGTATCGTCGGTTGACCCGCCGTCGACGATGACCACTTCATCGGGCGGCCGGGTCTGGTCGACCAGGGAATCGAGCAGCGGGCGCAGCCCCTGGCCTTCGTTCTTGACGGTGGCGATGACCGAGATGTCCATCCCTTTATTGTATGCAATCCGGTCGGAAAGAAAAAACGGCCGCCAGGGAGCAGGTGACGGCGGCCGCGGATGGCGCTAGAATCGGCCGCATGCACATCGACGTCATCACCCTGTTTCCGGAAATGCTCGCCGGTTATCTCGACGAGAGCATCCTCAAGCGGGCCCGGGAAAGGGGGCTGTTAGGGCTCGGACTGCACAACCTGCGCGATTTTGCCGCCGGCCGCCACCGGGTCACGGACGAACCGCCGTACGGCGGGGGCGGGGGCATGGTGCTCAAACCGGAGCCGATCTTTCGGGCCGTCGAATCGATCCTGGCCGGGTGCGCGCCGCTCCGGCCGCCGGTCATCCTGATGTCGCCCCAGGGACGGCCGTTCACGCAGGCGGTCGCGCGGGAGCTGGCCGGCCATGAGCGGCTCATTCTCGTCTGCGGCCGCTACGAAGGAGTGGATGAGCGGGTGCGGGAGGGGCTGGTGACGGACGAAATTTCAATCGGGGATTACGTGATCACAGGCGGGGAGCTGGCGGCGCTGGTCGTGGTCGATGCCGTAACCCGGCTGCTGCCGGGGGTGCTGGGGGCGGAGGGGGC
>JBFFZG010000316.1:0-5496 GCA_041568735.1 Promineifilaceae bacterium (SeqCode)
CCCCTGGTCATGTCCTGGCGGGTCATCAAGCGCTTCCTTTCCTATGAGATCGACGACGTTTACCTGGCCGACGTCCTGGGGCAAACCCCGCTGGCGATCAATACGGCCACGGGCCTGGCCGATTTCTGGATCGATCGCCTGCTGCACCGGCCGCTCGATCCGGCCCAGCGGCAGGAAATCATCAATTTTATGGCCCAGAACGATGGGGCCAACACCCCCCTGCCAATTCGCCAGACCAGCTGGCCGGGGGCATCCTACCGGAACCGCCTGCGGGTGATGGTCGTCCTGATCCTGCAAACGCCGGAGTTCCATGAAAAATAATCCGTTGACCGGTGCCTTGGGAGCGCCAGGCGATGATTAAGACGACGCGGCGTGGATTCATGGTCGGCTGTTCGGCCGCCATCGCGGCCATGGCCGGGGCGCGGCTGAATTTCGCTGCTTTTGGCAGTCCAGAGGCGGAGCCCAACCAGGAAATCCTGGTTGTCGTCTTTCTGCGGGGCGGATGTGACGCCCTCAGCCTGATCGCTCCACGGGCCGGCCACCCCGATCGGGTCTATTACGAAGCGGCGCGCCCGGATCTCAAAATTTCGGACTCCAGCCTGCTGCCGCTCGGAAGCAGCCCCTTTGGGCTCCACCCATCGGCCGCCGGCCTGCAGGAAGTCTATCGAGCGGGGAACCTGGCCATCATCCAGGCGGTCGGGATGGACGCCGATACGCGCAGCCATTTCGACGCCATGGCCTATATGGAGCTGGGCACGCCGGGCAATAAATCGACCAGCACCGGCTGGATCACCCGCCATCTCCAGACGGCATCCAATTTGCCGGCCGACATCATCGTGCCCACCCTCTCCACCGGGAACCTGCAGGCCCAATCCCTCAGTGGGAGCCTGGACACGCTGACCCTGAACAGCCTGAACAGCTTCAATTTAAGCACCGGCCCCTGGGGCTGGCACGAGGCTCATCTGGCAGCCTTGAATCAGCTTTACCAGCTGGGGAGCAGTGAAATTTATCAGGCCGGCCGGGAGGCGCTGAACGCGCTCGATTATGTCGAAAATGCCACGAGCGGCGGGGCCTATCAGCCGAAAGGGGGAGCGGTCTATCCGAATAATTCCTTCGGCAGTGAAATGAAGCTGATCGCCCAGATGATCAAACTGCAGCTCGGCCTGCGGGTCGCCACCATCGACCTCGGCGGTTGGGATTCCCATGAATCGCAGAGCTACAACGGCATCGATGGGCTTTTCGCCGGCCTGGTGGCCACCCTTTCCGGTGGATTGAACGCCTTCTTCACCGATCTGGCTGGCTGCGCCAGCAATTATCTGCGGCGCACGACCGTTGTCGTCATGAGTGAATTTGGCCGCCGGCTCCGCGAAAACGATCAGCGGGGGACCGATCACGGGCACGGCGGAATGATGATGGTCATGGGTGGATCGGTTAACGGCGGACTGTACGGCGCCTGGCCCGGTCTGCAAACCGACCAGCTGTACGACCGGGCCGACCTGGCCGTCACGACGGATTACCGCCGGGTCCTCAGCGATATTCTGAGCCGGCGCATGGAAGCCACCCCCACCCAGCTGTCCCAGATTTTTCCCGGCTATTCCGGCTTCTCCCCGATGAACCTGGTGCGGCCGGTCGATAAGACCGGCGACTACCAGGCAGCCTGCCAGCCGGAAGCCTATCTGCCGATCATTTCGCGCTGAACGCACCTCCCTTCGACCCTCTTGAGCCTGCCTCACCAGCCCGCGCGGTCTGGTGAACAACTGCCCAGTTTTCTGGTATCATCATTCGCCGTGACCAAACAGAAAAACGGCAGGCAGCAGATGGCGGAAATTCCAGCAGTTGACGTGAGTGAAATGGTGAACTTCCTGGTCGATCTCCTGAACATTCGGAGCCCGACCGGCGATACCGGGCGGGCGATCGACTGGATCAGGCGGTCGTGGGAGCGTTTTGATGTGGCCCTGGAGGTTTCGCCCAAAGGCTATCTCAAGGCGGTCCTGCCGGGGGAGCAGCGGGACGCTCCACGGGGGCTGACGGCGCACGTCGATACCCTTGGCGGCATGGTCAGCCGGATCAAAAAGAACGGCCGGCTGCAGTTAACTCAGCTGGGCGGCTGGATCTGGAGCTCGGTCGAAGGTGAAGGGGTGACCGTTTACGCCAGCAGCGGCCGGGAAATCCGCGGCGCCCTGCTGCCGACCAGCGCTTCAATCCACGCCCACACCCGGGAAGAGGGGAATGCGACCCGCACGGAGCACAATATGGAGGTTCGCCTCGACGCCCGCACGACCTCCCGCAAAGAAACCGAACAGCTGGGCATCCGGGTCGGCGACATCGTCGCCTTCGATCCGCGGGTCGAGGTCGGCGAGGCGGGCTTCATTCGCTCGCGCCATCTGGATGACAAGGCGAGTGTGGCCTGTATTTTTGCCGCGCTGAGCGCTCTCCAGCGGGCCGGTTTGCGGCCGCGCCAGGAGACGGTCATCCAGGTCAGCAATTACGAAGAGGTCGGGCACGGAGCGGCGGCCGGCTGGCCGACCGACCTGGCCGAGCTGGTGACGATCGACATGGCCGTTGTGGCGCCTGAGCAGCGATCGACGGAATTCGAGGTGACAATCTGCGCCAAGGATTCCGGGGGACCGTATCACCTCGGCCTGCGCCGCCGGCTAGAAGCGCTGGCCGCCGGCGCCGGTATTCCCTACCAGACCGATATCTATCCGTACTACGGCTCCGACGGCGAGGCGTTCTGGCGGGCCGGCGGGGATGTGGCCGTCGCCCTCATCGGCCCGGGGGTCGACGCTTCTCATCACTATGAGCGGACCCACGTCGATGCCTTGAAGGCCACGGCCGATCTGATTCTGGCCTATTTGCTGGCCTGAGGGGCCTTCCCAACCCGGAATAGGACCCATGACCGCCCCCATCCGACCAAAGTACCTTAGATAAATGGGTTTGAACTGGTTATAATGACGAGCGTCGAGTTTGCTCGATTCCGGTGGGGGATCTGCTTTCCCCCGCTGAATGATTGGATCGCCCGTGGAGACATGAATGGACGCGAATGAAGGCCAAAATTATTATTATCCAAACCGCTGGGCCCGCATCATTCTAACTTCGGCTGAAGAAATCGTCGGCGAGAAGGGGGTGGCCGCCCTGCTGAATATGGCCGGCCTGTCCCAGTATATCGACAACTATCCCCCCGATAACATGGATAAGGAATTTTCCTTCACGGATATCGGCCGGCTGCAGCAGGCCTTCTGGGACATGTACGGTCCCCGCGGCGCCCGGGTGTTCGCCACCCGCGCCGGCCAGCAGTCCCTGCGCGATGGGCTGACCAGCTTCGGCAGTGTCGCCCGCGCGGCCCAGGTAGCCATGAAGATTGGCTCCCTCGATCGCCGAATCAACACCGGGCTCCATTTCTTCGCCCGCTTTTTCAATACCGTCAGCGATCAGGTCGTGCATGTCGAGGAAGATGACGAGCACTGGACCTGGGTTATCGATCGCTGCCCCCTGTGCACCGGCCGGGCTTCGGACAAGCCGGTCTGCCACCTGGCCGTCGGCGTGCTGCAGGGAGCCCTTTCCTGGGCCAGTGAGGGAAAGCAGTTCCGCATCACCCCGGTCGAATGCATCGCCTGCGGAGATGGCCAGTCGCGCATCAAGATTGAAAAGACCCCGATCGAATAAAAAATCGATCCAGAAACTGCCTGGAAATGAAAAACCTCCGGTTTGAAGCCGGAGGTCTTTTGTTTTCTGATTGGCGCACCCTGTCGAACCGGAACAGGGGTCCCCGGGGGGATCAATTGGTCCGTTCCACACGCTCTGCCTGCCAGTCAGTTGCATGGAGCAGAGTATGGTCCCAATCGAGCAGTTCGATCCGTTCGACATCCCAGCGGCCGCTCCGCATTTCCAGGAAGGAATGATTTTCGAGGGGGACATGGTTGACCTGCCCATCGCTCCAGATGATGCGAACCGCCTGCCCGGTCTCGCTGCGGCCGTAAACCGTGGTAAATCGCGGCGGGCCGACCAGGGCATTGATCTGGCTGTTGCCGGTGTAAGCGGCGGCCAGCTGCTCTCCATGGGTGCAGCCGCCGGTGAGCGTGTCGTGGATTCGCCATTCGTTGTTGATCGGGGTGATATAGGTGGCTGCCAGGCAGGTAGCGCCGGTCGAATCGACCCAGGACTGCAGCATGATCTGGCCCCCGGCAAACCGTTTTTCCTGGAGGATAATCGCCGGGGATGTACTTTCGCCGGTCAGGGCAGGCGTGCTCCTGGCCGAAGAAGCGGCCGGAGCGCCCGATCTGGCGGCCAGAGGCAGGCATCCGGTCAGCAGGAGAAAGATCCCCAGAACGCCCAGCAGCAGACGATGTGACCCCATAAAATTCACTCCAAAAATGGCACCACAGAATTGACCTTAGATTCGATCCCGGCCCGGCACTTTCCACTGCCCATGGCCGGGTATTGGCCGGCGCTTTGGAGCGGCTCGCGCAGGACAGCAGCCACGTTGCTTCATACTCTAATGGTTAAACCCCGTCTGGTTAACATCGGGTGTAGGAATTTAGTCATGGTTGGCCTCATTCCATCTTACCGGTGGGTTGATCGCCGCGGGGTGTCCCGGTTAACAGCCCGGCCATAAACCCGGCCGGCCGAACCCTTTACGTTTTAACTTTAGACGCGTTTCAACCGGCCGGCCTGACGGCGGCCGCACGCCCACCCGACGACTGCCGGACGCGTCGGCACTGCCGGGTGAAAGCAACAGTCTGGAACCGATGTCGAATTGAGGAGTGTAGAGGCGGCCTAAGTGCCGCAGAAAGCGCGTGCGGTTTCCGCCAGGATCTGGGCCAGCTGGACGACCGATTCAAAATCGACCCACTCGACGGCCGCATGGGGGCCGTGGCCGCGGGGGCCGATCAACACCGTGTCGATCCCGGCCGCCGCGTGAAAGGCGGCATCCGTCCAAAACATCTGGCCGATATGCGGTGCCGGAGCGCCGAGGACGCCGGCCGTGACGGCCGTGAGGGTCTGGACGATCGGGGCTTCGGGCGAAACCTCGAACGGCTCGCGCACCAGCTTTACCGTGAGGTCGGCCTGGAAGGTGTCGTCCTGCTCCTGGAGCCGGTCGATCAGGGCGCGAATTTCGCCTTCGACCTGGGCGGCCGTCTCACCGGGAATCGTACGCCGTTCGATGCCCAGGATGGACTCGGCGGCGTAGACGCTCCATTCGGTGCCGCCGTGCAGGGTGGCCGCGTGCAGAGAAGGGGGGCCCAGGAGGGGATGGGGCGGTCGGGCCTGGAGCTCCCGTTCCAGGCGGCCGAGCGCACCCAGGAAGCGCCCCATGCGCATATTGGCGTCGATCCCTTCTTCGAAGCGGCTGCCGTGCGCGGCGCGGCCAAAGGATTCGACGTCAAACCAGATGAAGCCCCGGTGGGCGCGGCAGAGGCGCATATCAGTTGGCTCGGTGACGATGGCGGCGTCGGCCGTCCACGATTGGACGAGGGCATCGGCGCCGATACTGGC
>JBFFZG010000317.1:0-5488 GCA_041568735.1 Promineifilaceae bacterium (SeqCode)
CGCCGTCCTGCTGGATCTCGCGCAGCCGCTCTTCCTGTTTGTCGAGCGTGCGCTCGAGTTCAACCAGACTGCCGTACTGCAGGCGCGCCGCCTCTTCGTAATCAGAGCGGCGGGTTGCCTGTTCGATCTTGACCCGCACGTCGTCCATCCGGGCCTTGGTTTCACGGATTCCAGCAATCGCCCCTTTTTCGGTCTCCCAGCGGGCGCGAATGCCGTTCGCCGTTTCCCGGAGCTCGGCCATTTCACCTTCCAGCGTCTGCAGCCGGGCTTTGCTGGCCTTATCCCGCTCTTTTTTCAGCGATTCTCGCTCAATTTCGAGCTGCATGATCTGCCGGTCGACGCGATCCAGTTCGCGTGGTTTCGAGTCGATGGCCATCTTGAGCCGGCTGGCCGCTTCGTCGATCAGGTCGATCGCCTTGTCCGGCAGCTGCCGATCGGAAATGTAGCGGTGAGATAAGACCGCCGCCGCGATGACCGCCCCGTCCTGGATGCGGACCCCATGATGCACCTCGTAGCGCTCCTTGAGCCCGCGCAGAATCGAAATCGTATCCTCGACGGACGGCTCGTCGACGAAAACCGGCTGGAAGCGGCGCTCCAGGGCCGGATCCTTTTCGATGTGCTTCCGGTATTCGTCCAGCGTGGTGGCGCCAATCGTGCGCAGCTCACCGCGCGCCAGCAGCGGCTTGAGCATGTTGCCGGCGTCCATCGACCCTTCGGCCGCGCCCGCGCCCACCACGGTGTGCAGCTCGTCGATAAATAGGACGATGCGGCCGTCGCTGTCGGTCACTTCTTTGAGGACCGCCTTCAACCGCTCTTCGAATTCCCCCCGATACTTGGCGCCGGCCACCAGGCTGCCCATGTCCAGGGCGATTACCTCCTTCTCTTTCATCCCTTCGGGAACATCCCCCGCGACGATGCGCTGGGCCAGCCCTTCAGCGATGGCGGTTTTCCCCACACCGGCTTCGCCGATCAGCACCGGGTTGTTTTTCGTCCGCCGGCTCAACACCTGGACGACCCGCCGGATCTCCTCGTCCCGGCCGATGACCGGGTCGATCTTGCCCAGGCGGGCCAGCTGGGTTAAATCACGGCCGTATTTTTGCAGAGCCTCATAGGTCGATTCCGGGTTCTGGCTGGTCACACGCTGCCCCCCGCGCACTTTGGCCAGCGCCTGGAGAACGGCGTCCCGACTGACCCCGGCGCCGGCCAGCGCCGCCAGGCCGGGACTCCGGTCGGCGACCTCCAGCATGGCCAGCAGGAGGTGTTCCGTGCTGACGTATTCATCCTTGAGCTGGTCAGCCTGGCGCTCGGCCGCCCGCAGCAAATTGACCAGCTCGCGCGCAAATCCCACCTGGGTCGTCGCCCCGACAGCGCGCGGCAGCTGCTCGATTTCGGCCGTCACCCCCTGCTCGAGCAGGGGCAGGCTGACGCCGATCCGGTTGAGAATCTGGGGGACGACCCCCTCTTTCTGACGCAGCAGTTCAGCCAGCAGGTGGATCGATTCGACCTGGCTGTGGTTTTTTTCCTCAGCCAGCCGCTGGGCCGCAACGACCGCCTCCTGTGCCTTCTGCGTGAAATGATTGATATTAATGCTCATATGCCTCCTGAACCTCGACAGACATCCTGCCGGCGAAAAGACCGGCTCCCCGGCCCGGCTGCGGCCAGGCGCTGAGAATTAGCACTCTAACTAACAGACTGCTAAAATGGTAAATATCCGATATAAGATTCCGGTATGCAGGTGCTCAATTAGAATCAGTCGCCGCCGGGGTCATCGCTCTATACAATCCGGGGACGGTCGCTCTCCGGCCGGTGACGTGCCAAAGGAATGATTCATGTCCGCATCTGATGATCGCAGCGGCGACCCGGGGCGGGGGCAGATGGCCTTCGCCCGCGCCTTCCCCCTTGTGGTCTTTACCCTCTGCGCCGTGGGCGTGATCGTCGTGCTGGCGTTTCGCAACTTTGCCGCGCTCAGCCGCTCGGCGACCGTCTACGACGCGCTGGCGCCCCTCTGCGGCGGCACGGCCGCCACCTCCAGCCCGGCCAACTGGGAGAGACCATCCGACCTGCAGGTGGTCGCCTTCGTCGTCTCCGAGTCAGGTCTCGTGCAGGCCGCACGGGAAATGGTTCCGGATCAGTGGCAGCCGCAGTCGGCCGCCGAAGTCGATCTGGTCCTCTGCCTGCGCCGGGAGCGGCCGGCGTATCGCCCCCTCTGCGACAACGCCGCCATCGTCAACCAGGTCGGCCTGGAAATGGAGGGGGAACTGCGCCTGGCCGCCAGCGGCGCCGTGGTGGCCGCCGGATTGATCACGTCAGACCCGCGGGCAGAACCGTCGTGTCTCCAGCAGACCCTCTCCGTCGATCCGGAAGAGGGCAGCCCTTTTCCCAGCGGACAGGTTCAGGCCTGGCTGGTCAAACAGCTGGCTGATTGAGGTTGAAATGCCGGTCAGGGGGTGAAATCCGGCATCCGCTCCTGGATTCCCGCCGTCTCCGTCAGCCGGATCAGCTCCGAACCGTCACGGCTCACGAGCCACAAATCCCGATTACCGCCCTCTTCCTCCGCTCCTTCGCTGACCATGAGGCGGTGAAAGGCGATCCATTGGCCGTTCGGCGACCAGACCGGGTAGAAGGACGGGTCGGAAAAATCCGTGAGCAGGATGGGGGAGCTGCCGTCCGCCTCCATCAGGTAGAGGCTGGGGATGCCATCGGTGCGGGTCGAATAAAAGGCGATGTGGCGGCCGTCGGGGGACCAGCTCGGCGCGAAAGAGCCCCAGCGATCATCGAATGTGACCTGCATCGGGTTGGAGCCATCGGCCGCCATGACGAAAATCTGCGGGACGCTCTCCCGTTCGCTGACGGGAACCGGCGCGACAAAAGCGATGCGGCCGTCGGGGGCCGCGGCTGCATCCGTTTCATCTACCGGGCCGCTCGTCAGCGGCCGCAAGTTTTCCCCATTCGCATCCATCAGGAACAGGTCAAACTGGCCGCCCCGCCGATTCGATTGGAAGAGGATCCGGCCGTCCGGCGTCCACCGGGGAAAGGTGTCCTGGGCTGGATGATTGGTGAGGTTCCGCTTGCTGCCGCCGCTGCCGGTCATGGAAAAAATTTCCCAATTGGTGCGCTGCGAGTGATAGATGATGGCGGCCGCCGAAGGGGAGATGCCCGGGCGAAAGTCATCCACTTCGATGGTGGTCAGCTGCCGGGGTCTATCCTGCCCTCCCCAGGCAAAGAGATCGAACTGGCCGAGCGGGTTGGCCGCAAATAGGAGCCCGCCGGCCCCGGTGAGGGCCCGGAACTCATCCGGCGTCAGCAGGAGGGGCGGGAGCAGGGGCGCCTGGTCGACGGCCGGCCGGGCCGTGGCGGTTGCCGCGGGTTCGGCGCGCTCATCGGGCAGACCACCGGCCGCGGCCCCCTCCCTTTGGGCCGGAACCCCGGCGGCTGCCAGACCGGCCCCTCCCGGGGTCGCCGGGCCGGCCGTCTCCCGGCCGAAGCTGGTCCAGACGCCAACGAGAATGAAGGCGACGGCCAGGACGGCCAGAACGCCGGCGATCCAGCCCCAGAGAGCCCGCGGCCTCTCGGCCGGCCAGGCAGCCGGCGCCGGCCGGTCCTGGAGGGTCTCGACCGGAGGACTGGGGGTGGGGAGCGGCGCGGTCGGAGTCGAACCGGTTTCCCCCAGCTCAGCCGGCAGGTGTCCGCGCAGCCGCCGGGCGAGTTCGCCCGCCGTCACCGGCCGATCGAGCGGATCCTTGGCCAGCACGTCCTCGATCAGCCACTCGATTTCGGACGGCAGGTCCGGGGCCAGCGGCCGGATCGGCGGCGGCGCTTCGTGGACGTGCTGGTAAAGGACCGCCTCAATCGATTCCCCGTCGAAAGGGACCCGGCCGGCGATCAGCTCGTAGAGGACCACACCGAGCTGGTAGATATCAGAGCGCCGGTCGAGCGGCCGCCCCTGCGCCTGCTCCGGCGACATATAGTGCGGGGATCCGATGATCATCCCGGAGAGTGTCAGATCGGAAAAACGGGCCATGCCGAAATCGGCCAGGAAGGCAACCCGGTCGCTGTCGAAGAGGATATTAGCCGGTTTGATGTCCCGGTGGATGATCCCCTGATCGTGCGCCCGGTCGAGCGCTGACGCGATGCGCTCATAAATCCCGGCGATTTTCGGGAGAGTGAGCCGGCCGGCTTCGAGCCGATCCTGCAGCGATCCCCCACCCATGAGCCGCATGACGATGAAGGGACGGCCGTCGTATTCACCAAAATCGTAAACCGGAACAATGGCGTGGTGTTCGAGAGCTGCGATGATCTGCCCCTCCTGGGCAAAGCGCTCCCGCACCAGCTCGATGTCCTGCTCCCGCCGGTTGAGGATTTTCAGAGCGACCTGCCGCTTGAACCGCTCATCATAGGCGCGATAAACGGAGGCGATCCCTCCCTGACCGATCAGGGCTTCGATGGTGTAGTGGTCGATCCGGCGGTTGGTCAGCTCTGCCATAGATTTCGGGCTGCCCCCGGTCATCGGCGGCGCAGCGGAGGCCTTTCCCAGACCGGCACCGGGCGGCTTCGAGAATCTTTGAATAGTCGAGAGCGGCCGCGGATTTCTTCAGACGAAGCGGGCGCCGGACACGGTTCAGGTCGCCCGGCCGCCAGGGATCGGCTGATGGATTCGTCCGGCAAGGTCCTTCCACTTGCCTTCCCCGCTGCCCTCCCCCCGCTTCGCCTTTCACCCCCGGCGCCGGTGGGTAGAAAAACACGACCAGTATACCCGAATGTTCGCCGCCGGCAGGATAAACTGGACCACAGTCACGAAGATTCGATCTAATGGGAAGGTAAAATTGGACGCGATGACTCATTGATCGGTCCTCATTTATGCTATCATATGGAAGTGATAGAGAGATGCGGCTGGCGGCCGGTCTGACTGCCGGGAGGTGGGAATCGAATTCCGGGGTCCGAGCGCTATCCGGCTGTCGCCGACGAGTTGAAGCAGCATGCGCACACAAGCCAAACAACGCATCTGGCAGTACAGTGCCGCCGACGGCTGGCGCAATCGACGCGATGTACTGACCGGTGAAGAACCGCTGGAAATGCAGCTCAGTGAGCCGGGCCAGACCCGGACCCTGGCCATTACCATGCGGACACCCGGACACGATTACGAGCTGACGGCCGGCTTTCTCTACAGCGAGGGAATTATTCGCAGTAAAGAAGATATCAGCCAGATGACCTACTGCGTCGGGGAAGAGCAAAACCAGCAGGAGTACAACATGCTGTCTATTCAGCTGCGCGGCGGCATTCCGGCCGAGCTGCCCCAGCTTGAGCGCCACTTTTTCACCAACAGTGCCTGCGGCGTTTGCGGCACCGCCATGCTCGACGACCTGGAGGCTCGAAATATACCGCCGGCTCCGGATGGCCCGACTGTCGCGCCGGCGCTACTCTGCGCCCTGCCGGATCGGCTGCGGCAGGCCCAGATCGTATTCGAACAGACCGGGGGACTGCACGCCGC
>JBFFZG010000318.1:0-5477 GCA_041568735.1 Promineifilaceae bacterium (SeqCode)
AGGACAGGAAGCGCTTGATAACCCGCCAGGACATGACCAGGGGGGATGTCGAGAGCCAGGGCTCTTTGACGTCAGGATAGCCGTCAGGCGACTGCCATCGAAACAGGGGCTGGCCGGCCTGGCCGTAGCTCCACATGAAGGAGTCGCTGAGTGAATCACCCGGCCGGATGGTGTATTTGACGTCGAGGGCGCGCAGGGCGCTGACGACGTATTCAAACGGCCGGCGGGTCTTCTCTCCCCACGTCGTGCGAAATTCGACCGATTTCAGAATGTGGGCGCAGACTTTTTTGAGCTGGTCAGGGGCATTCCGATTGTCGTAAAAAATCTGGGCGGTCGAATTGACGATGGCATCCGGCGGATTGTCGCTGATGAAGCGGCGGCAGAGTTTGCGGGCGATGTGGCGGGCGGTGCCCGGGTGATCGGCCAGCCGGCGCAGCACGTCGAGCCCGTCTTTCAGCGGCGCCTGGTCGGCCGGGATGTTCGTCGTGCCGCTCAGCACCCGCTTCTGGAAGCGATCATGCCAGTCGTTCCGATAATAAAATTCCCCGGTATTGCCCACCGGCGTATAACTGTCCCGGTCGTTAATCGTCCAACCGGTGAAACAGCGGGTCGCTTCATAAACATCTGCGTCGACATAGCCGGCCGGCATCGTGGCGTCGGTCGGGTCGGCCGGGACGCTGTCCTGGGGAGCCACGCCGAAATAATTTTCCGCTCCAAGCGTATGCAGTTCGAACAGCTCCCTGGCGTAATTTTCGTTCGGCCCATCGTCGCGATTGCCCGCATTGTCTAGGTAGTAGAGCATGGCCGGGCTTTTGGCCACCGCCACGAGCATCTCGTAAAAATTTCCGAGGAGGTTGGCCCGGATGATATCCCGGTCGTAGTGGACAAAAACCGGGCCAATGTAGTAATCGTAGCCGAGTACGTTGAAGTGGTTGTGCCAGAAATCGGCCAGCACTTCCACCAGCTGCTTTTTGCTGGTGAGCGCCCGCAGAAAGGCCAGGCGCTCCGTTTCAAAAAATGGGGCCATCCGCTGGCTCCAGGGTGGATTGGCCCGCACGTGGTCGGCCCACAGCTGGGTGAGGCTCTTGTTCAAAGTCGACCCGCCAAACTGGGCCAGCCGGCTGTTGTATTCCGCGTCGACGATGGCCGCCGGATTGAGCTGCTGATCGACGTAGGCGTTCAGCCTGGCCTCATCGGTGGCTCCGAGGGCGTTAAATGCCTCGATGTCGCCGGGCCGCGGACCAAACCCCATCCGGCTCAGCGCGATCACCGCCGTCGACGGCGGGGAAGCGGTCTCGCCGACGGGCGCCTCCGGCAGGGCCGCGGCCGTTGACTCCGCTCCAACCTGTCCCAGCCGGCGCAGAAACTCCCGGCGGGTTCCCTTTTCTTCTACGATTTTAGTCGGCATGGCTTTCCTGGTGGGCGGCGGTCTAATCGGGGAAGATTCCCCGGGCCCGCACGTGATTCTGTCGGATCCATCCTACCCGACAGTCCTGGCAGCATCTGTATTGAACATTACAGTTGGAGAGCAAAGTTCCCCGGCGGCAACCCGGTTTGTAAGACGGCCGCTCTACAATGGACAGAAATTGGAGGTGGTTTCGCAGACTCACCCCCCAGCCGGGGTGTCTACCCTGCTTTGAAATCGCCTGGGCCGGGTGGTAAGGCATGGATTCTAGGAGGAGAGGGAGCATCGTCAGTCGAGGGGAGTGGCTGGTGGCAACCCTGCTGCTCCCCTTTTTCATCCTGTGGCTGGCCTCGGCCGGGCTTCCTCCGGCGGTGCACGCCTCGGTCAGCCTGGAGAGGCTCCTGACCGAAGCCAATCCGACGTCAAGTAGCGATTCAGATGCCGCTGCCGTTCGCCGGCCGGCAGCCTCCCCCGCCGCCCGGGCGCCGCTCGGCCTTCCCCAGCAGATCACCATCACCACCGATCGCCGGCAGGGCAGCCAGCTCGTCGTCAATCTGAGCACCGGACCCGCCGCCGAACTGACCATTCGCTCCTGGGGTCTGTCCCAGCCGCTGACTACCGGCTTTTTTCTGCTGGAGGACCCGACCGGCAGTCCGTTCGACGCGCTCGACGACATTTTTTATACGACGATCTCGGTGCCGGCCGGCTCGACCCGGCTGGCAGCCGAAATTCTGGACGCCACCGCCCTTGACGTGGATCTCTTCCTGGGCAGCGGTTCAATCCCCTCGGCCGCCACCCTGCTGCGCGAGGCGATCTCCCCCGGCTGGGAGGAGCAGGTCAATCTCCTGAACCCGAGCCCAGGTCTCTACTGGGTGGCGGTGCAGAATGTGGCGGAAGGACCGGCCGCGCCCGATCCCATCACCCTGGCTATCGGGGTAGTGCCGGGCCTCCCCCCGGATAATTTTTCCGCCAGCGGCCCGAAAATGGTGCTCGACGGCGTCCCATTCGCCCTCGAGCTGTCCTGGAACGAACCCCGGTTCACGGCCGGCCTCCCCTGGTACGGCCTGCTCGACCTCGGGCCGACCCCGGCCCAGGCCGGCCAGCTGGGAACAATATTGCTCGATATCCGCTATACCGGCGCCCCCGAAATTTCCATTCAGCCCGCCACGATTGCGACGAAGACCACGGCTCCGGGGATATCCGGGCTGATCAGCCGGTCGATCCTTCTGAAAAATGGCGGCAGCTTGCCGCTGACCTGGGATGCCGGCGGCATGCCGGTCAGCCGGGAGCTGCCGCTCGGCGGCGGTTTTGAGACCGGGGGGTGGCTTGCCTCGAGCACGCTGGGAGCCAGCCCGCTGTGCACCCTGCCGACCTGCGGCTATGAATTCGCACGCAGCGGCGGCTGGTACGCCTGGTTTGGCGGCTGGGGGGTCTCCAATCGGGCCTCGATCTCGCGGACGCTGGTCATTTCCTCCGGTCAGGATGCCCGCCTGTCATTTTATCTGCTCATGGGGGTCGACAGCCCGGCCGATCGGGGAGCGTTCGCGGCCGTCGTGGACGGCCGCACGGTCTTTTCCATCACGGAAAAGGCGGCCGCCCAATTCCAGACTTACCAGCGGGTCGATGTGCCCCTGCCCGGCCTGGCCGACGGCCGCCCCCATGAGATTCGTTTTTCGGGGGTCGAAACCGGGACCACCGTGATCAACTTCTTCCTCGACGATGTCTCGCTGACGGTGCTGCCAGCGGCTGAAATCTGCACCCCGGCCGACGGCCTCCCCTGGTTGTCCCTCACCCCCCTGGCCGGCAGCCTGGGGGCAGGACAGGAGTCGACACTGGTCGCCACCTTCGACCTGGCCCGCCTGCCGGCCGCCGTCAACGAAAAAGCCTGCCTGATCAACAACACCCCCGGGCGGGAGAACGAGGCCATCTCGATTTCGATCGTCAAACCCGGCTGGCTGTTTCTCCCGCTGATCCGCCGCTGAATCGCCTCCGCCGTTGTGGGTCGCCGGCGGCAAATCTCCTATAATTCAGGCGCACCCCGCATCCGGCGCAAGCGCCTGATGCCGGCAAAAACATCCGGGGGCGGCCGGCGCCGCCGTCCGGGCGAGGAGAGATCCCGAATGCGCAAATTCACGCCGCTCATCCTGATTTTGACCCTGCTCATGGCCTGCATCGACGTCACGCCGCCGGCGGCATCCCCGGCCGCGACCGAACCGCCGGCGGCCGAACCGACGACGCCGGCCGCCGGGCCGACTCAGACGCCCGGTGGTGAGGCGCCGACGGCGGAACCCCCACCGGCCGCGACCGAGCCCCCGACTCCAACCGAGGCCGCCCCCGCGGGCGAGCCGATCTACCTGGCCATCATCTGGCACCAGCACCAGCCGGTTTATTTCAAAGACGAAGCCAGCAACAGCTATATTCGCCCCTGGGTGCGGGTGCACGCCACGAAGGACTACGTCGACATGGCCGCCACCGTGGCCGAATATCCGAATGTCCACGTGACGTTCAACCTCACCCCAAGTCTGCTGCGCCAGATCGAGGATCTGTCGGCCGGCGCCACCGATGAATACTGGCGGCTGGCCCTCATTCCGGCCGAGAATCTCACCGAAGAGGAAAAGACCTTCATCCTGGAGCGTTTTTTCGATACCAACCGCCGCGTCATCGACCGCTTTCCCCGCTACCGGGAGCTCCTGAACAAGCGAGACGGGGGCGATCCCCTGACCGTGGACGAATTCCGCGACCTGCAGGTCCTCTTCAACCTGGCCTGGGTTGATCCGGACTGGCTGGCCCAGGAACCCCTGGCCGGATTGGTCGCCAAAGGGAGCGGCTTTTCCGAGGGCGACAAGGCGATCCTGATGGACGAGCACAAACGGCTGATCGATCGGGTCATTCCGATTCACCGGGAGCTGCAGGCCGGCGGGCAGATTGAAGTCACGATGACCCCCTTCGCCCACCCGATCCTCCCCCTCCTGGTCGACAGTAATGCGGCCCAGATCGCCCTGCCGCAGATCGAACTGCCCAACCGCTTTGTATTCGGCCTGGATGCCCAGCGCCAGGTCGAGCTCGGGGTCGCCCTGTATGAGCGGCTGTTCGGCCAGCCGCCGCGCGGCATGTGGCCGGCGGAGGGGGCGGTTTCGCAGCAAATCATTTCGATGGTCTCTGACAGGGGGATCCAATGGATGGCCACCGACGAGGGGGTGCTGGCCAAAAGCATCGGACTCGATGGCTTCACCCGCGACAGCCGGGATGTCGTGCAGGAAGCCGATGCGCTGTACCGTCCCTATGACGTTCAGGGGCGGCGGGGTGGACCGGTGGCGGTCGTCTTCCGGGATGTCGTTATTTCGGACAAGGTCGGCTTCACCTACTCCGGCATGGATGGTGAAGCGGCCGCACAGGATTTCATTGACCGCATTCACGCCATCCGAGCCCAGATCGCCGCATCCGGTGCCCCGGGCCCCCATCTCGTCTCGGTGATCCTGGACGGCGAGAACGCCTGGGAGCACTATGCGAATGACGGCAAAGCCTTCCTCCACGGCCTTTACCGGCGGCTGAGTGAAGATCCGATGATCCGGACCGTGACGCCAGGCGAATACCTGGCCATGGCCCCCGAACGGCCGAAAATCGATGAGCTCTGGGCCGGCTCCTGGATCAGCCATGACTTTGCCACCTGGATCGGGGAAAAAGAAGAAAATGATGCCTGGAACCTGCTCCTGGAAACGCGGGAGTTTGTGCAGAAATACGAAACCGGGGCGCGGACGCCCCCTTCGGCCGATGCGCTCGCCCGCGCCCTGGAGCTGATGTACATCGCCGAAGGGTCGGACTGGTTCTGGTGGTATGGGGCCGACCAGAATTCGGGCAATGACGAGTCCTTCGACCAGCAGTTTCGGGACACGCTCAAGAAAATCTACGAAACCCTGGAGGAAGAGCCGCCCCTCCTCCTCGATGTCCCGATCATTCCGCTGAATGCCGCCACCGCCGAACGGGGATCGTCCGGACTGATCGCGCCGGAAATCGACGGGATCATCGGTGTGGAAGAATGGGCGGACGCCGGCTTCTACGCGGCCGAGGGGGG
>JBFFZG010000319.1:0-5466 GCA_041568735.1 Promineifilaceae bacterium (SeqCode)
CCCCTTCCCTATACTGTGACCATCCCCAACCCGATCACCCAGGAGAGCTTCCCATGAAACTCACCCCCGAAGAACTGACCAGCGGCCAGCTCCACCCCGAGACCCTGGCCGCGGCCGTCGAGCAGGTCAGGGCAAAAGGATATGTCCTGTTCGAGAGCGTGCTGGCGGCCGATTTTCTGCAGGCGCTGCACGACGCCTACATGGCCCTCTTTAATAAATACATGGAAAACCCGGAGCCCCGGCCGGTCTACAACCACCACCGGCTCGACCTCCCCTTCCGCCCACCGTTCAGCGACGAGCGGGTGATCAACCACCCGCTGGCCATGCCGGTCATCGACGCCCTGCTCGGGCCGGACTGCGTCTGCCCCTACTTCGCCTCCAACACCTGCCTGCCCGGCTCGGAATTCCAGCCGGTTCACTCGGACGTGCCCCCGCTCTTCCCCGAGTCGGGGATCAACCCGCCGGCCTACCACATCGTGGTCAATTTCCCGCTCGTCGACACGACCGAGGAGAATGGCCCAATGGAGATGTGGCCCGGGGGCTCCCACTTCAGCACCCTCACCCCGGAGGCGATCGCCCGTGTGGCCCCGGCCATGCACTCGGAATCGGCTCTCATGCCGGCCGGCTCGCTGCTCATCCGCGACGGCCGCATGTGGCATCGCGGCACCCACAACCGCTCCGATCAGGCCCGGCCCAACATCGCCCTGGTCTACACCCGACCGTGGCTGGTCATCCGCCGGCGGCCGATCGGCATTCCCCAGGCCGCCTACGACGCCCTCTCCCCCCGGGCGCAGCAGCTCTTCCGCTTCGCCGGGATCGGCCAGCCAGTTAACGCCGAGCTGCTGTGACCTCCTGAATTTTCCCCGGCAATGCCCCAGAAGAACCCACTCACAGCGGAAAATCCGGGGATATTCGCGATGTGGATAAATCATCCTGAAAGCGGATGGTTTCCGTCAATTAACCTGCCCATCTACCCCTTAAAATGAGCAATCAGGCAGTTTAGGATCTGCCGCCCTGCTTCTGTTGGCGGATGCATCCCCTAAGGAGGGCATGTGATGTTTGCCATGAAGCCCCGCTTTCTCATCCTGCTTCTCCTGAGCACCCTGACCGCCTGCCAAAATTGGGGTGGGAAAACCACATCGGCCACCCCCGCAGTCTTACCAATCGGCACGGCCGCCATCTCGCCCACACTCACGCCGCAGCCAACCTTCACAGCCGCGCCCTCGAAGGACCCGATTGCCCCGCGCCTCGTCGAACAGCAGCCCAGGCCCGGCCTCCTCCAGGAGCTCCCCCAGGCGTTTACTCTCGTCTTCGACATGCCTATGGACCCGGCCACCGTTCGGGGGGCCGTGGCCGTCGAGCCACCCCTGGCCTTTGAGGTCGCGGTCGATGGACCCACCGTGCGCCTGTTCCCGATCGAGCCGCTGGTCCCGGGCCAGACGATCCATTTCACCCTGGGTGCCGGGGCGGCTGCGGCCGGTGGTGGTCCAACCCTCACCGCACCGATTTCCTGGTCTGCCAGTTTGCCCCCGCTGCTCATCGAGCTAGGAAAACCGGGATCAACTGCGACGGATCGGCCGGTTGAAATTACGTTCAACTACCCCATCGCCCGGAAGTCACTCGAGATCCTCTCGATCAATCCCAAAACTCCCGGCCAATTCCGGCTCAAATCCGACGGCCAAACCGTTCGCTTCACCCCCCAGTTTCCCTGGATCGCCGGCCTTTCCTATCGCATCCTCTTCAGCGGGGACCTCCACCTGGCCAACGGCGCCGTTATCCCTAAACCCGAGCCCGTCGCCCTCGGGGCCCCTTCGCCGGATTCGCCCCGGTCCCAGGCCGATACCAATCGGTCCAGCGGGCCTGATATTGATTTTGGCCTCGGCGAATGGGTTCAGCTCATCGACGTCAAAGGACCTCGGGCTATCCAGTACAGCTCATTTGCGGAACAGGTCGGTGTCCCCGTGACGTTCACCCTTTATCGACTTTCCTGGGCTGAATTCATCGAAGCCTATGTGCGCTATTTCGAAGAGATCTCGCATTTTGACAATTTGGAAACCGACCTTGTGCCCGACCCGACCACCCTCGTCCAAAATTGGACCACCCTGACGAATCCCGGTAGGCCCGATGACCCCTGGGTTCAGGAAACGGTACTGCCGGAAGAGGTGTCCGCGGGGTTGTATCTGCTCGACCTCAGCACCGGTGGCATCCGGCGCGACCAGCTCCTTCTTGTCCTGACCGACCAGGTGCTTCTGGCCCGGAAGTCCAATCGGCAGCTCTTCACCTGGCTGGCGGAAATCCACGGCGGGGCGCAGGCTGATGTGCCGGTCGAGATCTACGGCCGGGACGGCCGCCTGCTCGAACGAGGCCGCACGGATGCGGCCGGTGTCTACCTGACCGGGACAGACTTTGGACCGGCAGGACCACTGCTCATCGCCGCCGGGGATGGGGACAACCGGACCATTTGCGGCCTCACCTGGCTTTGGGGTTCGTTGGGACTATTTCGAGCATTCGAGCAGGCATTTGTCCCGGAGTCAATTTATCTCTTTACCGATCGGCCTCTCTACCGACCCGGGCAGCCAGTTCGCTTCAGGGCCGTGATCCGTCGATTTCAATCCGGCCAGGTCGTCAACCCGCCGCCTGGCAGCCCGGTCGTCGTGCAGCTGGTGAATCAGCAGGGGCATTTTCTGCAGACGGCCGATCTGGCCACCAACGACTTCGGCATCGTGCATGGGTTCCTGGCGCTGGATCCGGCCTTGGCACCCGGTTCATACGCACTTGAGGTTCGCACGGGTCAGGCCACGAACCATGTCTGGTTTCCTGTGGTGAATGATCCGCCGCCCCCGGTTGATATTTTTGTCAGTTTAGAAAAGGAACAACCGGTTTTCGGCGAGACCCTGTCCGTAACCGTCAGAGCCCTCACACCAGATGGTGAGCCCATAGCCAGGGCCACAGTTACGGGAGAATTATTTTCTTCGTTTACCCCCTTCAGCAGGGCGTCGAGAGCCCCGGCCTGGGTCTGGGATGACCCGGACATAGACGGCTCAATCCAGGGCACCACCGGGACTGATGGAACGGTCACGCTAACATTCCCGCTCCCGCCAGGAAACCCTGATTCCGGGATCATTCCCGGTGGACTTAACCTGGAACAATTAACCAGCGCGCGGATTAAGAACATGCTGCTGGCTATTTCTGTCGCAGGCTCGTCGGCACAGGAAAGCCGGTCTTTTCATACCATTCCCACGGCGACCGCGGCGGAACGTGTCGCGCAGAGGCCGGTTCCGCGGCTGGTTGAGCTCAACCGGCCGAACCAGCTGACCCTTGAAGTGACTGATCTGAACGGGCAGCCGGTCTCCAGCCGGGAAATCACCGCGACGATATTCGCGGAAAGGCCGTCCGAGGGGCAATCGCAGCCGATTATTCGGGAAGAAAAGCTGGTTACCGGTGCCGACGGGCGGGTAGTTTACAATCTGGTGCTGGCCGAACCCGGCTGGTATCGCCTGCGTTTCGAAGGGCGTGATGCAAAGGGACGGCCGTTTTTCCTCCAGCACAGGATCCCTGCCGGCTTTGACCAGGTACCCCTGACTACCGGCAGTGGCCTCCGGGTCTTGACCGAAAAACAGGCCTACCAACCGGGTGAAACCGCCCGGCTGTTCGTACGCAGCCTGGATTCCGGTGCGGCTCTAATGACAGTTGAACAGGATGGCGTCAGCCGGTTTTCAATAGTCGATCTGAACGCTCCTTTCACGACGATCGACTTACCGGTTTCGACAGCCGACGGTCCCAATGCGCTGGTCACAATCTATTTCTGGCAGCCTCAAACAGATGAACTGTGGAGTCGTTCTTCCCCAGAAACGATTTTGCAATCCGACCAAACCAACCTCTACCTACCTCAGGGAGGAAAATCGCTGACAGTCGAAATTGTTCCGGATCGCGCCCGATTTACCGCCGCCGCGGAAGCCTCATTTATCGTCAGAGTCACCAACGAAAAAGGACAGCCGGTCTCGGCCGAGGTCGCGCTGGCCCTGGTCGACGAGCCGAGTTTTGGGCTGGTAGCGTCAGATGAAAACGGCCTGTTCAGGACCTTTCACGGCTTTCGCTCGCCTTCCGGGCACACGTATGACGGCTTTTCCCCGATTCGTTATTTCGGTTCTGCGCCGCACGGGCATGATTTTGGGGGAGATGAAAGCGGCTCCACGGCGTTTCAATTTCCGGATACGGCCTTCTGGGCGCCAGAACTGCGGACCGATGCCCGCGGCGAGGTCCGGGTGACCCTGCAGCTGCCGTCTCACCGGACCGGCTGGCGGCTGACCG
Source organism: Promineifilaceae bacterium (SeqCode) (assembly GCA_041568735.1). Taxonomy (GTDB): domain Bacteria; phylum Chloroflexota; class Anaerolineae; order Promineifilales; family Promineifilaceae; genus WTJY01. The sequence goes on from JBFFZG010000319.1 coordinate 4,312, forward strand.
CACAGGCCATCACGGCCGATACTCAGGTCGGTGAAGCCATCTTCCATTTTGTGATCGATTAACCCTTCCCTGTCTTCCCAACGGGCAAGGACTTTTGACCCCCATGCCCTCCCACCGTGATTTCCGCACAGACGATTTAAGGAGGGTTAATTGGGGAATTTGGTGGGGGTTCCTTTATTTTTGCCTGCCATCTGCTAAAATTCGATTTATGTCAAATAAAATCCTGGTGACCGGCGCCACCGGCTTTCTCGGCCGCCACCTCGCTCCCCTTCTCGTTGCCCGGGGTTACGCGGTGCGCGCCCTCGTCCGCCCGACCAGCGATACCGCCTTCCTCGATTCCCTGCCGGCCGAACTGGCCATTTACGGTGATATCACCGATGCGGACGGGCTGGCCCGCGCCTGCACCGGCTGCCAGGCCGCCATTCACGCCGCCGGGGAGTTCCGCTTCTGGGGAGCGGCTGAAGCCTTTCACCGGACCAACGTCGAGGGAACCCGCACCTTCCTGGAGACAGCCCGGGCGGCCGGCCTGCGCCGGGTCGTGCACGTCTCCACCATCGCCGTAGCCGGCCGCATCCCGCCGGGGCAGGTCATCGACGAAACCTTTCCCTGCGACCCGCAGGACCCCTACCAGCACTCGAAGCTGGCGGCCGAAGTGCAGGCGCTGGCGCACAACGATCCACCGGCATTCGAGGTCGTCGTCGTCCGGCCGGGCGCTTACTACGGCCCCGGCGGCCGCTACGGCTTCAACCGGCTCTTCTTCGAGGAGCCGCTGCGCGGCTGGCGGATCCGGGTCGACGGCGGCCGGCACATCCAGTTCCCCGCCTTCGTGCCCGACGTCGCCCGCGGGGTGCTGCTGGCCCTCGAAAAAGGACGGCCGGGCGAAATCTACAACCTCTGCGGCGAATCCCTTTCCCACAACGAAGCCAATGCCATCATCAGCCGGCTGGCCGGCATCAGCCCCCGCCGCTTCAACGCCCCCCGGGCCGCCATGCTCACCCTGGCCTGGCTGACCACCCGCCTGGCCGCCCTGACCGGCCGCGAACCCTTCTACCCGTTCAACCTCCGCCACTACGTCATCCAGGACTGGCGCGTCTCCAGCGAAAAAGCCCGCACAGAGCTCGGCTTCGAACCGACCCCCTTTGAAAAAGGGGCCCG
>JBFFZG010000320.1:0-5424 GCA_041568735.1 Promineifilaceae bacterium (SeqCode)
CATCGACCCGGCCCGGGAAGGAGGCCTGGTGGTCTCCTCCGAGCCCTACGACCGCAAGGTCGCGGGCATCATCAGCGGCGCCAACGGCATCAAGCCCGGCATGCTGATGGCCCAGCGCGTCGATTTAAATTCCGTAGAACTACCGATAGTGAGCGAAGCGGTCACGGGTAAACTGAGGATATGGGGGGAAGATTCGGTTCGGGCCGGGGGGGCCGCCACCGGCGGCCGGCCGGACCATCAGACTCGCAAAAAGGAATTTACCGACCATGCTTATGCCCACAACCCGTCGTTTGATCATTCTGACACTGATCCTGCTCTGCCTGCCGCTGTTTTCAACGGACGCCTGGGGGGCTTCCCGCCCGGTGACAGCCGTCGCCGATTGGAACATGGCCCACTGCGCCGGCGACCAGGGGGAGGTAGATGATTTCACCAGCCCTTCAAGAACGGACATCACCGCCTTCTGTCTCGCCGCCGACCAGCAGTCATTGAAGCTCCTGATGGCCATCGACGACACCGGATTGAATAAAGGCAACTCGGCTGTCGTCGGCGTCCGCTTCGATCTGGATGGGGACGGGGTATTTGATGTCGTCGTCCTGGCCGAGATCGGCGGCAGCCCGGCCGCGCTGAAGGATTACGCCATCGGCCGCTGTGACGCGGCTGGCAGCTGTGGCAATTCGGGAGACATCTGCCAGGGGAATCTGTGCGGCCAGGCAGCGGGCACCCCGGTGGCGACCGGGTCGGGATCGACCTGGCCTTCCCCGTTCGCCCGCCCATCGGCCGACTGCAGCGGCCCTGGCTGCGCCGATTACGACACCTTCGTGGAATTCAGTATTCCATGGCCGGTTTTCCCCTCGCCCGAAGCGGACGGGCAGTTGAGCGCACCGCCGTCCCCGTTTATCTTCGGAAACTACAGCTCCTTCCCCTCTGGCGCCGGGAACGGCGACAAGGATGTCCAGGATGTTCAGGGGAATGGTATCGCCTGCACGGCCGGCGGCTGCTATGCCGCTTCCCCGACGGCCGTCACGCTCAGCGGGATGGCCGGCCGGCCGGAAGGGAGCGGCGCCGGATGGTTCCTGCTCGCGGCCGCGCTGCTCAGCGCAGCCACTGGCTCGATCCTCCGGGGGCGCCGGGTGGCCTGACCAGCCAGGGATTTCGACGGCGCCCCTCCGGACATGCGGCGCGATTTGGATTGGCAGGCGGTTCCCTGGGGGACCGCCTGTTCATTTCTGGGAACTTTGCTCGCACCTGGATTCATTGCCCTCGCTCGAACGGGGGTTTGGGGGGCAACAGCGGCCAACAATTGGCATTCAACCCGAATGAGGTTAAATTTACAGGTCCCCGTACGGGGCTGCTGCCGTCCTGTCGAATGAGTGGTGAGGAGGACCGATGTCTGCAAACGCCGATTTAGGATTAATCGGGCTGGCTGTTATGGGACAGAACCTGGTATTGAATATGAACGACCACGGCTTTACCATCGCGGTTTTCAATCGAACGACGGCCGTCACCGAGGAGTTCCTGGCCGGTCCGGCGCGAGGGACCCGGGTCATCGGCACGAATTCGGTGGAAGAGCTGGTGGCGCAGCTGAAAAAACCACGGCGGGTCATGCTCATGATCAAGGCCGGCCGGCCGGTTGATTCGGTCATTGAACAGCTCGTGCCCTTGCTCGAACCGGGTGATATCATCATCGACGGCGGGAATTCCTTTTATGAGGACTCGATCCGGCGTACACGGGAGCTGGCCGAAGAGGGGATCCATTTTGTTGGGACCGGCATCTCGGGGGGGGAGGAAGGGGCTCGCCACGGGCCGTCGATCATGCCCGGCGGCGCGCCGGCCGCCTGGCCGCATGTCCGGCCGATTTTTCAGAGCATTGCCGCCAAAGTGGACGACGGGACGCCCTGCTGTGATTGGGTGGGGGAGGACGGGGCCGGCCACTTCGTCAAGATGGTGCACAACGGCATCGAATACGGGGATATGCAGCTGATCAGCGAAGCCTATCACATCATGAAATCGATGCTGGGCCTGACCAATGAGGAAATGAGCGCGGTCTTTCGCGAGTGGAACCAGGGCAAGCTTGATTCCTATTTGATAGAAATCACGGGCGAAATCCTCAATTATAAAAATGAAGATGGGGCGGCCGTGATCGACCTCATTCTCGATGCGGCCGGCCAGAAAGGGACGGGGAAGTGGACCGCCATCGACGCACTTGATCGGGGAATCCCCCTGACGATGATCGCTGAAGCGGTCTTTGCCCGGGCCCTTTCCGCCTTGAAAGAGGAGCGCACCGCCGCGGCCAGGGTGCTCAATGGACCCACCACGGACGTGACAGCTGACCGCCGGGTCTTTTTGGCCGATCTCAGCCAGGCGCTTTATGCCGCCAAGATCATTTCCTACGCTCAGGGGTACATGTTAATGCGCGCGGCGGCCGAAGCCTATGGCTGGAGCCTCAATTACGGCGGTGTGGCCCTGATGTGGCGGGAAGGGTGCATCATCCGCTCTGCTTTCCTGGGTAAAATAGAGGAGGCATTTAACGAAAACCCGGCGCTCAACAATCTGCTGGTGGCGCCGTATTTCAATCAGGAGATCGATCAGGCGCAGGCAGCCTGGCGCCGGGTCGTGGCGGCGGCGGTCACCCAGGGGATCCCGGTGCCGGCGCTTTCCAGTTCGCTGGCCTTTTTCGACGGCTACCGTCACGAACGGCTGCCGGCGAATTTGATCCAGGCGCAGCGGGACTTTTTTGGCGCGCACACGTACGAACGGGTCGACCGCCCGCGTGGCGAACATTTCCATACCAACTGGACCGGGACCGGAGGCGACGTGACCTCCGGTTCGTATGACGCATGACGGAGATGTCGGGATATGACTGAAAAGGTGCTGGTGGTCGGGGCGACCGGAACTATCGGCCGGCCGCTCGTCGAAAATTTGAGCCGCTTTGGCTATCCGGTGCGGGCGGCGACCCGCATTCCGGTACCCTATGCGATCTCCCATCCAAATCGGGATGTCGTCTTATTTGATTACGATGATCCGACGAGCTATGCCAAGGCGGTTTCCGGGGTTTCCAAGGCCTTTATCGTTCCCAAAGGGATCGATCCGGAGCCCCAGAAGACGATCATTCCCCTGATGGAGGCCGCCCGATCGGCCGGTGTCTCGCACATCGTCCTTCTTTCGGCCATGGGGATCGAGCACCCGGCCCGACGCGCGCTGGCCGAGGTGGAAGACTACCTGACCTCGTCCGGGATTCTCTACACGATCCTGCGTCCCAACTGGTACATGCAAAATTTCAATCCGGGTTTCATCGTGCCGATGATTCAGAAGACCGGCACGATTTTTCTGCCGGCGGCTGATGGCGCGACGAGTTTTGTCGATGCGCGGGATGTCGCCGCCGTGGCCACGATTGCTCTGACAGAAGAGGGACACCTCGATCAGGTCTACACGCTGACCGGCGGCGAGGCGCTCACGTATGAGGCGGTGGCCCGCCTGATTTCCAGGGCGAGCGGCCGCACCATTCGCTATGTGCCGGCGTCAGATGATGCCTTCCGCCAGGCGCTCTTGGCCGGTGGCTGGGAAGCGGACCAGGCGATATTGATGACCGCGCTGTTTGAACTGGTGCGGCAGGGGGCAACGGCAGCCATCACCGAGGATATTCAAAAGCTGCTCGGGCGAGGGCCGCTCAAAATGGCTAAATTTGCCGTGGAAAACGGGGATACCTGGCGCTATCGCTTTTGACGAGGGCGACCACCGCTGCGAGGGGACTGCACCAGGCGGGGGGACCGGCGGGCTCAGCCGCCGGAGAGGGCGATCAGCTCTTCGAGGGCGCCGCGATTGATGATGGTGAAGCGGTGTCCCTTGACCTTGACCCATTGAGACCGGCGGAAGCGGCCAAGCGCCTTATTGACGCTGACCCGGGTGGCGCCGGTCATTTCAGCCAGATCGGTCTGGGTGAGGGAAATTTCGATCTGGATGCCGTCGCCGGTCTGTCGGCCGTGCTGGTCGGCCAGGTTGAGCAGCGTGCGCGCCAGGCGACCCGGCAGGTCGAGGAAGAAAATATCGCTGATCTGCGCATTCATGTGACGAATGCGGCGCGAGAGGACGGTCAGGATATGGCGGGCGATGCTCGGATTGGACTCCAGAAAGCGCATGAATTCCGAGCGGTGCAGGGTCAGCGTCTCGGTCGGTTCGAGGGCTTCGGCCGTGGCCGAGCGGGGGGCATCGTCGAGGAGAGCCAGCTCCCCAAAAAAGTCACCCGTTCCCAGAATCGCCAGCAGAGCTTCCTGCCCATCCGGCGTCGAGTGGGAAATCTTCACCTTCCCTTCGTTGATGATATAGAGCAGGCCACCTGGATCTCCCAGGTGAAAAATAATCTGCCCGGCGTTGAACCGGCGTGGAATGAGGCGAGAAGAGAGCTGCTGGGCGTCTTCCGGGTCGAGGTTGGCAAAAAACGGAACGGATTGTAGGGCGCGGCTGGCTGAATCTGACGACATGGGATTTCCCGTGGTTGGCATTTGAGGGGGCGTACCGGGCAAACCCCCTCCCTGAATCAGGAGGCTGGAATGGTCATACTTCCATGATTGTATCTCATTCTGGGCCGCTCCAAAAGCCCATGACAGGGATAAATCTCTTTTGCCCCGAGTTTTGTCTGAGAGGATGAACGCCGATCTCGCCGGCGTCGCTTAAGCGGACGGCGCGAGACGGTCGAAGTAGGCGGCGCGGGCCTCGCTGAGTATCTCGCGGAGCTGGTCGGGGTCGGCCGCAAATCCACCACCCTGGGCCACATGGGGCCCCCCCCCGCCGGAGCGGGAATTGAGGCGGGAGAGAATCTCTTTGAGCAGATCGCCCAGGTGGCCGGGCAGCGCCTCGCTTTTTTTAAACAGCAGAAAGGCCGGGTCGCCGCTCAGACCCAGAAAAGCGATCGCCGATCCTTCATCCGTGAGCGCATTGGCCAGCCCGCGCAGATCCGCCACCGACCCTTCTTCATCCGGCATGACGTAGACCAGATGGCGCAGGTCACCGGTCCGCTCCATCTGCTGCGTGAGTTCAACCGCCAGCCGGGCCATCGACCGGCTGCGCGCTTCCCGCAGCGCTCGCTGCAGCCCCTTGTTTTCTTCCTTGAGTTTCTGGATGGCCGCCAGCAGGGCCTCCGGGCTGGTGGTCATTTCGACGATCAGGTCGTTGAGGACGGCGATGTGCCGGCCGTAATCGTCCAGGGCGCGGCCGCCGCACAGGAATTCGATCCGGGACTTTTCTCTGCGCCGCTCGAGTCGGGTGATTTTTATCTGCCCGACTTCCCCGGTGTGGGCCACGTGGGTTCCCCCACAGGCGTTCAGGTCAAAATCGGCGATCTCGATCAGGCGGACCACGTCTTCGGCCACATCCGGCCGCTTGCGAAGGGGAAGCGCGTCGGCTTCGGCATGGCTGACGAAGCGGGCG
>JBFFZG010000321.1:0-5402 GCA_041568735.1 Promineifilaceae bacterium (SeqCode)
AGTTTCTGGTCGACGAGCTCGGCATCACGAGGCTGCGGGCCACCTGCCCCGGCCGGGGGACCTACCATCCTTCCTGCCACGGCCTGCGCAATCTCGGTCTGCGCTCGCAGGCCCCGGCGCTGCTGGCGGAGGTCGACGGGCTGGAGATGGTCGAACTGCCGGAGGCGGATATCTGCTGCGGCTTCGGCGGACTGTTCGCGGTGAAGATGAGCCCCATTTCCGGAGCCATGCTTGAACGCAAACTGGACCAGGTCGAAGCGACCGGGGCGGACACGCTCATCGGCGGGGATGTCAGCTGCCTCATGCACATGGCCGGCGGACTGCAGAAACGGAAAAGCGCTCTCCAGGTGCGCCACATCGCGGAAATTCTGGCCGGCGAAGAATAAACCGGACCGGCTTGGAGCCAGGATGGCGGGCTACCGGCCGCCGACTCCCCGACCGGTCAGCCAGTAGAGGGCAAAGCTTGGGAGCCAGTGGGTGAGCATGTATTCCGCCGAATCGACAAAGGGCAGACCGGCAGCCGCATGGGCCGCCGCCGCGCCGTTCAGGGCCGGCCGGCGAGGATCGGCGGCCGGCAGCCCGGCGGCGATCCCGGCCAGCATCCAGGCCCGGCTCAGGCAGAGGCCGGCCAGGTGGGCCAGCCGCCCATCGGCGGGATCGCTCGGAACGACCGGCGCCAGCCAGCCGGAGCCGCCGTCGGTCGGGATGCCGGGTAGAAAGCCGGCCAGCCAGCCGGCGAACATATCCGGCGGCCAGAAACGGCGCAGGAGATCGGCTTCGGCGAGGCTGGGGGAGAGAAAATCGGTGCCGGAGGGCTCGTAAGCGAGCGGGGCCACCTGGTCGGCGGCGAAAAAGCGGCCGGCCGTCTCTTCGACGAGCTGCCGGACGCCCGGCTCACCGGCGATCCGGGCCCAATCCCAGACCAGCCCCAGGGCGAAGGCGGTCTGGCTGTGCAGGCCGGTGCGCACCGGGTGAGTCAGGCGGGGAAGCCAGCCCGTCAGGTGGTCGACGGCAATTGTTTCGAGCGGCCCCAGGGCTGCCAGCCAGCCCGCGGCCCGCACATCTTCCCATTCCCGCAGCTCGGCCGTCAGCTGGAGTAGCCAGGCCAGCCCGTACGGCCGTTCGAAACCCGGCCGGGCTGCCAGGTAAGCCGCCTCAGCGGCGATGTTGGCGGGGGTCAGGCTCCGCTCCAGGGCGGCCGCGGCGGCCGGGACAAACGCCGCCCCCGAAAATAAGCGGACGGCGCGCGCCAGCTGCCAGTGGGAGTGAACGGCCGAATGCCAGTCAAAACAGCCGAAAAAGGCCGGTGTCAGCTCGCGCGGCGGCCGGACATCCGCGTCACTGTGCAGGGCATGAGCGATGTGATTGGGATATTCGCGATGCAGGTTTTCGACCGTGATCGGAATCCACCGCTCGAGCCGGGCCAGGAGGGAATCGGAAGGGTCGCCCATTGGCCAATTGATAACGGCCGGTTTCCTGCCCGGCCCAAAGGATTCAAAGGCTCAGAGATGCTCCCATCTCAATGATGGTGGCCATGGGTGTGAACGTGGCCGTGGGCCAGCTCCTCGGCCGTCGCCTGCCGCAGATCGGCCACCATCACGGCAAAGTGGAGCGTCTCCCCCGCCAGCGGATGATTGAAATCGAGGACGACCTCATCGTCGAGAATCTCCGCGATGGTCACCTGGTAAATCTGGCCAGATTTGCCGTCCCGCAGCTCCAACCCCAGCCCTTCTTCCAGCTCAAGATCGGAGGGAAAGGCGTCGAGCGGCATCGACTCGAAATTATCCGGGTCGTACTCCCCATATCCATCGGCCGGGGCGACGACCACGTCTTTGCTTTCACCGACCCGCAGACCGACCAGGGCGTCTTCCAGCCCCGGAATGATATTCTGGTGCCCCTGCAGATAGATCAGCGGCTCCCCGCTCTCCGCCCGATCGATTTCCTCCCCATCGTCGAGGGTCAGCACGTATTCCAGGCTGACCACCATATTCTTTTGGACGGTGAATTCGTCTTGCTTCATATCCTGACCTCCTGATGCAAACCGGCCGGACCACCGGTGGGCTTTGTTCGCCTTTATCGGACGCTGTGTCTACTCGACCCGGCTGCCGGCCAGGCGCTTCCCATCCGGAGCTAAAGCCGGATTTATTCACCTTCAAACATTAAGACGTGGGCGAAAGAGAATAGGTGAAGGGGAATTGAGATGAAATATACCATCAAACGATCATTTCTAAAATGGTCTGAACCGTCCAAGCAGCCGCCGAATCTGGAGCCGGCGCAGGAGCGATTCAATCAAGCGGCGCTCGCCTGTGGTCGATGCCCGGTCGCGCTCATCGACCGGAAGCGGGGGCGGCGGCCCGTAAACCTGCCGTTCCAACCGACCGACGAGCCGATCCACAGCCTGGTGCAGGCGGCGGCCCTCGACCCCCCTGCCCTCGCGCAATAGATTGGCGGTAAGTACAGCCCCGAATTCGCGGGGGGTGCGGCTGGGGTCCTCGCCCCAACCCAGCCTGGCGGCCCGCCGGCGGAGACGGTCGTAGCTCCAGACCACTTCCACACGGAGTCGGCGGGCGGCCCGCCGCTGGTCGTGGATTCCGTAGGCCACCAGGCCGGTGAAAAAAAACAGGGGAACCAACCAGCTCCACAGCGCGGGGCCGGCCGGCCGGGGTGGGGGGAGTGCCGGCGGCGCGAGCCGATTTTCGATCGGTTCGGAATCGAGATTTGTTTCGCTTTCACCCCCCAGGGTCGGGAAGGGGGCAGTTGGTTCAAACTCGACCCAACCAAACCCGGCGAAATAAATTTCCGCCCAGGAATGGCCGTCGGCGCGCAGGACCCGCTGCCTGCCCGCTCCTTCGGCCGGCCGGGACAGGTAGCCGACTCCCAGCCGGGCCGGCAGCCCAAGACTGCGGGCCATGACGACCATGGCCGTGGCGTAGTAATCGCAGTAGCCGCGCTGCAGGGTGAAAAGAAAATAATCGACCACCTCGACCCCGGCCGGAACCGGCTCGACCTCGAGCGTGTATGGGTACTGGCGCAGGAAGCTTTCGAGGGCGACCGCCCGGTCGTAGGGATTATCGCGGTCGCCGGCGACTTCCGCCGCCAGCCGCCGCACGCGATTGGGAATTTCCCCCGGAAGCCGGGTGTAGGAGTCCAGAATTTCCCGGGGAACCTCGGCGAGAGCGGCCTGGCGGAGCACCGCTGCTTCGATCCGCCGGTTGAGGGAAACGGCCGTGTAGCGGTTGGCAGCGGCGGCCGGCAGAAACGGGTCGAGCCGGGGAATGATCCGGATCAAATCATCCGGAGTTCGCTCGAATGCCCGCACCGGCTGGTCGATGGCCAGGGGTGGCCCCAGGGTGAAATAACCCGGCAGGGTGTCGCCGGCCACCCAGGTCACCGTCTGCGTGATCTGGACCTCTGGACGGATCACTTCCTGGCCAAGCGGGGCCCCCGCCTTCAAGTCAACAGAGGTCTCGGGTCCGGTCAGCCACCCTCGGCCGGTGTAAATGGCGTAGCTGGTGAAGCGCCAGTGGAAAGTCACCGGTCTGTCTGCCCCGCTCAGGACGGCCTCAAAAACCGGCGTTTCGGCCAGCTCCGGCGGATCCCCCAGCAAAAAATCCCGGGGGAAAATGCCGGGTTCTGGTGCAGCGGCCCCGCCCTCTCCCGAGCCGGGACCAACCGGCGGTGCCGGCGCCGGCCGGGCCTGCACGCCGCCAAAAGCCCGGCTCAGCGTGTCGTCGAGGGCACGGGCCACGTCCGACTGCTGGAAGGCGAGCGCCAGCCGGGTCAGACGGGTGTTGAAGTCATTGACCAGCAGGGATAAGCCTGCCAGGACCGCGCCGGCAATGCAGGCCGCGACGATCAGATCCTGGCGGATTTCCTCTGAATAATCGATCGCCTGGGCGATCCAGCGGCTCTCCAGAACCCCGGCATGGGTGACGGCCGTCAGGACAAATCCGGCCAGGGCGAACCAGACGGCCAGCCAGGGAGAGCCTCCGCCGAAGTGGGTATTGGCCGCCAGGGCCACCATCATAAGCGCCACGACCGGCAGCGGCCGGCGCTTCCGAATAGTCGCCCAGACCAGGAGGGCCACGAGCAGGCCGGCCGCCAGGCCGAGCAGCAGGGTAAAGACAATCGTTTCACGGGTGGCCTGGCCCCGGCTGACCTCGCTCGCCCAGGATTCCAGCCGCACCAGCAGCAGCTGGAGCGCGAGCCGCCAGTCGAGCCAGGCGGCCGCGCTGCCTGTCAGCAGCCGCCACGGGGAAACGCGGCTCAGGTGAAGAAAAGCGGCCGCCAGGACAGTTCCCCCCGTGAGCGCGGCGTCCCAGGCCGGATAGCGCCCTTTCCGGACCAGGAGGAGGGCCACCACGAAGCCCACGGCGCCGGTCGAAAAGAGGATCCCATCGTCGGCCACCCAGGCGATTTCCAGCACAGCCAGGAGGAAAAGTAGGGACGATCCCAGCAGCAGGCCGAAGGCCAGCCAGCCTTCCGGCGGGGCGAAGCGGCGGGCCGCGATGGCGACCAGATAGTCAGCCATCGGCCCCGACCCGCACCGCCACGACCTTTCCCAGCGGGGTCACGCGGTAAACGATTTCTTCCGCCCGCTCCGGCAGGATGGGACGGCCGACTTCTCCCTGTCGAATGATGTGCGCGTCGAAACCCAGACCGACAATCTCTCGTGCTAACAGTCCGGCCTGGCCGCTCCCCCCAAAGGTCTTTCTTTCGAACAGCACCGCGGTCAGGGCGATTCCTTTCCGCCGCAGGTGGTCGAGCTCGGGGAGCCAGGCTCCCGAGAGGTCGGCCGTGATCAGCACGACCGCCGTCCCGCGGCGGGCGGCCCGGGCGATATCGGGCAGTGATTTCTCCAACCCGACCTCCCCATCGGCTCGCAGAAAAGCCAGCGCCTGCAGCATTTTCCACTGCTGATTTTCCCCCAGCCCCGGCGGCAAGATGAGCGGTTCGCGGCTGTAGACGGCCAGGCCAGCCGGCCGGTTGTTGGTCTTGGCCACCGCCCCGAGCGAGGCAGCCAGCAGCACGGCATGCTCTTCCGTGCCATCGAGACCGCTGCCCAGCTGGCTCTCCCGGCTAAAATCGAGCATGATCCAGATGTCGCCGGCGGCATCCAAATCGAACTGCCGCACGTGTAGAGCGCCCCGGCGGGCGGTCGTCGGCCAATGGATCCACGGCAGCGGATCGAGCGGCCGGTAGTCGCGCACACCGGCGCTGTTGATGGTCGCCCGCAGGGATTTCTCCCGGCTGCGCAGCCCGTCGGCACGCCGGCCGGCCGGGAGCTGGACCGGCAGCTCGGTGTGAATCGGGGGATGGATCACCACCTCATCGACGATCGGGAAAGACAGGACGGCGGTGAAAAGGCCGAAGGGATCTCCCGTCATCCATTCCCAGGGGCC
>JBFFZG010000322.1:0-5399 GCA_041568735.1 Promineifilaceae bacterium (SeqCode)
AGGGCAGCCTGCACGAAGGAGAGATTTTGCCAGGCGGGAAATATCTGGTCGGCCCGTTCGAGCAGGCCGGTCGGGAGCGGCAGCAGGCCCAGGAAGAGAGCGGCCGCGGCGGTTCCTAGCAGCGTCCATTTGACCCATTTTTCCATCACGTGAATTTCTCCTCGGAACGACCGGACTCCAAAAATTGGGGACGTGTGGGTGAGGTGGGGTGGGCGCGGTCCCGGGCGGTTCAGCCGAGGATGCCATCTCGGATTAATCAGACTTTTGTCTCGGGCAAGCTCGGAGCCGGCTGGCATTCGGGAATCAAACCGAACGGCCATGGGCGGCGGGATTTCGATGCGGGTGGTGATGAGAGAGATAATCAGCCACGATGGCGGCGAAGGGGCGGGGGTGGAAGTGGAGCGATGCGGCGGCCTTGGCGGCGTCGTAAAACTGGAACCGGCCGGAAGTGTAGCTCAAATCGTAGGTAAACCGGGGCCTTCGGCCGGTCAGCCGGCTGAGCGGTTCCTGGATTCTGGAGGCAAGCCAGGGTACGGCCGGCGGCAGCGGCAGCAGCAGCGGCCGGCGCCCCAGCTGACGGGCGGCCTCCTCGGCGATCTGGCGGAAGGTGAGATTTTCCCCGGCGAGAATATACCGTTCCCCCGGCTGTCCGCGCTCAACGGCGCTCAGGATCCCGTCGACGACATCGTCAACGTGAACGGCGTTGATGCCTCCCCGGAAAACCGGAACCACACGGCCGCGCCGAACTTTTTCGATCATCTCCCCACCCCGGTAGCGGCCGCGAAAGGGACCAAAAATCGAGGAGGGATTGACGATGACGGCCGGCAGACCGGCCCGGCCGGCCCGGGTCACCTCCTGCTCGGCCAGCCACTTGGAGCGCGGGTAATTGAGGGGGGCATCCTGCAGATTAAAGGGGAAGGACTCGTCGGCCGGCCGGGATGGATCCGTGGGAATCCCGATCGCCGCCACACTGCTGACAAAGAGAAATTTTTTCACGCGCGCGGCCGAACAGGCCTCGACCAGCCGGCGCGTGCCGTCGACGTTGATCCGGTTCTGCGCCTCCCGGACCCCCCGCCAGTAGCTGAGATTGGCCGCGGCGTGGATGACCAGATCCTGGCCGGCCACCGCCTGCCCGAGGGCCGGGTCGTCCGGCAGATCGCCGACCACTTCGTGGTAAGCCAGTCCACCCAGCGCCCCGGCATCAGAAGACAGCCGGCGGTAGATCGTCAGCCGGTGGCCGTCCGCCGCCAGCCGGCGGCAGAGGTGAGAACCGAGAAACCCGGTCGCCCCGGTGATGAAAACCTTCATAGACACCCCCGGGTCAGGCCGATTTCCCCGCCGGCGTGGTGTAGCGCGAGCGAAAATACCAGTTTCCCACCGCGTAGATACCCACAGCGGCATAATGGCTGGCCCAATCGGCCAGCCGCTTGGCCGCCTGGTAGAGCGGGCTGGGGCGGTAGTCGTCTTTCAAAATCCCCTTGCGGTTGATGAAGTAGTTGCCGGTGAACTGGGCGAAGCGGGCCAGCGTGCGCACCTGTTCTTTGGAGAGATTTTCATTCCCCATGGTGACAGTGAAACTATTGACATAAGCAAATTCATGCTCCGTCGCCAGCCCCTGGCCGATGGCCCAATCCCGCAGCTTCGTGCCGATAAACGGGGATGCCGAGGTAAACTGCACCATGTTGGCCTTCATATCGATGGCGAAGCGGATGGAGCTCATGATCGTATCGACCGTATCCCCGGGCAGTCCAATAATGAAGAAGCCGAATGTCTTGATACCCAGCCGGTGGCAGAGGGCGATGGTCTCGATGAAGCGCTCCCGGGTAATCGGCTTGCGGCCGACATTGGCCTGAATTTCGACCTCGGCGCTCTCTACCCCGAAATTGATGCCGGTGCAGCCGGCTCTGGCCATCATCTCCAGCGTCTCCTCGCGCAGGCAGTCGATCCGCGTCTCGCATTTCCACTCTACTTTGATCCCCCGGCGGATGATTTCTTCACAGATGGCGATGACCCGGTTTTGATTGAGGGAAAAGATCGGGTCGCGAAAGAGGATGTACTCGACCTTCAGATCCCGGACCAGGTGCTCAATTTCGTCGACCACATTTTCCGGAGAGCGGAGGCGAAACAGCAAACCCTGGCCGACCGGATAGGGGCAGTAATGGCAGCCGACCGGGCAGCCGCGGGAAGACAGCATCGGCAGAAAGGTCACAGCCGGCCGGTTGGATGAGCGGGGCAGCCGGTAGTTTTGATAGGGAAACAGCTCCCACTTGAGAAAAGGCAGCCGGTCGAGCTCTTTGATAAAGACCCGTTTGGGGCTCTGAACCCACTCCCCATTGTTGCGGTAGATCAGACCGCTGACCGCTTCTTCGGCCTGGCCGGCCATCAGTTCGTGGACGGTTTCATCCGGCTCTCCGTCGATGATGTAATCGACATGGGCTTCCCGCTCGATGCGCTGGAGGGTGTGGGTGACGATGGCGCCGAAGACGCCGATCGAGATCCCTGGAAACCGCGTCTTGATTTTCTGCAGAACGGACAGATCCCAATCGAGGGTTGGGGCCGAGGTTCGGGCGACCAGCAGCGCCGGCCGATCTGGATCAGGCAGCGCCACGGCGAGCTTCGCCAGCATTCCCTCCTCGTCGAGCTCCTCTCCCAGGCATTCGATCACTGTCTGCGGGACCCCTTCCCGATCCAGGTAGCTGGCCAGGTAGATCAAATCCAGGGGGGGCATATACGTCGCGCCGATGGGAAACAGATGGCCAAACCCCCCCATGGAATCTTTGTTGGAAACAAAGCCGGGCGGATTGGGGGGGTTCACGACAATCACTTGATGAAATTTCATTTTTCCTTCTCTCTATCAATCACAGGCATGACATTTTGCTGCGGCGCCCGCCGGCCGCGGTGGCCGGCGATCGCCTCGCGGTAGATTTCTATAGTCTGGGCGGCGATTTTCTGCCAGGTGTACTGCCGGTGGGCCAACGTGGAGAGGTGCTCCGGATCATACCGCTCCCGCTCGCCGAGGACCTGCCAGATTGCGGCCGCCAGGTCTTCCGGGTCGCCGTTGGCGGCCAGCCGGCCGGCCTCCGGCGTGACGATATCCTCCGGACCGCCGCAGCGCGTGGCCACCACCGGTGTGCCGCAGGCAAGGGCCTCGACCAGCACCGCTCCGAAGCTCTCGCGCCGGCTCGGCAGGACCATGACGGCGCTTTCCCGCAGCAGCCGGGCTACCTCCTCCGGCGCTTTCAATCCGGTAAATTCGACGTTTCCATCCAGGGCGAGCTCCCGCACGAGGGGCTCGAGCACTTCTCCCTGGTAATCTTCTTCGCCGTAAAGCGGGCCGCCGACAATCAGCAGCCGCAGGGACGGTTCTTTTTTCACCAGGGGGGCCAGGGCCTGCAGCAGGATATCCAGCCCTTTCACCGGCTGGAGCCGGCCGACAAAAATGAGCTGGTTTGCCAGGTGTACCGGCCGATCGCCCCGATGAAAAATCGAGCGGTTGAAGCCGATCGGCACCAGCCGGATCTTTTCCGGCATCCCGGTCACGCCGACAACCGAGTCCCGCAGGTAGCGGCTCGCCACCAGCTGGAAAGATGCCTGGCGTACCGCTTCGACTGCCTGCCGGCGAACCCGGGGATAGTGATCCAGCCACGGCTGCCAGAGGGCATGTTCGGTGATGACGACCGGCACGCCGTAGCGCCGGCCAAGCCGGGCCGCGGCCGCGCCATCCGGATAGACGAAATGGGCATGAATCAGATCGAAGGGAAAATGGCGGCGCAGGCGATCGACCGCCGGCCGGATGCCCAGATAGGTGGCCATCCCTTCGAAATTGTGGAGCGAATAGCCGGGTCCGGACAGGAACCGGGGGTGCCAGACCGGGATCCCGGACCGGATTTCCCGGCCGGGGATCTCCCGAAAGCGGGTGAAGCGGCGGGCGAAGCGGGGCAGCGGGGGGCTGTAGGGCACCGGTGAAATCACCTGCTGTTCGCCGAGCCGGCTCGTTTCCCGAACCAGTCCTTCAACCCACAGCCCGAGCTGGGGCAGGACCTGGTTGGGATAATTGCGGGAGATCGTCAGCACTTTCATAGCGGAAAAAGGCGGTTTCCAGGCCGCCTGAAAAGATCAGGTCGATTGCGCGGCACGACCGCCCGTCAGCCGGTGTCCGAAAGGAACGGCCAGGATCCCGAGCACCCGATAGGCGATGAGAACAATCAAGAGATTGCGCAGAACCAGGCTGGTGGCCGTGGCCAGAGCCGCCCCTTCCACCCCCCAGCGGGGGATGAAGAACAGGTTGAGCAGGACGTTCAAAATGGCGCTGAAGACGATCCCCAGGGCGGCAAACCGATCGTGAGTGGTCATGATCAAGAGTGTGGTCGCCGGTCCCAGCATGACGCTGACCAGCTGTGCCCCGCTCAGAATGGCCAGAGCGGCCGCACCGGGGGTAAATTCCACCCCGAAAATCAGCAGAAAATAGCGGCCGAAGAAGATAAAAATGAGGGCCACGGGCAGCGTCAGGAGAAACAGCACCTGGGAGCTGACAGCCATAATTTTCTGCAGCTGTTTCCGATCGTTTTCGGCAAAGAGGGCGGCAATCGTCGGACCGAGGGCCACCGTGGCCGGCGCCAGGATGAAGGCCACCAGCTCCCCACCTCGGTTGGCGACGCTGTAGATGCCCACCTCGACGGCCCCTTTCATCCAGCCCAGCATCAGGATATCGGTGCGGGAATTGATGATAAACATGGCGCTGATGAACAGGAGACTGGCCGAGCTGCCCCACCAGACGCGGCTTTCAGTCCGAGGCGCGACCGCTTTTCCTTCCCGTGGAAAATAGCGGGCCAGGAGCCAGGCGCTGACCACCAGACCGAGCGCTGCGGAAATTATGTGAAACATCATGGCCCGACCGGCATCCAGCCAGCCGGCTGTCAGCAGCGCCGCGCCGACCAGCAGAAGCAGAAACGCCAGCGGCTGGACGAGCAGGTCGGGATAGTGGCCGGCGACCACCCGGTTCAGCCCCTGAATGATCCCCTGGTTTACCCGGAGAACCGCCTGGATAGGCACGAGCCAGAGGGCGATCCAGAAGACGGTGCGCAGCTCGGGTGAAAACGAGTTCCCCCAGAACCAGAGGACGGCCGCCGTCCCGGCCGCGACTGCGAGGGAGGCGATCCAGTTGACCCGGCCGGCCCAGCGGCGCAGGCCGGCCAGCAGATGCCAGCTGTTGAGCGTTTGATAGCGGGCCACCTCCCGGGTGAGGAGCCGGTTAGAGACGAGCGCGGCCGGAATACCCAGGACCGAGATCCACCCGAGGACATAGGCATAAAGGCCATAGGCTTCCGATCCCAGCATCCGGGTCAAAAAAATGCTGAGGACGAAGGAGAGCGCGAAAAAGGCGATGTTCAGCCCGACCG
>JBFFZG010000323.1:0-5394 GCA_041568735.1 Promineifilaceae bacterium (SeqCode)
GAATGGGGAATGGGGAACGGGGAACGGGAGTTGGGAGTTGGGAGTTGGGGGAAGCGGCGCTGACGCGCCACTTTCGACTTTCAACTTTCCACTTTCATCTTTCCACTCGGCACTCGGCACTCGGTACTCGGTACTCGGCACTCGGCACTCGGAACTATTCTTCGACGATAAGTGCGAGCGTCTCTGCGACGAGGGCCGGTTTTTCTTCACCTTCGATTTCGACCGTGTTGATCGATTTTATGAGCCAGCGGCCGGGCCCCTTGGGAGTGACTTCGGCCAGAGTGACGTGAACGCGCAGCCGGGAGCCGCTTTTGACCGGGTTGAGGTAGCGGATTTTATCGGCGCCGTAGTTGAGGACGTAGGCGGCGCCGGCCGGCTTGAGCCCCAGTTCGGCCGTCATCATCGGCAGCAGGGAGAGGGTGAGATAGCCATGGGCGATCGTCGTGCCCAGCGGACTTTCCCGCCGCGCCCGCTCGGCGTCGACGTGGATCCATTGGTGGTCGCCGGTGCATGCGGCAAAGGCGTCAATGCGGGCCTGGTCGACCAGAACCCAGTCCGACACGCCAATTTCCCGGCCGACGAAGGAGGTGAGGTTGGAGAGGGTGAGATGCGACATAGGAGTACCGAGTTCCGAGTACCGAGTGCCGAGTACCGAGTGGAAAGTGCAAAGTTTAAAGTCTAAAGTGGACGTGTGACTGTATGGTGCAAGGGGCCGCTCAATAGGGCTCACTTTCGACTTTGCACTTTCAACTTTCGACTTTCGACTTTGCACTTTCAACTTTCGACTTTCGACTTTGCACTTTCAACTTTCGACTTTCGCCTTCTTCATTCCGCTTTTGGCGGTTCGTCCCAGTCGCGGAACTCTTCGCCGGTGTGGCGGGAGAGGATGTCGACGGCCGCGGCGGCGCCCTGGCCGGCCGAGATGATGGCCTGGCTGCGGTTGAGGCGGGTCATCCGGCCGACGGCGTAGATGCGGTCGGTGGAGGTGCGGCCGTTGATGTCGACAGTGATGCCGAATTCGGTTTCGGCCAGTTCCAGAGCCCGGGCCAGGCGGCAGGTGCGCCCTTCGGCCAGGACGAGGTAGTCGGCCGTGAAGGTCGTCTCATCTTCGGTCACGACGTTGATCTGCTCAACCTGCACCTGGATTTCGACAACCTTGGCTTCGAGAAGCTGAGCGCCGTACCCGGCCACCTGCTTGCGGGCGATCTTCTGGAAATCCGTTCCGAGCATTTCTTCGATCCCCAGGTAGTTGTGGAGCAGGGCGAAGTGCATGGCGGTGCGATCCTGGCCCATCACGGTGACATCCAGGCCGTTTTTGGCAAGGAAAAGCGCAGCGCTCAACCCTGCGGGGCCGTCGCCAACAACAACAACTCGAGTCATCTGAATCCTCCTGATCTATGGGGCTGTTCTGCCGATTGTAGCCGGGTCAGCATCAAAATTCTATAAGAGGTCGGAGGCGCGTGTTCGATCAGGTGCCGGGGAATCAATCTGGGGGTGGAAAACATTCCCATTCCGCCACGGCGCGGATATAATGGGAGCGGAATTGACCACGAGGAGACGATTATGTTGGCATCACTTCTGCAGCAGGGGAATCCAAACGCCTTTCTGGGCTATCTGCTGCTCGCTTATGGGGTCATGTGGCTCATCGCGTTTGTCTACGTGATGAGCCTGGTTGTCCAGCAGCGGAACATCCGCCGGGATATCGCCCTTCTCGAACAGCTGCTCGATGAGGAAAGGCCCCGTGACTGAACCCGGGTCCAACCTGCCCGAAGGAAAGGAAAACGCCCTGGCCGGTTTCATCCAGGCGGCCGGGGTCATTCTGGCCATTTCGTATCCGGTGCTCGCCCTGTCGACCGGGGTGCGCGCCGTTTACCAGATCGTCGAGGGAGATCCGACCAACTCTCCCTGGCTGACACTGCTGGGGGCGGGGTGCTACACTCTGGCCACGGTCGGCTTCGCCCGGCAGCCCCGGCCGGATGGATCCCAGAAGCCGGCCCGCAGCCCCATCGGCCGCTGGTGGGAGAAGATTCCCCCGCTGACCGCCTGGAAGATCTCGGTTTATGTGCTGGCTTTTGAAACGGCGATGACCCTCGTGGTTGGCACATTGAGCTATGCTGCTCCGGATATCTTCGGCCGGAATGTCTGGCAGTTTTTCGGTCGAGATTACGGTTATTTCCCACTCGTCCAACCGCTCCTGGGGCTGGCCTGGCTATTCAACCGACAGTCTCTGGCCGCCTATGGGGTGCTCGCAGCCCGCCGGCACAGAAACCCCTAAATTTAACTCTAAGCTGCCCTGTTTGCACTCTCTGGAGGCCGTGTGCCAGATTCTGCCATTCGCCTGCATCGCCTGGAAAAAACCTACCGCGTGCCCGTGCGGGAAGCCGGGTTAAAAGCGGCCGTCCGCAGCCTGTTTTGCCGCCAGTTCCGGCAGGTCGAGGCGGTCCGGCAGATTTCCTTCTCCATCGAGCCGGGGGAAATCGTCGGCTTTCTCGGGGCGAATGGGGCCGGCAAAACGACCACGCTGAAGATGCTGTCCGGCCTCCTGCACCCAACCGGCGGCGAGGTTGACGTTCTCGGCTTTACTCCCTCCCGGCGCGAGCGGGCCTACCTGCGCCAGATCACCCTGGTCATGGGCAACCGGAACCAGCTGGCCTGGGATATTCCCGCCCTTGACTCGTTCGACCTCAACCGGGCGATCTACCGGCTGCCAGAGGATTTTTTCAAAGAAAACCGGGACGAACTGATCGAGATGATGGGCATCGGCGACCTGGTGACCAAGCCGGTGCGCAACCTGTCGCTCGGGGAGCGGATGAAGGTCGAAATACTCGGCTCGCTCCTCCACCGGCCGCGGGTCCTTTTTCTCGACGAACCGACGATCGGCCTCGACGTGTCGATGCAGCGGCGGATTCGGGCATTTTTAAAGGAATACAACCGGCGCTACCAGGCGACGATCATGCTGACCAGCCACTACATGGCCGATGTCGAAGCGCTGTGCGAGCGGGTGATCGTCATTCACAAGGGGGAAATTCTCTACGACGGGGGGATCGGGGATCTGGTGGCCCGCTTCACCGGGGACAAGCGGCTGCTGGTGACGCTGGACGGCCGCTCGTTTGATCTGTCCCCCTACGGCACGGTCGTGGCCCAGGACGGCGAGCACGTCACTCTGAGCGTGCCGAAAAAAGAGGCGCCGCAGGTGACCGCCCGCATCCTGGCCGATCTGCCGGTGATCGACCTGACGATCGAGGACCCGTCCTTTGAGGACGTGGTGGAAAAAATGTTCGCCGAGGAACTGGTCGGTTAGGGAGCAGGACTTCCGATGATCCAACTCTACTGGAAGCAGATGGTCCTGGCCACGATCCAGCTGATGCAGTATCGGGTCGGCTTCTTTTTCTGGGTGGTGGGCATGGCTTTCGAGCCGGTCATCTATCTCGTCGTCTGGCAGGCGGTGGCCCGCGAGCGGGGCGGGGAAGTGGCCGGCTACACTGTCAGCGCTTTCGCGGCCTACTACATCACCTGGACGCTCGTGCGCCAGATGAATATCGGGCTGACGCCGTGGGCGTTTGAAGGGCGCATTCTGCGCGGGGAGCTGTCGCCGCAGCTCCTCCTGCCGGTCCATCCCTTTCACCTCGACCTGGCCTCATTTTTCGGCATGAAGGTGGTGACCACCCTCGTCTGGTTTCCGGTGGCCCTGCTGCTCTATTTTGTCTTTCGGCCGGAATTCAACCTCGAGGCCTGGCGAGTGGCTGCCTTCCTGGTTTGCATCGTCACCGGCTTTGTCATGCGCTTTATCCTGCTGTGGGCGCTGGGGATGATTACCTTCTGGGTGCAGCGGGTCACGGCCATTTTTGAAGTTTATTTTGGGCTGGAGCTGGTTCTATCCGGCCGGCTGGTGCCGCTGGAGCTGCTGCCGGGCTGGGCACAGCGGCTGGCCGATTGGCTGCCTTACCAGTGGTCGTTTGGCTTTCCGATCGAGCTGCTGATCGGCCGGCTGAATCAGGGTCAGACAGTTCATGGGTTTATCATGCAGGGGGTCTGGGCCGTGGTCGGCCTGGGGGTGATGCTGTTCCTCTGGCGCCAGGGGTTGAAACGCTACTCGGCCGTCGGCGCCTGAGGGGGGACGCCGGTTTCCTGTGTGCAGCCAATCGAGGGGCGGCCGGTCAGGCCAGGGCTTCCTCGAGGGCTTCCTCGAGGGTGAGCGCCTGGCCGGCCTGCCAGTGGGTGCCGGCCGCGTCGTTCAGGCTCTCCCGCACGACCGCCAGCTTTTCATCGAGCTTCTGCCGCTCCACCGTCGAAAGGGGAGCTTTGATCTCGCCGCGGACCGTATCGGCGGCCCCGATCAGGCGCAGCGCCCGCTCGCCCCGGCCGCGCATCGCCGCCAGAGTGCCGATGTCCTCTAGTAAATAAGAAAGGGCCCAGCGATCGTTGAGCTCCCGGTAGATGCGAACGCTCTCCCGGTAGAGATTTTCGGCCGTGCTGAAATCCCCCTGCTCCCGGGTGACATTGGCCAGGTTGTTCAGGGCATTCCCCAGGAACCAGCGGTGGCCGATCTCCCGCTGGATGGCCACCGCCTCTTCGAGATAACGCCGGGCGTCCACGATATGCCCCATGTCGAGGGAAACATTGCCGAGGTTGTTCAGCGCCGTGGCCAGCGGCCAGCGGTCGTTGAGCTGGCGCAGAATGGCAACCGCTTCTTTCTGGTAGGCGCGCGCTTCGGCGTAGCTGCCGCGGGAGCGGGCGATCGCCCCCAGGTTGATCAGCCCCTTGGTGATATTGCGCTGGTCGTTGAGGCGGCGGCGAATGGCCAGGCTCTCCTCGTAGAACTGCCGGGCCATTTCGAGATCCCCCTGGAAAAACTTGACACTCGCCTTGAAGTGAAGCGCCCGCCCGACGCCCGCCTGAAAGTCGATTTTTTCGGCATCCACCTGGGCGGAATCGAAGAGGGCGAGAGCATCCCCATAGTTGCTCTGCTTGCGCAGCAAGTCGCCCATTTCGATGCGGCAGCGGATGTGGAGAGCCTGGTCCCCCAGCTGGTCGGCCAGCTCCATGGCCTGGCGGTATGTCTGCTCGGCTTCGTGCAGGCTGCCGATCGTGTCGAGAACCCGGCCGAGCTCGAAATGGGTCTGCCCCTGCTGCTCGACCGGCAGGAGGGGGAGGACCTTGCGAAAGTAGTTGATGGCGGCCGTATTGGCGTAATCCTGCTGGGCGGCCAGGCCGGCGCGCAGCAGGTATTCCCGTTTTTTCGCCTCGTTTTCGCTGTGCTCGAAGTGATAAGCGAGCAGGGAGACGTAGCGATCGAGGTTGTCCGGATAGGTCTTCTCGATGTAGAGGCCGATATGCTCGTGCAGCATGGCCCGGGTGGCGTAGAGGAGGCTCTCGTAGGCGATCTCCTGGGTC
>JBFFZG010000324.1:0-5389 GCA_041568735.1 Promineifilaceae bacterium (SeqCode)
CGGCATCACCCCCGGGTTTACGACCGTTCCCATCCTTCTATTTATCATCCTCGTGATTGTCGTTGGTATCTGGCCGGTTATTGGGGCCTTGATTATTTCACATCATCCGCGCCATCTGGTTGGCTGGCTGCTGTTCCTTACCTTTCCCATCGTGGCCATCGATATGATCACACTTGGCTACGCCTCTTACGCGACAATCATTTCACCAGAACCACTGACTATTCCCGGCGCCGTCCTTATCTGGCTAAATTGGAGCGGCATGGCATTCGCCGTCGTTTGCATGACGCTCATGAACCTGTTTTTCCCGAATGGCAGCCTGCTGTCTCCTCGCTGGCGCGTGGTCGTTTGGACGAGTATCGCTTCCCTTCTGGTCTATCTGGTATTCCAGACAATCGAACCGGGACAATTGTCTCTTTTTCCCAGTCTCGACAATCCATATGGCGTGCCAGCATCGGTCTGGGCCGTCTTAAAGCCGTTCTATTTTTCGACGATCGGCCTGATAACGTTGTGCAACCTGGCCGGACTTGTCTCCCTGTTCCTGAGGCTGCGCCGAGCCTTTGGCACAGAGCGGCAGCAGGTTAAATGGCTGGTCATTCCAGCCACGATTTTTTGGATTGGCACCCCCATCGTCTTTCTCACCGATTATGATCCGAGCGGGATATTCCTGAATCTGGGCGTCGGCCTGCACGTGATCAGTGTCCCGGCGATTGTCTTGGCGGTGGCTGTGGCCATTTTCAAATACCGGCTGTATGACATTGACACCATTATCAATCGGACGCTGGTGTATGGGGCGTTAACGGCCGTTATCGTCGCTCTCTATGTGCTGATGGTCGGGGGGGCGGGGCTGGTGATTCAGACGAACGCCAATGTGGCCGGAGTCTTGATTACGGCCGTTATCGCGGCCGCCATTTACCGCCCCGCACGGCATTTCCTGCAGCGCCGGATCGACCGCTTCCTGTACGGACCAGGAGGCAGCCGGCGCGAGGGCGCTGTTCACCCTCCTGGTGGAGACGAAGACGCTCATCAAACGACAGGGACAGCACCGCGAGCAGAACCAGCCGCCCCACCGGCCGGACAGGGGTTGAACGATGCCCGCCGGCCCTGGTCCATCCTGCGCGGCCGGCTGTTTGAGGTCGATTTTCTGATCAATCGTTCCCTTTTCTATGGGGCCTGGACGCTGCTTGTGCTGGCGATCTACGGGCTGGTTTTAGGGGTGCTGGGTCTGTTTTTCCCGGCGCAGGATAATTTGCTGGGTGCGCTGTTAGCCACGGGCATGGTGGCCGTTCTCTTTCAACCTTTGCGGGAAAAACTGCAGCGGGCGGTGAACCGGCTCCTGTATGGAGAGCGGGATGATCCTCTGGAAGTGCTGTCTCGTTTGGGCAAACGGTTGGAGACAGGCGTCCCGGCGGAGCACGTCTTATTCACACTGGTCGAGACGATCGCCCAGGCGCTGAAGCTCCCCTTTGTGGGCATTGCACTGTCCGGCCGTGAAACGGCTCGCCTGGCGGCCCAGTTCGGAAATCGGGTGCCAGACGCCCTTGAGTTCCCGCTCAGCTTTCAGGGGAAGACGACCGGCCAGCTGCTGGTGGCCCCCCGCCGGCGAGAAGAGTCGTTTAAGCCGGCGGAAATGCGGCTGCTGCGGAATCTGGCCCGCCAGGCGGGGGCAGCGGTGCGGGCGGCCCAATTAACGGCCGATCTGCAATTCTCCCGCCAGCAGCTGGTCACAACCCGGGAGGAGGAACGGCTGCGGCTGCGCCGGGATCTGCACGATGGCCTGGGACCGGCCCTGGCATCCGTGGTGTGGCAGATCGACAGCGCGCGCGAGCTGGTGGTCACAGATCCAGAGGAGGCCGTCAACCTTTTGGAGAGCAGCATCGAACAGGCGCAAATGGCCCTGGCCGATATTCGCCGGTTGGTCTACGGCCTGCGACCACCCGCACTGGACGAGTTGGGATTGGTGGGGGCTTTGCAGCAGGCGGTGGGGCAGTTTCAGCCCACGGCCGTCATCATTGACGCTCCGGAGCCACTGCCCTCCCTGCCGGCGGCCGTGGAAGTAGCCGCTTACCGCATTGTGCAGGAATCGCTCAAAAACGCCGTGGCCCATGGCAAAGCGCGCAAGTGCCGCGTGTGCCTCACGACCAACAGCCGTTTAAACCTCACCATCAGCGATGATGGCCTGGGTTTACCCGCCACCATCAAGCCGGGTATTGGCCTGCTGTCGATGCGGGAACGGGCCGAAGAGTTAGGCGGGAGTTTTGAAATTCAGGCGGCAGGACGGGGGGGAACGGCCGTTGCCGTTTCCTTACCCTTAAACCTGGGAGGGTGAGGCATCATGGAAAATAACCAGATCCAGCTGCTCATTGTCGAAGATTCAGCAGCAGCCCGAATTGGCTTGAAGGCCCTCCTCAAATCAGTCCCAGACATTCGATTGGTAGGCGAGGCGACCCGTGGCGATGAAGCCATTCAACTGGCAGAACGATGGCAGCCCGATGTGATTTTGATGGATTTGCAGATGCCTGATGTCAACGGCATTGAAGCCACCCGCCAGATTAGGCAAACCAGTCCCCACATCGCCGTCCTGGTGCTGACG
Source organism: Promineifilaceae bacterium (SeqCode) (assembly GCA_041568735.1). Classification (GTDB taxonomy): domain Bacteria; phylum Chloroflexota; class Anaerolineae; order Promineifilales; family Promineifilaceae; genus WTJY01. The sequence goes on from JBFFZG010000324.1 coordinate 2,591, forward strand.
ATGTACGATGATGACGATTCCGTCTTCGCCGCCATGCAGGCCGGGGCACGCGGCTATCTGCTGAAAGGGGCTTCCCGGAGTGAGATGCTGCGCGCCATCCGCGACGTGGCCGGTGGGGCCGCCATCTTCAGTCCGTCCATTGCGCGGCGCATGGTGAATTATTTCCAGCAGATTCGTCAACAGCCGATGGCCTCTGTATTTCCTGAACTAACCCGGCGCGAACACGAAGTCCTGGTGTTAATGGCTCAGGAATATACCAATCAGGCCATTGCCGGTGCCCTCTCATTGAGTCCGAAAACAGTCCGCAATTACATATCCAACATCTTCGCCAAGCTCCAGGTGGCTGATCGGGCGGGCGCGGTGCTGAAGGCGAGAGATGCCGGACTGCCGTGAGTCTGGCCGGCGCCCAATCAAACGATGCGTCGTGGGGCGTGCTTTTCGAAACGCGCGTGTCGCCGGCGATGAGTGGAATACAATAGAAAATGAGGTCCCAGTGAGGTCAACCGCTGGCTGAATTGGGATCGGCTGTGGTTCAATCTTAAAATCAGCTGGCCTGGATGAAGCCTCTCGATTGGTCCCTACTTGCCAGACGCTTCACCAGGGGTAAATATTCGATCAGGAGGCAGCCAGGTGAAAATTGCGGTCTTGGGTTCGGGAAACGGGGGCTGCGCGGTGGCTTTCGACTTTGTCCGGCATGGACATCGCGTGAACCTGTTCGACTTCGAGGCCTTTCCGGAACCCATCCAGAGTATTCGGGAGGCCGGGGGCATTTATGCGGAGGGCGAGCTCGAAGGGTTTGCGCCGCTCGATTACGCGGGACATGATATCGAAGCCGTTTTGCGTGGCGCCGAGGTGATCATCGCCGTCGGGCCGGCCTACAGCACCAGGCCGTTTGCCAGGGCGTGCCAGCCCTATCTTCGCCGGGGTCAGGTGGTCCTGATCTGCCCGGGATCCTGTGGCGGGAGCCTGGAATTTAAAATGGAGGCGGGATTGGCGCTCGACGACTCCGATATTCTCGTAGCGGAAACCTCTACCCTGCCCTATGCCGTGCGCATGGTTGGCCCAGCCAGGATAAAAGTCTTTTTGAAGCTCAGGGGGGGCTTACTGGCGGCCGCTGTGCCGGCCGGGGGGACGGGCAGGGTTCTGGAGGCCGTCTCCGACGTTTACCCGGCATTATCAGCGGCAGACAACATCCTCCAGACCAGTCTGCAAAACGGCAACCCGGTCATTCATCCCGCCGTCAGCCTGCTCAACGCCGCGTTGATCGAGCGGACTCAGGGCGATTTTTTCTTCTACGAAGAAGGGGTGACCCCGTCCGTCGGGCGGCTGTTGAAGGGGATCGACCAGGAGCGGATCGCCATCGGCCGGCGGCTGGGCCTTGAGATTCTCTCCGAACCGGAACTCGGGACCCGGCAGGGATACATGCGAGAGATGACCTATGACCGGGGCTACAGCGAAGCCCCGGGCTTTCGGGGAATCAGAGCACAGTCCCAACTAGACCACCGCTATTTTCAGGAAGATGTCGGTTATGGGCTGGTTTTCTGGCAGACACTTGGCGAGCAGATTGGCGTCGAAACGCCGAATATCAGCGCCGTCATCCAGCTGGCATCGACTTTGATGGGCCTCGATTACCTGGCTGAAGCGCCGCGCACGATGGCATCCCTCGGACTGTCTGGTTTGACCGCAGATGAGCTGGCGCAGCGTTTGGCCTGATCCGGCCTGGATGGGTGAAAAAGCAGCGCCGGGCGTGTTGTCCCCGTTCAAGGTCCTGTCGAAGCTGGCGATCACCGGCGATGCCTGCACACGGCCAGTGGGCTGGCACGGCTCAATCGCGAGGTGCGGATACGCTCCCCGTCTCCGTGGCGCAGCCGGAGATAAAGAATGCGCCTGCCCGCTGGCTATCGGAGCCGGCGCACCCGCCTGTGATTCCAACGATATCCCTGGCTGCGCAGCCTGGCGACCATCTGTTTAGGTCTCTTGTTTTCCTCGTCCAGCTCCTTGAGCCGGCGCAGGGCGAAAGTATCCACCCCGCCTGATTTCGCCTCCCATTTTAGAAAGCACGCTTGCTGAAGCCGTGCGTGCGGCACAGATCGGTGAGCGGCACGCCGGCCCCGGCTGCTTTGAGGATCCCGATAATTTCTGTTCCCGTGAATCTGGATCGCTTCATGGGGAAATTTCCGGTGCGGTTTGTGCCAGAAAAATCCTCTTTTGCCGGTCCTGACATAGGGACTGGTTGCCCTGGTGACATGACCCCATTATTCGCCCAAAATGCACAAACTTCATCCGCACCGCTCGAGCCCAATCGCGCCGGGAATATGATTCTGACCCTTCCCCCTTAAACGAGAAGCCGGAGGCGCGGCCGCACCTCCGGCTTCATTCAAGGACAGCGGGATCTTGCCGACGTTCTTCGGAAACGGCTCGTCTAGACCAGCCGGCGGCCGGGCGTCCAGGGGGCGCCGGCCGCCTCGAGATCAGCCTCCAGCGCCGGCAGGTCCTGCTCGATCAGCGCCGCCAGCTCGGCCCGCAGCGCCCCGTAGTCCTCCCGGGCCAGCTCGAAACTGCGCCGCTGGGTGGTGGTCGGCTGCTGGGTGGTCTGCCAGTGACCCCACTTCACCCGCCCGACCCGCTCCTGGATCGAGGGGGTGGCCGGCTCGCTCAGCTTCCGGCGGGACTCATCCCCGTTCAGCCGGGTCTGCAGGGCGGCCAGCGCGGCCGTCAGGTCATCGATGCGCCGGAAGAGGGCCGGATCGGCCGCCGGGGCCTGGAGCAGCACCGCCCGCAGGTGGTCGAGCCGCTCCC
>JBFFZG010000325.1:0-5360 GCA_041568735.1 Promineifilaceae bacterium (SeqCode)
AGGTGAAGGCCTTCGAACTGCTCACCGTCGAGGCGGCCGTGCACGGTGACCGCCAGGCGGCCTACCAGGCGCTCCTGGTCCATCCGCTGGGACCGGCGGCCGACCGGGTGCCGGCGGTGCTCGACGACCTGCTGCGGACCAACCGCGCCTTTCTGCCCCAGTTCGAAGTGAGCGAGGGCTGATCGATATTTAAGAACGCCAGAAACGGGGAAAGCCGAGGAGCATCCAGGTCACGAAGCCCCAGATCCCCCACCAGGCGGCCGAAATGCCGGCCAGCAGGAGCCAGCCCGGCCGGTCGAGCCCACCAACCGCAAATACGAGATAGCCCATACCCAGGATGTAGCCGAGGGGGTAAAGGAAACCCCAGACGCGGCGGGCCGGTAAGCGGCGCAGAGGGGGTGGGGTCAGTTTCTCCAGCCGGCGCGCCCCAAGGTGGGTCGCCTGGAACCCCCAGATGACCGGCCGCATGCGCCAGCCGCCGTGCCGGGCGATGCGGCGGATCTCCCGGGTCAGGAAGGGTGTGGGCGGACCGGATTGAAACGAGGTGAAAAAGCCGGTGCGGAAGCGCCAGGGACCCAGGCCGGCGAAGGTGACATGGGCGCGGGTGACCAGGTTCAGTCGCAGCTCGTGGCGGGTCTCATCGAGGAGGAGGCGCAGGTGGCCCTCGGTGCGGCCGCCGGTGACACGGCGGCCGGTCCGGGGGGGGATGTCGGTTTCCCAGCTGATTTCCAGGTCGCAGTCCCGCCCCGGCAGCAGCGGATAAGTGCCGTCAGGCGTCCCCTCCTCCAGGAGCCGCTTTTTCAGTTCGGCGGCGGGAATCGGCCGGCGCTTCAGCGCGGGCTCCTCGGCGAGCAGGCTGACCGTAAATTCCAGCATGGCGTGCACCATGAGGAGCATGAGAAGGAGATAGGGGAGGATCCACCAGGGGTTTTGTTCGAGTAAGGTCATCTGAAAAACCTCTTTTCGGTCCGCCGCGGCGGACGGATCGCAGGCCCGGCCTGACCCCTACGGTTTTGGCCGGCCGGCGATCAGATCTGGCCCGATGTCGGGAATGGCCGCGCAGCCGCACTGGGCCATGACATTAGCCAGCTCATCCCGCAGGAGCTGCAGAACGTGAGCGGCGCCGGCCTCGCCGTCGACGGCCAGCCCCCAGAGCGGCGGCCGCCCCAGCATCACCCCGCGCGCCCCCAGGGCCAGCGCCTTGAGAACATCCGAACCGCGGCGCACCCCGCCGTCGACCAGCAGCTCGACCCGGTCGCCGACCGCCTCGGCGATCTCCGGCAGGGCGTCGATGGCCGCCACGGCCGTGTCCAGCTGCCGGCCGCCGTGATTGGAGACCATGATGCCGGCCACACCGGCGTCCGCCGCCCGGCGGGCGTCGTCGGCCCGCAGGATCCCCTTGACCCAGAGCGGCAGATCGGTAAGCCCGCGCACCCAGTCGATATCTCCCCAGGTCAGGCCGGGATCGAAATTCCGGGTCACCGTCTGGAACAGCTCCCAGGTCGAACGCGTCTCGCCCGGCGCCATCAGGTTGGGAAACGGCAGCTCCGGCGGAGTGTTGAAGCCGGCCCGCACGAGATTTTCCCGCAGGCCGGGCACGGGCACATCCACGGTGATGACCAGGGCCTGGCAGCCGGCCGCGGCCGCCCGCTCGATGATCGTGCGGCTGAGGCCGCGGTCGCGGAAGAGGTAGAGCTGGAACCAGAGCGAATGGCCCGCGGCCGCCACCTCTTCGACGGCCACCGTCGAGAGGGTGCTCAGCACCTGGGTGATCCCGTGCGTTTTGGCCGCCCGGGCGGTAGCCAGCTCGCCGTCCGGGTGAGCCAGTTTGTGCATGGCGGCCGGGGCGATCAGGACCGGCATCGTCTGGGGCACCCCCATGACCGTCGTCGCCAGCGAGAGCTGGCTGACGTCGCGAAAGACCCGCGGCCGCAGGCGCAGCCGGTCGAAGGCGCTCCGGTTATCGCGCACGGTGATGTTGTCGGCCACCCCGCCGGCGTAGTATTCGTAGGTTGGCCCCGGCAGGATGCCGGCGGCCGCCTGCTCGTAGTCCAGTAAATTCAACAGCTGCATGGGGGCCCTCGGTCCGGCCGGTGTTTTCGGATCGTCTGCCGCCGGCCCAGGATCCATTATGCAGCCAACGACCCGCCCTTTCAAGAGGATCGCTCTGGGTGCTCATCCGGGTGGATCCTCAGTCAGTTGGAACGGGACCTGGGGGGGATGGCTGTCTTTGTATGGAGAATCAAGTTTTGCTGCCTGGAAGTCAGCTGTGATATGATTTAGAAAGGGAAAGCCTACCGACCCCACGAATCCTTTTCATCCGCGCCCGGGCGGCTCCGGATGTCGATCGTTGCCATATCAACGGGTTAATCCAATGGAATTCTTAGTTTCAAGCCATTTTGAAAGGGATTCTTGGCATTAAACGAGCGCCACCGCTAAAATTTTACTTACCCGGATGGTGACTGACCGCTTAAAACGGGCCAGCAGGCCCGCTGGCAGGCGGCCGTGCCTCCGGATTTTGTGTTGGATATCTGATTGGACTTTGCATGAGGAGTGAGATGAATAGAAATCGATTGTTACCTTTGACTGTGTGGCTCGTGCTCGTGGCGCTGTTTGTGAGCGCCTGCGGGGGCGGGCCCACCACCCCGGAACCGGCCGCTACGAGCGCACCGGCGGCCGCGCCGACCGATGAACCGGCGGTCGAGCCGACCGACGAGCCGGCACCGGAGCCGACGACCGCACCCGAGCCGACCGAGGCCGCGCAGACCTTTGAGACCTCGATTCGCATCTGGTCCGACAATCTGCTGACCCCGGTGGTGCTGGAGCTGAAAGATTCGTTCGAGCAGGAATATGGCATCGGCCTGATCGTCGAAGACGTGCCCGACCGGAACGACCAGTTCCCCATCGCCGCCCCGGCCGGTGAAGGTCCCGACATCATCATGCTGCCGCACGACCGCCTGGGCGGTTTCGTGGCCAGCGGCCTCCTGGCTCCGGTCGACCTCGGCGACAAGGTCGATGAGTTCGATCCGGCCGCCCTGCAGGCCTGGACCTTCGACGGCCAGCTCATGGGTGTCCCCTATGCCGTGGAAAACATGGCTTTCTTCTACAATACCGAGCTGGTGGAAACCCCGCCGACGACCTGGGATGAGCTCATACAGATGGGCTCGGACCTGATGGCCGATGGGAAAGCCACCTACGCCCTGGCCCTGACCGGGACGACCTACGACTCGTTCCCGCTCCAGACCGCCTTCGGCGGCTATGTCTTCGGCACCAACGCCGACGGCTCCTACAATCCGGCCGACCTGGGCATCGACAGCGAGGGCATGATCGCCGCCGGCGAATTCATCCAGGAAAATGTCGAAGCCGGCTACATCAGCAGCAGCACCGACTGGGACACCGCCCACCTGCAGTTCGAAACCGGTGAGGTTCCCTTCCTGATGGCCGGCCCCTGGGCGCTGGACCGCCTGCGGACCTCCGGCGTGCCCTACGGCATCACCCAGTTCCCCGCCGCCACCGAGCAGGGCGTGCCCTTCCTCGGCGTCTGGGGTTTCGCGGTTAACGCGTTGGGCGATAACGTCCTCCTGGCGCAGACCTTCCTGACCGAAGTGCTGGCCACCCCGGAGACGATGCAGGTTCTGGCCGATGGCAGCAACCGGCCGTCCGCCTGGAAGTCGATCGTCAGCACGGATCCGGATCTGGATGCCTTCGGCGAGGTCGCTGTCATGGCGGAACCGATGCCGGCCATTCCGGAAATGGGCTCCGTCTGGGGCAGCTGGGGTGACGCTTTCTCCCTGATCATCAACGGCGAGCAGCCGCCGGCCGACGCGCTTGGGAACTCCGCTCAGCAGATCCGCGACCTGATTGGCGGCGCGGCCGCCGGCATGGTCAACGTGCCCGGCTCCTGGCAGGCGGCCGCCGGCTGCGCCGGTGACTGGGATCCGGCCTGTACGGTTACCGCCCTGACCGACAACGGTGACGGCACCTACTCCGGCACCTTCACCGTTCCGGCCGGCGACTACGAAGCGAAGGTCGCCCTCGACGGCGGCTGGACGACCAACTACGGGGTCGACGGCAAGGCGGATGGCGACAACATCCAGTTCAACGTTCCGGCTGACGGTCCGGTGACCTTCACCTGGGATTCCGAGACCAAGATACTGACCATCGAAACCGGCGGCTAAACGGCCATCGGTTGGGGGTGTGACCTGGAACGGCTTCGGGTCACACCCTTTTTTGTTCGATCCAGAAAAACCCACCTGAAGCTTTACATCAATATATATTTCGCGGGCATAAGGGCTTTTTGCTTCAGCCGCAAGGGAGGTCTTGGGAATGGCAGTACAGGCTATCGACAAACCACAATCTCCGGGATCCGGTCAGAGCGCCACGCTGTTCAGCGTCGTCGCGCGTCTGCTCCTGCTCCTGGCGATCGACGGGTTTGCCATCTGGTTCGCCGTGCGCGCCTTTGGCGAGGGGTTCACCTCGCTGGGCGTCCTAGTGGCAGTCATTGCCGCTGGCGCAAACTACATCATTCTGTCCCGGGATATGTATCCCTTGCGCTGGCTCCTGATCGGGCTGATCCTGATGTTGCTGTTCGCCATTTGGCCGATCCTGCTCACGATTTACGTGGCCTTCACCAACTACGGGGACGGCCATCTGCTGACCAAGGTCCAGTCGATTGAGCAGCTGACCAAGGCGCGCTATCTGCCCGAAGGGGGGTCCGCCTATTCCTGGACGGGTTATAAAAACGACGCCGGCAGCTATGCGCTGTGGCTGGTCAGTCCGGACGGCGAGGGCTTCCTGGCCTATCCGGGCGAGACGCTGATTCCGGCGGCCGAAGCCGAAGGACTGGGAGAGCTCGACGACAATGGCATCCCGACCGCCATCGGCGACTACAAGCGGCTCAACGCCCTGCAGGTCGCCAGCGACAGGAACATCCCCACCATCCAGTTTGGCTCGGAGCTGGATGGAGTCCAGATTCGCTCCGCCCGCGAGGCGGCCCAGCTGACTCCCCGCTATCTGTACGACGAAGAGCGGGATGTCATGGTCGATCAGCAAACCCTGACCGAATACCGGCCGGTCGAAGGGATCTGGACGTCGGCCCGCAATGAGCGGCTCCCCTTCGGCTTCCGCGAAGAAGTCGGCCTGTCCAACTTCACCCGCTTTTTCGAAAGCCCGGCCTTTCGTGGACCCCTGGTGCGCATCATTACCTGGAATTTCGCCTTCGCCTTCCTGAGCGTGTTTACCACCTTCGCTCTGGGACTGGCCATCGCCTACATCTACAACGACCGGAGCCTGCCGGGGCGCAAGTTCATTCAATCCGTCCTGCTCATCCCCTACACGATTCCCTCGCTGATCACGATCAT
>JBFFZG010000326.1:0-5333 GCA_041568735.1 Promineifilaceae bacterium (SeqCode)
CGGCCACTCCCTGCTCCCCGCGATCCTCTTTTGGCCGCCGCGCGCGCGCGGCCGGGTAGTCGACATCCAGGTAAATGAGCACGTCGGGCCGGACAACCTTCTGCCACATGTCGGCCACATAGGAATGTTCTTGGGCCGGGTTGAAGACGCGAACGTAGCCGGCCGCCTCGAGCGCCCGCCGCAGGGTGCTTTTGCCGGCCGCACACGGACCGACGATGGCGATTTTTAAGGCGCGGTTTTCATCTTTCATCTGATTCCGCTTCCCTTTTCCCCGCCCCGGTCGCGGCCGGGGAGCCGCCCACCCGCCCGATCGAAAGCAAACCTAGAGCGGCATCCGGCCGTTCAACCGGCGCACCTCGCCCGCTTCCCCGCCGGTCGTGGTCAGAATGACAAAAACGCTGATATCATCGCGCGGACGGCCGCTGTCCCGCTCGACCGCCCGGGCCAGGAGCTCGTCGGCCATCTGCTGGGGATCGTCGACCCGCCTGTCGATCAGCTCCTGAAAGCAGCCCACGTAATCAAAGGCGCCCGCTCCCTGGATGGTCCCGGCGTGGCGCAGGCCGTCGGTGAAAACGGCGATCACCATGCCCGGTACAATGGGCAGCTCGGTGATATCCGGCTTGGTCCGCCGGTGGGTGCCCAGGCTGCGGCTGGGAGCGTCGAGCAGGTAAAGCCCCTTTTCCAGAGTGAAGACCAGAACCGGGGCTTCATTGTTGCGGGAAATGACGAAAGTGCGGGATTCGCTGTCGACCGAGATGATGTTGAGCGTGGCGCTGACTTTGCCGCCGCGATAAGTAAAGAGATAATCGTGAGCCGCCCGGGCGGCCGCGCCGTCGCGCACCCCTTCGCCCAGCAGCTGAATCGCCTTGCGGCAGACCAGATTGCTGATCGATTTGGCCGATTTGCCGCTGCGCTGCCCATCGGCGAGCACGAAGGAGAGACCGCCGTGCGGCCGCTCGACCATTTCGAAGGTGTCGCCGCTCTCGCTGACGGCGTATTTGCTGATTTTGGCCATGCCGAACCGAACTTCCATGAACATCAGTTATGGCACAATTGGCGGCGGCGGGCAACTGCCAGCGGCCGGATAAACGGGAACCCCCGATGTCCTGGATAAAAACTTTCTTTTTGTTGATTCTGCGTCTGTTCTGGAACCCGGCCGAGCGGCGCCTGCGGGCGTTCTGGCGGCTGATCGGCCAGCTGCTGATCGCGGCCGGTTTACTCGCGGGCGGTGTGGGCGTGCTGGCGGGTCTGGGGCTGCCGGTCGACTCCGGAGTGGAGCCAACGGCCGGGGGGGTCGATCCGGGACCGGCCGCCATCTGGGCCGGCCTGACCACCTTCGCTGTTTTTATCCTCAGCATCTGGCTGGCCGGCCGCTGGCTCGACCGGCGCGCCTGGCCCGATTTTGGCTTCCATTTTTCGCGGGCCTGGTGGGAGCAGCTCGCCTTTGGCCTGTTTCTCGGGGGGCTGCTCATGAGCGCCATCTTCGCTGTCGAATGGGCGTTGGGCTGGGTGCGGGTAACGGCCGTCTGGCACGTCGTTGACGGGCAGACCCCCTTTGGACTGGCTATCCTGCACCCGCTGGCTCTTTTCATCGGGGTCGGGATCTACGAAGAGCTCTTCTCCCGCGGCTACCAGCTGCGCAACCTGGCCGAGGGGCTGCGGGCGGGGCCGGTCGGCCCCCGTGCGGCCCTGTGGACGGCCGCGCTGCTTTCCTCGGCCGTTTTCGGCCTCCTGCATGCCGGCAATCCGAACGCCACCTGGGTCAGCACGCTGAATATCGGCCTGGCCGGCCTCCTGCTGGCGCAGGGCTTCCTGCTGACCGGCGAGCTGGCACTGCCCATCGGCCTGCACATCACCTGGAATTTTTTTCAGGGGAATATCTTCGGCCTGCCGGTCAGCGGGCTGCCCATGGTCGGCGGGAGCGTGCTGCGCATTGAGCAGGCCGGTCCCGACTGGCTGACCGGCGGCTCATTCGGACCGGAAGGGGGAGCGCTGGGGCTGATCGCCCTGGCGGCTGGCTTCGCCCTCACCACAGCTTGGGTGCGGCTGCGGCTGGGGCGGTCGGCGGTGCAGACCCGGCTGGCCCATTACGAACCGGCCGGTCGGTTAAAGGTCGGTGCGGATCGCCCAGAGATCGGGGAAGAAAGGCTGTAGGGTTGTCTGCAGGTAGCGGGCGCCAGGCGAGCCGCCTGTTCCGGACTTGCCGCCGATCGTCCGCTCGACCATCTTGACATGGCGGTAGCGCCACTCCTGTAGCCCCTCGTCGAGGTCGATCAGCCGCTCGCACAGCCGGCTGAGGGGGGGATCTTCCCGGTACACCCGCAGCAGGGCGGCCTGAACGCCCGGCGACGGGGCCACAGGCTGCGTGACGTCCCGCGCCAGCTCCTCGGGCGGCATGGAGAAGCCGGCCGCATGCAAAAATTTCAGGAAGGTATCCCACAGGGACCCGGCATGAAAGCGGGCCTCAAGGCCGCCGTAAAAGGGGGTATCCTGGAAATGGTTGAGGATCCCCGGGCGCTTGTACCCCAGGGCGAACTCCAGCTCGCGAAACTGGAAGGATTGGAAGCCGCTGGCCGATTCGAGAAAGCCGCGGAATGAGTTGAACTCCAAAGGCGTCATCGTCTCCAGAATGTCGATCTGGCTGACCACCGTCTTGAGGATGGTCAGCATGCGCCGCAGCGTGTGCAGCCCCCGGGAGAGATCCTGCCCGTCGAGAAGGGTCTGGAGATAGTCGATCTCGTGCAGCAGCTCCTTGAACCAGAGCTCGTAGACCTGGTGAATGATGATGAAGAGCATTTCGTCGTGTTCCGGCCCGCGCGATTTGGGCTGCTGCAGCCGGAGAAGTTCTTCGAGATGGAGATAGGACGTGTACGTCAGCGCGGCCGACATGGGGAACCTCCTGGGTCGAGAAGATCGTGGGGTGGTTGGAATGGTGTCCAGTTTAGCAAAAGATCGGCCGCTTGTAACGCGGATGCCCGGCCGTCCGGAGCGGGGTAAAATGAAGCGGATTTTGACCTTCTGACCGATGTGCTCGACGAGTCCACCAATGGCCGCTTTTGATTTTGCCGAGAAAACCCTCCAGGAAATCCCTTTCGTCGTCGTCGACACGGAGACGACCGGCCTCTATCCGGGGTTGGGACATCGAGTGATTGAAATCGGAGCGGTGCGCTACGAGGGGGGGCGGCCGGTCGCCGAGTTTGAGGCGCTGATCGATCCAGAGCGGCCGGTCGATCCAAAGGCCTCGGCCGTGAACGGCCTCACGGATGCCGACCTGCGGGGAAAGCCCCGCTTCGCCGAAGTCCGCCCCCGCCTCGACCACTTGCTCGACGGAGCGCTGCTCGTGGCCCACAATGCGTCATTCGACGCCGATTTCCTGGGGATGGAATACGCCCTGGCCAGCCCGGAAGCCGAGGCCGGCCGGCTGCTCCTGCCCAATCCCTGGATCTGTACCCTGCAGCTGGCCCGCCGCCACTTTCATTTTGGGGCCAACAACCTGGCCCATGTTGCCCGCCAGCTCAACGTGCGCGTCGGGCGAGCCCACCGGGCGCTCAACGACGTCATCATGACCGCCGACGTTCTGCTGCGTATGGCCCGCGAGCTGGCCGGCCGCCAACACCTGCGCACGGTGGGGGATCTGCTCTTTGCCCAGGGCGGCGGCATCTTCGCCCCGCCGCCGATCCGGGTGGCCCTGCCGCCGCTGCTGGAGGAAGCGCTGGCGGCCGGCCGGGATGTGGAGATCCTCTATCTCGGCGGCAAAGAAGGAGAGAGCCGTCGGCGGATCACCCCCCGCTACGCCGCCTACCACATGGAGACGCCCTATCTGATCGCCTACTGCCACCTGCGGGAAGATGTGCGCACCTTCCGTGTTGACCGGATCCTGGGAGCCACCCTCGTCTGACCGGCGATCGCCTCGACGAATAAAAAAAAGCCCGCCGGTGGAACCGGCGGGCGGGACTATCTGGGAACGGCCGCGGCCTCATTCGGGCAGCGGCTCTTCGACGGCCTGTCCGATTGCAATAAACTGGGGTTTACGGGTCAGGAGCTCCTTTTCCACTTTCCGCATGGAGATTTTCAAACGGGCCTCCCGCGTCTTTTCATCGTAGCCGGCCAGGTAATCCAGGGGGATAAAATAATCATCCGGCAGGTCGAGATTCAAGACGTACAGGTAAAATTCAAACAGCTTGAGCTCCGGGTTGATCTCTTCTTCGCGGGGATTCCGGTAAATGCGCAGCGCTTCACCGAGCTTCTGGCCATCCGCGGTCATGACCCGGGTTTTTTTATGCAGTTCAGCCATTATTTTTCCTCCAGGAAACCCTTGAAATCTCGATTGTGATTAGAAAAACGAGTGCTCTTTACCTCTATAGATTAGATCGACGATGGGCGGCCGACCAGTGACATTTGTCAATGGATGGTCAGGCGCCGGCCTGGACGGCGATCAGCCCGTCGGCCGAGGCGCCGGTGACCCGCACCCGCGTCACCCGGTTGAGCAGATCGACCGGTCCGCTGGCGTTCACGCGGATGTAGTTGTCGCTGTAGCCGCGCCATTTAAGCCCCCCGGCGGCGGCCCCGAGAACGGATTCCCAGAGGACCGGGATCGTCCGGCCAACATACGGCCGGTGGAACGCTTCCCCCAGCTCGCCGGCCGCGGCCAGCATGCGACCCATCCGCTCCTTTTTGGTCTTTTTGCCGACCTGCCCGCTCATGTGGGCGGCGGCGGTGCCGGGACGCGGGCTGTAGGGGAAGACGTGCAGGCGGGAAAAGCCGATTTCCCGCACGAAGTCCAGGCTCTCGGCGAAATCCGCCTCCGTTTCGCCCGGAAAGCCGACGATGATATCGGTGGTCAGATTGAGTTCGGGGATCGCCTCCCGGGCGGCCGCCACCAGCGCGCGAAAGCTGTCGCGCCGGGTGCGCCGGGCCATCAGCCGCAGGATGCGGTCGCTGCCCGACTGCAGGGGGAGGTGGAGATGGGGGAGCAGCCGGGGATTTTCCCACAGGTCGAAAAAGCCGGGGGGGATATCCCAGGGTTCGAGGGAGGAGAGGCGCAGCCGGGGCATGTCGGTGTGGGCCAGGAGTGCTTCCAGAAGGCGGCGCAGGCCGTCCGGCTGATCGAGGTCCCGGCCGTAGGAGCCGAGATGGACGCCGCTGAGGACCGCTTCCTGGTAGCCGGCCGCGTGGAGTGCCTGGATCTCGGCCACGACATCCCCCAGGTGGCGGCTGACCCCGGCCCCCCGCGCGACCGTCGTGATGCAGAAAGTGCATTTGTTGTCACATCCATCCTGCACTTTGATAAACGCCCGGGTGTGGCTGGTCGTCCCGGCGTGGAATTCCCGCAG
>JBFFZG010000327.1:0-5320 GCA_041568735.1 Promineifilaceae bacterium (SeqCode)
ATCCCGGTATCGGCGATCGCCAGGGTGAGCTGATCCGGGCCGGCCGCCGCGCTGAGGGTCACCCGGCCGCCGGCCGGAGTGTACTGGAGGGCGTTCCCCAGGAGATTAAGAACGACCTGGGTCATGCGAGCCGGATCGACCCGGACGGGTGGGAGATCGGCCGGCCGTGCGACTTCGAGGGCCACCCCCTTTTCTTCGAACTGGGAGGCGAGGCGCTCCACGGCGGGGGTCGTGAAGACGGCCACCTCTGCTCTTTCGAGAACCAGCGGAATCTGGCCGGCTTCGGCGCGCGAGAGCTCCTCGAGGTCGTCGACCAGCCGCTGCAGCCGGCCGAGCTCTTTCTGGACGCTGGCGATCGTCCGCGCGTCTGGTGGCAAGACCCCGTCCTGCAATCCTTCCACGACGCTCATCAGGCTGCTCAGCGGGGTGCGCAGCTCGTGGGCGACATCGCCGATGAGCTGCCGCCGCCGCTCTTCGGTCTGGGCCAGCCGGTTGGCCATCCGGTTGAACGCGCGCCCCAGCTCCCCCAGCTCGTCCTCCCCGGTGACTTCGACCCGCTCGTCAAACCGGCCGTCGGCGATGCGCCCGCTGGCCCGCTTCATCTCCTGGATCGGCCGGACGATGCGCCGGGTGACGAAGGTGCTGATCACAACGGCGGAGAGAAATGCCGCGGCGGCGGAGACGAGCAAAATCTCACCGACCGCCCGGTCGAAGCTGGTGGTCAGATCGGCCATCATGCCGCCGCCGGTGCCGCCCATCATGCCCCCCATCTGGGAGAGATGGCGGTTGAAGGCGGTGGGCACCTGGATTTCGGCCGTGATGGCCAGGGCGGCGATGCCGACCAGGATGATGACCAGATAGGAGATGAAGAGCTTCCAGCCGAGCCGCTGGCGGATGGTTTTCATGGCTGCGGATCCTCAAAGCGGTAGCCCGCCCCCCAGACCGTGGCGATCAGGGCGGGGTTGGCCGGGTCGTCTTCGACCTTTTTGCGCAGGCGGCCAATATGCACGTCGACGACCCGATCGTCTCCATAAAAATCGATCCCCCAGACGAGCTCGATCAGCTGCTCCCGATTGAGGGCCCGTCCCCGGTGGCGCATGAGGACGTGCAGCAGGCTGAACTCGATGGGGGTCAGGTCGAGCGGCCGGTCGTCTTTCCAGGCCAGGTGGGCCTCCTCGTCGAGGCGGAGCCGGGAGGAGGTCAGTTCGGCCGTCCGGCTGGCCGGACCGCCGAGCCGGCGCAGGGCCGCTTTGACCCGCGCCACCAGCTCGCGGGCGCTGAACGGCTTGGTCATGTAATCATCGGCCCCCAGCGTCAGGCCGACGACCTTGTCGGTTTCATCGGCCCGGGCGGTGAGCATGATGACATAGGCGTCGGACGACTGGCGCAGCCGCCGCAGCACTTCCAGCCCATCGACCCCGGGCAGCATGATGTCCAGGATCAGCAGATCGGGTTTGAAGTTGGGGATTTCCTGCAGGGCGACGCGGCCGTCGGCGGCCACGCGCACCTGGAATCCCTCCTGCTCCAGGTAGGCGCGCACGGTGTCGCGCAGGGTGCTTTCGTCGTCGACGACGAGGATGCGGGCGGCCATGATGGGATTATACCTGCAGAAAATGGCGGCGCCTGGGTCGGTTTTGCGGAGGGGCGGCGGCCGGCTGCCTGAGAATTTCCTCGAGTGCCTCCCGAATGGCGGCGGGATCCTGCTGGCCGAAAAAGCGCGCGGCCACGTTTCCCTCTCGATCCAGGACCACGGCTGTCGGATGTCCCCGTGTTTCGTAGTGGGACTGCAGCCGCTCGTTTTCAGGGTTGGCCAGATCGTAGTAGAGAAAGGAAACCCGGCCGGTAAATTCCGCTTCGAGCCCATTCACGATGGGCTGCATCGCCTGTCAGGGCGGTCAATTCTCGGTGTAAAAATAGAGAAAGGCCGGCCCTTTCATGATCGGCTCCTGGCCGGCTGGGCTGGAAGAGCGGCAGGCGGCCGCGCCGGCCAGCAGGAGGGCCGCGATCAGCCAGGGAAAGAAGTTTTGCCGTTTGAGCATGGGGTTTCCTTACGACTCAATTTGATGGGTCATTTCCCGGTTGAGCGCGCCGAATGTCGGCCGGCCAGGAGCTCTTAATATAAACCAGGAGCGCCTGAATTTCCTCCTCTGTGAGAATTTCTTCATAAGCCGGCATGTTGCTGATCCACTGGAGCTTCTCAGGCAGGGCGGCTGCACCGCCTCGGATTCGGTCGAGAATGGTGGCGTCGTCGTGGTGCCAGGTGTGGCCGCTGGCGTCATGGGGCGGCGCCTTGAAGGTGCCGTCGGGATTGGGTTCTTGCCAGTCCGGCTGCCCTTCGAGATCCTGGCCGTGGCAGGCGGCGCAGTGGGTCAGGTAGATCTGCCGGCCGGCTTCGATCTGGGCCTGTTCGGCGGCCGAGAACGAGCCGGAGCAGCTGCTCAGCAAAGCGGCGCCGCAGGCGATCAGGAGCGCGGGAGCGGCGGCCGCGGCCGAACGCCGGGTCGGCTTTGAAGCGGTTTCAGTTCTGGTAATTCCGGTAAATCGCTGCCTCATTCCTCGGAAAATGCGTCGGTTCACCTTCGTTTTATATCAGGCGCAGGTTAGAATAGGTTTGATTGGTAATGAGCCTGTGATAGGAATTGGAGGGGGATGAGCTACCCGATTCCCACCATGATCCCATTACCCGACTGTTGATTAGTCCTGTTTTATCCAACGTAAAAGGGAGGATACCATGAAAAATTTAATCTATGTGTTCTTGTGGATGGCTGTTTTGTTCCTGGCCGCCTGCTCTTCGGCGCCGGCCGCCCCCCCGCCGCCGGTCGACGTGACGATCCATGCCACGGATATCGCCTATGACGTGACCTCGATCAATGCGGCGGCAGGGCAAAAAGTGCGGGTTACTTTTGTCAACGACGGCGTGCTGGAGCACGATTTCAGCATCATGAAGCTGCCGCACTCCGGTGAGGTCACCGAGATGAAGATGGATGACGGGCACGACGATGGGCACGAGCATGCCATGGAAAATATGGCGGAGATGCCCGAAATTCACACGGCCGCCTCGATCAACGGCGGAACGACTGTCCTCGAATTCACCCCTTCTGAGGCCGGTGAATACGAGTATTTTTGCACGGTGTCGGGCCACAAGGAGGCCGGCATGGTCGGCAAACTGATCGTCGGGAATCCATAGCCTGGAACCGGCTGCCGCCGGATGCAGCGGCGTCTCAATGATTGGATTCGCAGCGCCCGCCGTTGAAAACGGCGGGCGTTTTGCTTTGGGAAATGATCAATCCAGAAGGGCGGCAGAGGGGAGTAAACGGGCCGGCAGCCGGCTTGACAGGGGAGCCAGAATTTGCTAATTTAGGCATTGCTAAGTATTCCTTTAGTAATACCAAATTATCTCGCGATTCGCTTCCCGCTGGATCGCAGTCGCCGCCACGAGGGTGAACCATGGGTAAATTAAACGTGTCACGACGGAATTTTCTCAAGGCGGGAGGGGTCGGTGCCGCGGGCCTGACGGGCTGGTTGAGCCGCTGGGGAGTCGATCTGAATCCGGTGCAGCAGACGGGGGGGACGCCAGCGGGATCCCATGCGCTGGCCCACGGGGGAGCCGGCACGGTTGGCGAGGTCGATCACGCGGCCAACCGTTTTCATCCCCACGAGCTGCTCACCGATTTTGATCTCGGGGTGGTCAAATCGGAAGGGGGTCGGCGGGTGCGCGAGTGGACGATATTCGCCGTCGACCGCGAATTCGAGATTGCGCCCGGGCTGGTTTTCCCGGCCTGGGTTTACGGCAGCGAGACTTCGGCCGCTTCGCGCCGGATCGGCCAGGTTGTCGGCCAGTGCCCCGGGCCGACCCTTCGCTGCGTCGAGGGAGAGCTGCTGCGCATTCACTTTGTCAACGCCGGCAGCCACCCGCATACGATCCATTTCCACGGCATCCATTCGGCGCGCATGGATGGGATTCCCCAGGCGGGGCCGGGGATGATTCCCTCCGGCGGCCGGTTTACCTACGAATTTACGGCCCGGCCGTTCGGCTGCCATCTCTACCACTGTCACGCCATTCCGCTCAAGCGGCATATTCACAAAGGCCTTTACGGGGCCTTTATCATCGACCCCGACCCGGAGAAATACAGCGGCGAAGAGCGGGCGATCGCCCGCTCGCGCCACCACGAATCCCCGGAAAACGGGGACATCCACGAGATGGTCATGGTGATGAACGCCTTTGACGTCAATTTCGACGGGGATAACGAAGTCTACGCGGTCAACACGGTGGCTTTCGGCTACATGAACGAGCCGATTGCGATCCGGCGGGAGCAGCGGCAGCGGCTCTACCTGGTCAACATCACCGAGTTCGATCCGATCAACTCGATGCATCTGCACGCCAACTTCTTCGATTATTACGACCACGGCACGACCCTCCAGCCAACCTTGAAGACCGTGGATACGATCATGCAGTGCCAGGCGCAGCGGGGCATCCTGGAGTTTTCCTTCGCCGATTTTGAGCCCGGGCCGTACATGTTCCACGCCCACCAGAGCGAATTCGCCGAGCTGGGCTGGATGGGCATTTTTGACGTTCAGCCATAGGAGGCGCTCATGGCGAAAAAAGAACCCGCCGCCGCCGGCTACCCGAACTGGCTGCTGGCATTCATTCCGCTGGGGCTGCTGGCCGTGCTGGTCTGGGCCTTCCTGGCTCTGAACCCGCTGGCCTTTTTTACCGGGAGTTTTCCGCCGCTGGAAGAGCTGACCGTCCAGCGGGTCCGCTTTCCGGCGGCCGGGCACATTCAGCTCGAGGTAATCAACGGCGCTCCCGACCCGGTGACCATCGCCCAGGTGCTCGTCGACGAGGCCTACTGGGCGTTCGAGCAGCGGCCGCCCGGCGCTCTCGCGCACCTCGACCGGGCGCGCATCGTGATCCCCTATCCCTGGGTGCACGGCGAGGTGCACGAGCTGCGCCTGCTCAGCGCCAGCGGGGTCACCTTCGACCACACGGTGGAGGTGGCGGTCGCCAGCCCGCGGCCGAGCGCCCGGGCGCTGGGGCTGCTCGCCCTGGTGGGGATCTACGTCGGCGTCCTGCCGGTGGCCCTGGGGCTGCTCTGGCACCCGGCCCTGCGCCGGCTCGGCCGTAGCGGCATCGACTTCGTCATGGCCCTGACCCTGGGGCTGCTGGTCTTCCTGCTGATCGATACCGCCCACGAGGGGATCGAGGCCACCGAGGTGGTCGCCGCCTCCTACCAGGGTATGGTCCTCTTCGTGCTGGTCGCCGGGCTCGCCTTCATCGCCATCGAGGCGCTGGGCGGCTGGCTGGCGAAGCGCCGCGGCG
>JBFFZG010000328.1:0-5308 GCA_041568735.1 Promineifilaceae bacterium (SeqCode)
ATTGTGTACCCCGTTCCCCGTACCCCGTTCCCCAACCCGCCATGCACTTTATTCGCCCCGCCACTCTCGCCGATTTTGAGACGATCTGCCGGCTCGACCGGGAAATATTCGACTATGGGGCGGCCGAGGATCCGGCCGTCATTCGGGCGCGGCTGGAGGTATTTCCGGCCGGCTGCCGGATTTTAGAGTGGCACGAAACAGGTGAAGCCGCCGTGGCCGGCTACCTCACGACGGAAAAGTGGGCGGCGGTGCGGGAGCCGGCCCTCGACGAAAACCCGCGCGACACCCACGACCCGCAGGGGCGTGTGCTCAACATCACGACGCTGGCCATCGCCCCGGCCTACCAGAACCGGCAGCTCGGGCCGGTGCTGCTCGAGGAGGCCTTCGCCATCGCCGGCCGGGAGGGGTGTGAGCAGATCGTGCTGGAGACGGCCATGGCTCGCCGCTGGTATCTGCGCCACGGCTTTGAGCAGATTGGCGAGCGGGATCAGCGGGGCTTTCCTCTCTACATCATGCGCAAATTCGTGTAGTTTTTTCGGGGAGCTCAGGGAACCAGGAGCTTTTCGATGATAATCTCGTCGACGTAGCGGCCGGCGATCAGCGCCTGTTTTTCTGCCGTCCCGACGACGCGAAACCCCTGGCCGAGGTAGGCCTTCAGACCGGCCGCATTGTCGGCCCGCACATAGGTAAAGATCTTGGTGAAGCCCAGCAGAACGGCCGCCCGGAAGGTGGCGGCGAAGAGCCGCCCGCCGATCCCCTGCCTGTGCCGGTCGAGCGCGACATAGGTGCCCATGGTCCCCACGTGATCGAAGGCCGGGCTGTCGGTCGAAAACGGGGCCAGGGTCTGGAAGCCGGCGATCGTCCCATCGGCCGGATCGACCGCCACGTGAAAAACCCCCCTGGCCGGAAAGGCGCGGATAAAGGCCCGCTCGGCTTCGACGGTGAAGGGGCGGGTGAAGGCGGTGTGGCGGCCGGATTCGATGATTGGGTTCAGGACGGCCACGACGCCGGCCGCATCGCCGGGGACGGCCGGGCGGATGATGACATCAGGTGGGGGGTGGGGGTTCATGGTGTGGATCCTGCCGTCTGGACACCCGGAGAGGTCAGCGCCCCCGTTCGGCGGCGGCGGCCAGGATGGCCACCGTTTCTCCGGCCGTCTTTTCCCATGAAAAGGCCTTCACTCGCTCCAGTCCCCGGGCGCGCAGGTCGTTGGCCAGATTGTCCTGGATCAGGGTGGCGATAATCGCCCCTCCCATCCGGCGCTCGTCATCCGGATCGACCGTCATGGCCGCGTCCCCGAGGACTTCGTCGACCCCGGGCGCGTTGGTGGCCACGACGGGCACATTGCAGGCCATCGCCTCCAGAGGGGGGAGGCCAAACCCTTCGTAGCGGCTGGGGAAGACAAAGCTCATCGCTTCCCGATAGATGACCGGCTTATCCGCCTCGTCGACATAGCCAAGCCAGCGCACGTGCTCGTCGAGGCCGAGTTTGCGGATGTAGCCGTCGTAATCGGGAACGTGGGGGCTGCTTTTGTCCGGCTTCCTCCCGGCCAGGACGAGCGGGTACTGCCTGCCGACCCCCTGGACGACGTAAGTGTAGGCCAGCAGCAGGGTCGTCACATTTTTATGTAAGGCGTAGCCCCCCAGGTAGAGCGTGTAAAAATCGGGCAGATCGTACTTCTGCCGGACCGCCAGATCGAGGAGAAAGTCCCCCTGCGGTTTGAACTGGGGGGCGGGAGCCAGGTAAACGGTCGAAACCCGGCCGGCCGGAATCTGCAGCCGGTCGATGATATCTCTGCGGCTGGCGTGGGAATCGGTCAGCACGTGCGCCGCCCCGCGGGCGCTGGCGCCGGCCAGGGCATTATAGAGGCGTGCGGCCGGCGTGCGGTGATATTCGCGCACGATCAGGGTGATGAGGTCGTGGATGGTGACGACGACCGGCACGGGGGAGCGCAGCGGCCCGCCCCAGTAGGGGACGAGCGCCACGTCGGCGCCGCTTTCCCGGCAGGCGCGGGGGAAGTGGATCTGCTCGAAAACCACCTTGCCCAGGTGGCCCGGCCGCAGGGGGACGGTGACAACCCGCACCCCGGCCGGCGCGCTTTCCGGCCCCGGCTGGCCCGGCGCTCGGGGAAAAACCAGGGTGATGTCGAGATCGGAGACCAGCCGGTGCAGATGGCCGACCAGGTGGCGGATGTACTGCCCGCTGCCGGTGTGGGGCTGGTTCCAGAAAAAGCCGTTGATCGCCAGGTGCATGGGGGCGATGGTAGTCGATTTGACCGGCCTCGACCAGTAGAGATGGGCAAGAAATAGCGCGGGTGAATTTACCGGGCGACATCTTCGAGAATATCCTGAACCCCCTTGATATTGCGCTGAATATCGATCGAGTTGTAATCGGACAGCAGGACGGCGATGGCCGCGATCCCCTGCTTGTCGAGCCAATCCGTCGCGTCTCCCGTAATTTGATACCCCGTGATAAACCCAAATTCGTAAGCCGACCGCGCGCTGTAAACCGAAGCCAGATGCTGGGAATCCGAATGGTAGCTGTTTCCACAGCGCCCGGGGATGACCAGGTCGCCTTTCGCTTCCCAGAATACCACCGCCTCCGGATTGGTAGCCAGGAAAAAATCGCGCAAGGCTCTGTTTTCCGGTTCGGAAAACGGTTCGGAGCCGGGATCGAGCGTCTGAGACAGCCATCGGGCGGATTGGGACCAGTTGCAATCCCAGTTCCGGTTGATATCGACCCCATTTCCGTTGATGCGGCCGCTGAGGTGGTTGACCCGACCCGCCAGACTGTCGGGATTGGCCACCGGAATCACGTAAAGGCTGATATTTTCTGGCAGCTGATCGGGATTGGCCCGGTAATGATCGATGATGCGGTTGGCGATTTCCGTCGAGGCCGGTGCGAATCCGGCGTGCATCCCGCCAACCAGAGCGACCGGCCGCCCCCCGGAGCCAATCTGAGTGACCATAATTGGCTGCCCGTTAACGGAGGAACCGATATCAAATGGAATCGGTTGAACTTCCTCGCGGTTCATCGCGAAGGTAGATGGGGTCCTGTACTGGAAGCGAGGCTCTTCCCCTTTTTTCATTCGTCGATCGTCAATTTCAATAACCAGATTGCCATCCCCACTGCCGCTGATGGTGGCGTCGACGTCGTTGAGTTCGACGGAAAAGGGTTGATCATTCAAGTCATAAATCCAGGCGTCTCCGCCCCCAATCACGGTGAGTGTTTGGGCTTCTGGAAATTCAATTTCGGCCTGAATGCCGGCGCTGAAGCGGCCCAATGGGGTCGGGATATCCGGCGTTTCGGCCACGATGGCGATTTCCACTTCACCGCGGTGATTGATAGAAACCGCCAGGAGACCAATTTTGGCTCCTATTTTTACAGCCGCTTCAACCGGCCGTCCTGCCTGATTTTCAATCGTGCCTTCAAATTCGTTGAGCGATTCTTCGATCACCTGACCGGTGGCACGCATCCTGTCACAGGCAGGTAAGAGGAACAGACATAAGCTCATGAGGATGAGAAATTTAATTTTCACGGTGTATTCTCCCTGTTAACGAGGTGTGTCTGATCGCTGGCCCGCAGACTCCATGGAAACCAGCCAATCAGGACAGAATGATTTGCCTGAAGCTGCCCATGATCAAAGGATAACATATTGTCAGATCTTCGGTCTGGTAAATTGGGCCAATTCTGATTGGGGGTGGCCTTTCTCGCATTTCAGGATGGCGTACGCCCGCACTCGGCGTAAAATATTACCCATGGAAGAAAAAATACGCTGCGAATGGTGCGGGACCGACCCGCTGTACGTGGCCTACCACGACGAGGAATGGGGGGTGCCGGAGTTCGACGACCGGCAGCTCTTCGCCAAACTCATCCTCGACGGGGCCCAGGCCGGCCTGAGCTGGATCACCATCCTGCGCAAGCGGGAAAACTACTGGGCCGCCTTCGACGGGTTTGACCCGGAAAAAATCGCCCGCTATGACGAGCAGAAAATCGCCGAGCTGCTGCAGAATCCCGGCATCGTGCGCAACCGGCTCAAGGTGCAGTCGGCCGTTAAAAACGCCCAGGGCTTTCTGCAGATCATGGAGGAGCATGGCTCTTTCAGCGATTACCTGTGGCAGTTCGTCGACGGCCGGCCGATCCAGAATCCATGGCGCACCCTGGCCGATTTTCCGGCCGAGACGGCCGAGTCGCAGGCGATGAGCCGGGGACTGAAAAGCTATGGCTTTAACTTCGTCGGCCCGACGATCTGCTACGCTTTCATGCAGGCGGTGGGCATGGTCAACGACCACGTCATCGACTGCTTCCGCGACGCGGAATGCCGCGCCCTGGCTCCCTGATCGGCCTGACTCCCCTGCCCGATCAGCCATTCGCCGGACCATCTGAGGAGATAACAGCCATGAACCGGATCATGCAGCGCTACTACCCCCTGTTTCGCTACTACCAGCGGCTGCGCGATGACCTGCTCGAGCGGCTGACCGACCAGGACCTGGCCTTTACGCCCGGCGGAACCAACCCGACCCTGGGCGAGCTCTGCCGGGAAATCGGCCAGACGCAGCAGGCCTACATCGACTCCTTTCGAACATTCACCCTCGATTTTGAAGACCACCGGCCGGCCCCACCCGCCCGGGATGTCGCCGGCCTGCGGGGCTGGTATGAGGCGATGGATCGCGAGCTGGAGCAGGTGATCGCCGGTTTCGCCGATGAGGAGCTGGCGGAGAAACAGGTCGACCGGGGCGGAAATTTCCGCATTTCCATCCGGGCCAACCTCGACATCTACAAGGAAGCGCTGATCATCTTCTACGGCAAGGCGACCGTCTATCTCAAGCTGCTGGGAAAAGCCCGCTCGGAGCAGTGGGAGGAGTGGATCAGCTAGCCGGTCTCAGAGCCGCAGGGTCAGGCTGACCGGGCAGTGGTCGGAGCCTTCGACGTCGGGATGAATGGCCGCGCCGGCCAGCAGGGGGACCGCTTCCGGACTGGCAAAAAAATAATCGAGCCGCCACCCGACGTTCCGCCCGCGCGCCCCGCCGATGTAGGTCCACCACGAATAAGCTCCCGTTTTTTCCGGGTAAAAGTGGCGAAAGGTGTCGACGTAGCCGGCCGCCACCACCTCGTCGATCCAGGCCCGTTCTTCCGGCAAAAAGCCGGTCGTCCTGGCGTTCTGCCGCGGCCGGGCCAGGTCGATCGGCCGGTGGGAGGTGTTGACGTCGCAGCAGAAAATGACCGGCCGGCCGCCGGCCCGCCGCGCCTCGCAGAATGCCAGGAAATCCCGCTTGTAGGCCATTTTGTAGGGAACCCGGCTGTGATC